>NZ_PCOW01000007.1:0-171016 GCF_002979495.1 Microbacterium sp. MYb64 | reverse complement strand
CCGTCGCGCGACTCGACGTAGTCCAGGAGGATGCCGTCGGGGCCGGGCTCGACGCTTAGGGCGCCCGCGGGGCGGACCGGCTCCGGCGTCGCCTCGCATGACGTCAGCAGGGCCCCCAGTGCCAGCCCGGACGCCCCCAAGAACGTCCGGCGCCCCCACGCACTGGTCCCCCTCGCCCCGGTCTGTCCCATGCCGCAGACCCTAGAGGCACGCGGAGACCCCCTTCCGCCGGCGGCCCGGCAAGCGCGGATTCTCGGGGTTCGGGCGGCAGGAGCGGGTACGTGTTTGCCCGTATCAGCGACCGGATCCCGCTGCGCCGGAGCCCGGCCCTCCGAGAGGCTCGGCCTGCCCGCCCCGTCGCGACTACGGGTTTCACCGTAGGAGACCGGTGCGCTCGGAGCACTGCGGTGCTATGTTTTTCGCAGTCGCCGCAAGGGGACGCCCCGCGAGTGTAGTTCAACGTCAGAATGTTGGCCTTCCCGGTCGAAGATGCAGTGTTCAACTCCTGCCACTCGCTCCACCGAACAGCCCCCGGCACCTGCCCGGGGGCTGTTCCTCTTCTCCGGCCGCAGCGCCGGATCCGCCGCGCCGCGACGATTCGGCGCCGTCCCGCCGCGGGGTGCTGAGATGTCCTCGTGAAGACCACTGCGCCTCCGTTCTCCGCGACGCACCGTCCTGCCGTCAGCGCTCGCCTCTTCGACGCCGTCGACATCGTGGCGACGGGCCTGTTCGCCATCGAAGGAGCGGCGGCGGCCGCGCACGCCGGGCTGGATCTGCTGGGCGTGCTCGTGGTGGGCTTCATCGTGGCGCTCGCCGGCGGCATCCTCCGCGATGTGCTGCTCGGCGACCTCCCCCCTGCCGCGTTCTCGTCGCGGATCCGGATCATCGTCGCCCTCGGAGCGTCACTCGTCACCTTCGGAGTGCTCGCCACGATCGACGAGATCCCCGCTCTCGCCCTCGCCGCGGCGGACGCCGTGGGCCTCGCCCTGTTCGCGGTCGGAGGCGCGGAGAAGGCGGCAGCCCGCGGCGCCAACCTCTGGGTGGTCGCCGCCCTCGGCACGATGACGGCCACGGGCGGCGGCCTGGTGCGCGACGTGCTCCTGAACCGGGTCCCGTTCGTGCTGTCGCAGAGCGTCTACGGCACGGCGGCGCTGGCCGGAGCGCTCACCACGGGGATGCTGCTGCGGTGGACGCGGGCACGAGGACTCGCGCTGCTCGCCGGCTTCCTGGTCGCGTTCCTGCTGCGCCTGCTGGCCGTCGTCTTCGACTGGCAGCTGCCCCGGCTCGGGATCTGAGTCCGGGCGCGGGAGCCGCCCCGCGGCTCATCCTTGGGCGCGCTCGGCGGCCGCACGGATCGGGCCCACCAGGGCGTCCGCGAGCCGGGCGTGGCCGAGGTCGGTCGGGTGAAGCCCGTCGGCGCCGATCTGCCCCGGAGGGCCGGTCACGAGCCAGGTTCCCAGCCCGTCGATGTACTCCAGTCCGAGCTCGGACGCGGCGGCCTTGACCGCATCCCTCGTGTTCTCGATCCCGATGTCCGGATCCTTCTCGACCCAGGGCGTGCTCGTCACGATGATCTGCGCGTGCGGGGCGCGCACGACCGCCTCGCCGAGGGCGACCCGCGCCTCGCGCTCGATCTCATCCGGCGGGTACGGGGCATCGTCGTCGCTGCCCATGATGACCACCACGTCCGCGTCGGAGGGGATCTCGCGCACGAGGTCGCGATAGGTGAGCCCGGCGTCCCCCGGATCCGCATATCCCGACGACCCGGCGGAGATCACGTCCAGCCGCATGCCGAGCCGCATCGCGACCAGCCCCGGCCAGCGTCGGGCGGTGCCCGAGTCCATCGCGGATCCGCCAACGAAGGAGTTGCCGACCGCCACAAGGAGCTTCCCCGCGGTGCTGCTCGGGGCGGGCGTCACCGGCGGTGCGGAGGCGGAGGCGCACCCGCCGAGGGCCGTGGCGAGCACGATGCCCGCCACGACCCCGGCGATCCGCGGGCGCGCCCTGCGGCGCATGCGCCGGCTCAGACCCCGACGAGCAGCCCCGCGAAGTGCGAGACCAGCTGGTCGATCGGGATGCGCACCTGCTGCATCGTGTCGCGGTCGCGCACCGTCACGGCCTGGTCCTCGAGGGAATCGAAGTCCACCGTCACGCAGTACGGCGTGCCGACCTCGTCCTGGCGGCGGTAGCGGCGGCCGATCGCCTGGGCGTCGTCGTAGTCGACGTCCCAGTGCTCTCGGAGCAGGTCGGCGACCTCCTTCGCCGTGGGCACCAGACGCTCGTTGCGGGACAGCGGCAGCACGGCGATCTTGAACGGCGCCAGGCGCGGGTCGAGCCTCAGGACCGTGCGGCTGTCGGTCTTGCCGTCGGCGGTGGTGGTCTCCTCGACGTGATAGGCGTCGACGAGGAACGCCATCAGCGCACGGGTGAGGCCGAAGGAGGGCTCGATCACGTACGGGATGTACTTCTCGTTGGTCGCGGGGTCGAAGTAGGACAGGTCCTTGCCGGACTTCTCCTGGTGCACGGAGAGGTCGTAGTCCGTCCTGTTGGCGACGCCCATCAGCTCGCCCCACTCGGACCCGACGAAGCCGAACCGGTACTCGATGTCCACGGTGCGCTTCGAGTAGTGCGCGAGCTTGTCCTTCGGGTGCTCGAACCAGCGGATGTTCTCGGGGTCGACGCCCAGGCCGATGAACCACTTCCAGCAGAGATCCATCCAGGTCTGCTGCCATTCCTCGTCGGTGCCGGGCTGGACGAAGAACTCGATCTCCATCTGCTCGAACTCGCGCGTGCGGAAGATGAAGTTGCCCGGCGTGATCTCGTTGCGGAACGCCTTGCCGATCTGCCCGATGCCGAACGGGGGCTTGCGGCGCATGGTCTGCTGCACGGCCTTGAAGTCGGTGAAGATGCCCTGGGCGGTCTCCGGACGCAGGTAGTGCCGGCCGGATTCGTCGTCGACGACGCCGAGGTAGGTCTTGATCATCCCGGAGAACATCTTGATCTCCGTCCACTGCCCGACCTTGTCCGGATGCTCCGGATCCGGGATGTCGGCGAGACCGTTCTCCGGCGGGTGCCCGTGCTTCTCCTCATAGGCCTCGAACAGGTGGTCGGCGCGGTAGCGCTTGTGCGTCACGAGCGACTCCGTGAGCGGGTCGCTGAAGACCTTGAGGTGCCCGGACGACTCCCAGACCGCGGTGGGAAGGATGATCGCCGAGTCCAGCCCGACCATGTCGCCGCGGCGCTGCACGAACGTCTTCCACCACTGGCGCTTGATGTTCTCCTTAAGGGCAACCCCGTAGGGGCCGTAGTCCCAGGCCGAACGGGTGCCGCCGTAGATGTCCCCCGAGGGGAACACGAACCCGCGATGCTGTGCGAGTGCGATGGCGGCCTCGAGCCGCTCCGACTGGTCCATGGGATCTCCTCATCACGTAGAGCGCCACCGGGGTGCGCGAACGCTGAGGACTATAGTCGCTCGTGCCTCGCCCCCGACATGCCGGCCCACCGACAAGGAGCCCTCGATGACCTGGTTCTTCAAACTCGGCATCATCGACGGACCGCTCCCGCTCTCGGTCTGGGGCCTGACGATCGTCGGCGTCCTCGTGCTGCTGATCCGCCGCCCGACCCCGGCCTGGCTGTGGCGCGTCATCGGCGCCCTGGCGCTCGGAATCGGCGGCGGCGTCGCGCTGGTGCTCTGGGCGAATGCGACGGACGCGTTCGGCGGACAGCTGCCGTTCGCGTGCACCTTCTGGGTGCCGGCCGGCTTCGCGGGGACGCTGATCGGGATCGTGTCGCTGTGGGAGCGCCGGGCATGGCGAAAGATCGTCGCGGTGCTGGTGGTGATCCTCGCGCTGCTGTCCACGACCCTCGGCGTCAACGCCGCGTTCGGGATCAACAAGACCGTGGGGTCGATGTTCGGGATCTCGACCGAGGACCAGATCGATGGACTGCCCAAGCCGGCGCCGACCGAGACGCCCAGCGGCCCGCTCTACGAGTCCTGGACGCCCCCTGCCGACATGCCGGAGACCGGAGAGGTCGCTCTGCTGAGCGGAAAGGACGCGATCAGGTCGTCGGGCGACTTCAAGCCCCGCCCTGCGACGATCTATCTGCCGCCGGCGGCCCGTACCGACCACCCGCCGCGGCTCCCCCTCGTCGTCATGATGATGGGCTACCCCGGCAATCCCGAGCCGACGTTCATCGTCCCCGTGCTCGACAAGATGGCGAAGGCCAACAAGGGCCTCGCACCGATCGTGATCGTCGCCGACCAGCTCGGCAACGCGAACCAGGATCCGGTGTGCGCCGATTCGAAGAGGTACGGCAGCGTCTCGACCTACTTCAACACCGACATCCCCGCCTATGCGGAGAAGAACCTCAACGTCATCCTGGACCACTCGGCCTGGACGATCATGGGCTACTCGAACGGCGGGGCCTGCGCCTTCACCTGGGCGACCCATCATCCCGGCATCTGGGGCAACGTGGTCGGCATCTCCTCCGACGAGTTCCCGGGGATCGAGTGGATCGACGGCGCGGTGAAGACCATCTTCAACGGCGACAAGGCCGCCTTCGAAGCGAACAAGGCGACCGGAGGGATCGCGGAGAACGCGGGGAAGTTCGCCGGCCACCTCGCCATCTTCACGGTCGGCGAGAAGGACGCGGCCTTCCTCCCCGGGGTAGAGATGAACAAGAAGCAGGCCGAGGCCGCCGGCTTCACGACGACCTTCTACCAGGTGCCGGGAGCCGATCACCTCGCCTCGGCCCTCGAGGGCGGCATCCCGTTCGCGATGGAGCTGCTGTACAAACGCTTCGGGCTCGCGCCTTGACTGTTCCCTTCCGATCCCGCGACCACGCCTCTCGCAGAGAAAGCAGCGCATGACCGCATCCGATGCCGCCCCGTCCGCCAGCACCGCCACCGCGGAGACGCCGGGCACTCCCCCGACGCCGAGGAAGGAGGGCGCATTCGTCGCGTACCTGCGCGCCAACCCCTTCAGCGTCGCGCTCGCCCTGATCGTGCTCGGCACGGGTCTCGGCTTCGGCACCTTCTGGGGGCGCTTCCCGCAGGAGTTCGCCGCGGGGGTCGTGACCACGGGCGACCTCCGCTACTGGTGGACCCCGCTCACCGCGCTGCTCATCCCGGACTCGCTGATCGCCGGGATCCTCGTCCTCGCGCTCGTGCTCACGGTGGGCGCCTACGCCGAGCGCCGGCTCGGGACCTGGCGCGCCGTGGGCGTGTTCATCGTCACGGGCGTTGTCGCGATACTGCTCGGCCTCGGCCTGCAGACGCTCACCGCGGCCTGGGGCGCGGACTGGGGGCTGTCGAAGAGCATCGACCTCGTCACGGATCCGTCGATCGGCCTCATCGGCACGATCATGGCGGCGACGGCACTGGCGCCCGCGCTGTGGCGCCGCCGGATCAGGGTCATCGGCTTCACGCTGCTCCTGATGTTCGCCCTCTACGCCGCTGACAGCAACAGCGTCTTCCGGCTCATCGCCGCGGTGCTCGGCCTGCTCGCCGGCATCCTGCTGGCACGGGACACCCCGCGCGGCTCCTGGCATCGCAGCTCGTACCGCGAGGTGCGCACCCTCGTCGCCGCGATCGTGGCCGCGGTCGGGCTGGGTCCGCTCATCGTGCTGATCTCCGACTCACTGGATTCCCCCCTGGGCCTCGTCGTGTCCGGCTTCGCCCCCGACACGACCGGCGAGGTCTCCCCCGAGTGCGCGCAGGATTTCACCGCGGAGTGCATCAAGCAGGCCGACGCCGTGCTGACGGGCGGGCCAGGGCCGTTCCTGATCAGCCTCGTGCCGTTGCTGCTCGCGCTGCTCGCCGCCTGGGGTCTGCGCACCGGCCGGCGCGCGGCCTGGATCCTCGCGATCGTCTCGAACCTCGCGGTCGCGGTGCTGACCGGCACCGTGCTGGGCTTCACCGACCTGCTCGATGCAGGTGTGCGCGACGTCGTGGGCCCCGAGTTCATGATCGCCATCGTGCTCGCGACCTGCGTGCCTCTGGCTCTCGTCGCGCTCCTGCTCCTCACCCGGCGCCGCTTCCGGGTGGCCGCTCCGCGTCGTGCCGCCGTCCGCTTCGCGGTCGTCGTCGTGGGGGCGTTCGCGGTGTTCGCCGCCGGATACGTCGTGACGGGTCTCGTCGACGGCGACGACTACCTGGCGGGACCGCCGGAGATCGCCGCGCTGCTGGGCGACGTGCTGCGGCCGTTCGTGCCGGCTGGATTCCTGCCCGATGTGACCCTGGACGCGATTCCGCTCGACGGCCCGGCGCTGTTCGTCTACCAGTGGGCGGGCGTCGCCTTCTGGGCCGTGTTCGTGTTCGCGACGATCCAGCTCTACCGGGCCACCCGGGTGCAGCGCGACACCACGGAGGAGGCGCGCTTCCGCACGCTCCTGCGCGAAGGAGGCGGCGGCACCCTCGGCTTCATGGGCACGTGGCCCGGCAACGCCTACTGGTTCACCGACGACGGGCGGGGAGCGGTCGCCTACCGCGTGATCAAGGGCGTGGCGCTGACGATGTCGGATCCGGTCTGTGTCGAAGGGGCCGAGCGCAAGACGGTCGAGGGATTCGTCGCGTACTGCGAGGCGCAGGGCTGGTCGGCGTGCTTCTACAGCTTCCACGAGAAGTACCTGCCGATCTTCCAGTCCTTCGGGTGGCAGCACATGTCCGTGGGCGAGGAGACGGTGCTCGACCTCCCCGGACTCGAGCTGGCCGGCAAGCCGTGGCAAAAGATCCGCCAGCCGCTGAACCGCGGCCAGCGCGAGGGCATCACCACGCTGTGGTCGACCTGGGACGCGCTTCCGGCGCAGTACACCGCCGAGATCGAGGCCGTCAGCGAGGAATGGGTCGCGAACAAGAAGCTCCCCGAGATGGGCTTCACGCTCGGCGGGATGGACGAGCTCAAGGATCCGGAGGTCGGGATCTTCCTCGCGATCAACAAGGACGGCGGGATCGAGGCCACGACCAGCTGGCTGCCGAGCTGGACCGACGGCAGGGTCACCGGCTGGACCATCGACTTCATGCGCCGAGGCGACGGATCCATGCCCGGCATCATGGAGTTCGTCATCGCGTCGGCGGCCCTGCACATGAAGGAGCAGGGCGCTCAGGTCATGAGCCTCTCCGGCGCCCCGCTCGCCACCAAGCCCGGGGAGGATCCCGGGGACCCGACGGTCATGAGCCGGCTGCTGGAGTGGCTCGGCCGGATGCTGGAGCCGGCGTACGGCTTCACGTCGTTGTTCCGGTTCAAGAGCAAGTTCAACCCGCGCTACGAGACCATCCACATGGCCTACGCGGATCCCGCGCAGCTCGCGAACATCGGGCTCGCGATCGGCGAGGCCTACCTTCCGCACGCCACGCCGAAGGAGTACCTGGCGCTCGTGCAGACCATCACGGGACGCGGCGGGGAGCACTGATGTCGAAGACAGCATCCGCCCGGCCCTCGCGCATGGCGACCGCGGGGTTCATCTTCGGAGCCGCGGCCTGTGCCGTCGCGATCCTCACCGTGGCGCTCTTCATCGTGCCGTCGATGGGCATGGCTCTGCTCAGCACGACACTGCTCGGCGGGATCGTGGTCGGGGTCCTCGCCATCGTCGCGATCATCCTGAGCGCTGTGGCCATCCTCCGCGACAGCCGCCGGCGCTGGGCCGTCATGGGCATCGTCCTGAGTCTGATCGCCGTGGGCGTCGCCGTCGTCGGTTACGTGCAGGTCTTCGGCCTCCGCGGACTCGGCTGACGAGCCCGCCGTGCCGGTCAGGCCGGAACCGTGCGCTTCTTCTCGAGCGCACGCAGGGCGAACGGCGCGGCGACGCCGTGCAGCAGAATGCTACCGACCACGGTGACGACCATGATCGTGAGCACGAGGTTGCCATCCTCGTCGGGGAGCGCGTTGTACGCGAGCAGGCCGAACACGATCGTGGCGGTGCCACGCGGACCGAGCAGGCCGATCTTCACGCGGTCGGCGCGCGACACCGTGCTGCGCAGGAGCGACAGGTACACCGGCCCGAGGCGCAGCACCGTGAGGGCGAGCAGGACGAGCACCAGCACCTGCCAGTCGAAGGGCGTCGTGAAGACGATGAGGGCCGCGCCGCCGAGCATGAACCAGACGAAGTTCGCGGTGAGGGTGCCGACCTCCTCCACGAGAAGCAGTTCGGCATGCGGGATCACGCGCTCCTCCATACCGCGCGTGCGGGTGACGCGGTAGATGAGCCCCGCCACGAACGCCGCCACGAAGCCGTTCGCCTCGAGGTCATGGATCGTCGCGATGCCGTAGGCGATGAGCGGCAGCAGCACCATCGCGAAGCGCGCCCCGCCCTCGTCCGCGATCCCCCGACGGCGGGCGGCGCGGAGGGCCAATCCGACCAGGCCTCCGAGCACCACGCCGATCGCCACGGCCACGGCCGTGGCCGGGACCGCATTGAGGAACGCCTCTAAGAACTTGTCGAAGTTGTGCCCGAAATCCTCGTCGTCGATCGTGAGCGTGTCGGATCCCGTCGCGATGAACTGACGGACGATCGGCGAGAGCACGACGGCGATCGGGAGCGCCATGCCGAAGATGGGCGAGACGAGACCGTCGTTGTAGCCGCTCTCCACGTTCAGGATCGCCCGGATGCGTTCTGGCAGCAGCTTCGAGCGCAGGAGCCGGGTCGCGGGCGCGAAGTCCGTCGGCATGATCACGCAGGCGATCAGGCCGACGACCGCGAACGACTCCGGCATGAGCCAGCCGCTCGCGATCGCGGTGAGGATGAGAGACAGCGGCAGGGCGATCAGCACGAGGCGCGCGGTGACCCGGCCCTCGCCGCCGAAGATCCCGCCGCGCACTTCTGTGGCATCGGAGAACAGCAGGATCGCGAGAATGATCTCGACGACCTTCTCGGTGGCCGGCGAGTCGATCGCCGCCCCGTAGGCGTCGATGTTCCAGACCGTGGTCGCGGCCCCCAGCACGAGCAGCATGGCGGGACCCGCCACACCCCAGCGCTCGAAGCGGTGCGAGACCACGGACCACAGCATCACGGCCGCAAGGCCGATGAGCACGAACGGCGGCATCCGATTCCTCCCGAGTACGAGGTGAGACTATCGCGCCGAGCGGCCGCCAGCCGATGGCGCCGGGCCGGTCCCTGAGCGAGCCGAAGGCGAGACGAAGGGCACCGCCTGTTCCCGTGCGGTGGCCACGGCCACCTCGATCAGTTCCCGGCCCGCGGCGGAGAGGTCCCGCGCTCTCCCGCGCCAGAGGGCCGTGATCGGGCGAATCACCGGCTCCCCGGTCGTCCGCACCGCGCGCAGCCGGCCGAGTCGGATGTCGTCGGCGGCTTCGCGGCGGGACATCACGGCGGCGCCCAGCCCGCCGGCGACCGCCGAACGCACCGCGGCCGAGGTCGGCAGCACCACCGCGGGCTCCGCCGCATCCCTGCCGAGCCTGCGACGCACCTCGTCCTCCCAGGCGCGCCTGGTTCCGCTGCCCTGTTCGCGCGCGACGAGCGCCTCGTCCGCGGCCTCTGCGAAGGGCACGGGTCCGTCCTGGCCCCAGGCCCGCTCCGGCGCGACGACCAGCACGAGCTCATCGTGGTCCACGGTCGAGGTGCCGAGATCCGCGGGCACCTCCGACGACTCGATGAACGCCAGGTCGGCCTGCCCGTCGCGCACCAGGGCCTCGGCGTCCGTGCTGTTTCCGGACAGCAGCTGCACGGCCGTCGGGGTGCGCCCTGCCTCGACCTGCCGCCGGCGCAGCGCGACCAGCCACAGCGGCAGCAGGCGCGCCGAGACGGTCTGGCTCGCGGCGATCGTGAGCCGTGCCGTGCTCTCGCCGCGCAGGGTGCGGGTCGCCGCGCGGAAGCGTCCCGCCGCCGCCAGCACGTCGTCCGCCCAGGAGGCGACGACCTCGCCCTCGAGCGTGGGCCGCGTGCCCGAGGGCGCACGGTGGAACAGAGACAGCCCGAGCTGGCGCTCGACCGCGCGCAGCCGGGCGGACGCCGACTGCTGGGTCACCCCGGTCTCCCGCGCCGCGCCCGAGATCGAGCCCGTGCGCACGACCGCGACCAGCAGTTCGAGCGATCCGATGTCCGGCATCGATCCGTCTGTCACTCCATTCGCCACAGTCCATGACTGTACCCCTATCGAGTGCCGCGGGATACCGGGCGTGCCGAGGGCGGACGAGCCTGGATCCATGATGTTCCGCCCTGCCAGCACTTTCCCGCTCCGCCTCGCTCGACGAGGGGCGGAGGTGCTGCCGGGGCTGGCGCTCACCGTGCCGATCGCGATCGTCGCCACCCTGATCGGCACGGCCGTCCCCGTGCTCGGATCCGCCCTGCCCGCGATCGTGATCGGCGTGGTGGCCGCCGTGATCCGCCGCCCCGGCGCGCGCTTCCAGCCCGGGGTGGAGTATTCGGGGAAGTTCCTACTGCAGGTGGCGGTGGTGCTCCTGGGGGCGCAGCTCTCGCTCGACGCGATCCTGCGCGTGGGGGCGGAGTCGCTGCCGGTGATGCTGTCGACCCTCGCCGTGTGCCTGCTCGGCACGTGGGTCATCGGCCGGGCCCTGCGCGTGCCGCAGCGGCTGCGCACCCTGATCGGCGTGGGCACGGGGATCTGCGGCGCCTCCGCGATCGCGGCGGTCTCGCCCGTGATCGGGGCGCTGAGCGCCGAGGTCTCCTACGCGGTGTCGACGATCTTCGTCTTCAACATCCTCGCCGTGGTGCTCTTCCCGCTGCTCGGCCACGCGCTGGGCATGGATCCGCACACCTTCGGGCTGCTCGCCGGCACCGCCGTGAACGACACCAGCTCGGTCGTCGCGGCGGCCGGGGTCTTCGGCGCGGCGGCACTCGGCTATGCGGTCGTGGTCAAGCTCGTGCGCACCCTCATGATCATCCCGATCTCGATCGGGCTCTCCGTGATCGAGTCGCGCCGTTCCGCCGAGGGGCGACGGATGACGCTGCGCGGCGCGATCGGGCTCGTCCCCTGGTTCCTCGTCGGCTTCCTCGCCGTCGCGGTGATCGGATCCCTCGGGGTGATCCCGGCGGGCCCGCGTGAGGCCATGGTGCACGCGAGCGGCTTCCTCATCGCCACGGCGATGGCCGGCATCGGGCTGTCCACCGACGTCGCCGCGCTGCGCCGCGCCGGCTGGCGACCGCTCGCGCTCGGCGCGATCCTGTGGATCCTGGTCACCGCCACCGCCCTCACGGTGATCGCGCTGACGGGCTTCGGACGCTGACGCCGCCTACAGCCAGCCGCGCTTCTTGAACACCAGGTAGAGCACGAACGCGCCGCCGACCATGAGGCCGATCGCCATCGGATAGCCGGCGGCCCATTTCAGCTCCGGCATCACCTCGAAGTTCATGCCGTAGATGCCGGCCACGATCGTCGGAGCGAAGAAGATGGCCGCCCAACTGGAGATCTTCTTGACCTCTTCGCCCTGACGGATGCTCTCCTCCGTCATCCGGCGCATCTCCTCGTTCTGTCGCCGGGCGACGATGGTCGCCTCCACGGTGAGCGCGTTGTCGAGATTCGCGCGGAACGTCGAGACGCGCTCGGACAGGGTCAGGATGTGGTCCAGCACGTCGCGCAGATAGCGCTGCAGCTCCAGGTCGACGGCGTACTTCGCGGATCCGCGCAGCAGGTTCTCCAGCATCGGCTGCAGCGGCTGGGTCGCCTTCTGGAAGTCGATCACCTCGCTGGAGAGCTCGTAGATGCGCTGGGTCACGTCGGACTCCTCGAGGAATAGCTGCGCCTCGATCTCGTCGATGTCGTTCTCGAGGCCCGCGAGCACCGGCGAGTACTCGTCGACGAGCTCGTCGAGGATCGCATAGAGCACGGCCTCCGGACCCCGGGCGAGCAGCTCAGGATCGTGCTCCATCCGTCCGCGGACCCGGCTCAGGCTCGGGGTCTCGGCGTGCCGGATGGTGACGACGAAGTTGGGGCCCACGAACACGTGCAGCTCCCCGAACTCGACCTCCTCCGCGACATCGAGGTAGCGGGCGGGGCGCAGGACGATGAAGAGAGTTTCCCCGTAGCGCTCGAGCTTGGAGCGCTGATGCCCGGTCAGCGCGTCCTCGACCGCGAGCTCGTGCAGCCCGAACTCCGCGGCGACCTGTCGCACCTCCTCCTCGCTGGGGCGGTA
This sequence comes from Microbacterium sp. MYb64, assembly GCF_002979495.1. NCBI lineage: Bacteria > Bacillati > Actinomycetota > Actinomycetes > Micrococcales > Microbacteriaceae > Microbacterium > Microbacterium sp. MYb64. The sequence continues at coordinate 158,912 of NZ_PCOW01000007.1, read as the reverse complement.
CAGGCCGATCCAGCCCATGCCCTCGCGGGCATGCATGAGCTGGAACGTCTCGTCCAGCGTGTGCGGGGTGTCGGTGCGGACGCCGTCCACATAGATGCCGTTGTCGACGATCGCCATGGCTGCTCCTCGGGTCGTGCGCGTACGTCGGCCTGCAGGCCCTGCCGAAGCGCGGGGAGGCGTCGAGCGGACCGGTCAGCCCTGCGGCAGCGGGCAGATGGCCGCGCCGTCGACCGCCTTAGCGTAGTCGCCCGCGGTGAACGGCAGCGCGAACTCCGGTGCGGTCCCGCCCTTGCCGGCGGGCGCCTTGGAGGCGATCGCGGCGAGTTCGAACGCGAGGTCGCCGATGAACGCCTCGCCGGCCGTGGAGTCGTTCAGCACCACGGCGACGGTGAATCCGGTCGCAGGATCCGAGTAGGCCGCCGTCAGGTAGCCGGGCGTGCCGCCGTGCTGGCCGATCATGGATCCGACCAGCTTGGCCCCGCCCGTGGTCTGGTACCAGCTCGGTGCGCCGTCGGCGATCGGGAGCGGTGCCCCGAAGCGCTTCGGCGTCTTCTTCAGGCGCAGCGCCTGCGCGGCCTCGGCCTGCACGTACCGGCCGAGATCCTCGATCGTGGAGACCACTCCCGAGTCGGTGTAGCCGTTGCTCGACGAGCTCACCGTGATGTCGGAGGGCTTCGCGCACTGGTAGGCGCCGTCGATCTGGGCCAGGTAGGACCCGTCCAGAGCGGGCGACGGAGTGGGCGCCGCGGCGCCGGGTCCCGGCAGCGACGTCGAGTTCAGCCCGAGCGGGGCGGTCACGTACTGCCGGATGAGCTGTGCGGCGGTCTGGCCCGAGGCGCGCTCGAGCGCCTGACCGAGCAGCAGGTAGCCCGCGTCGGAATCGCGGTAGCCGGTATGCGGAGGGGTGCGGTTCTGCGCGAGGCCGTACGACGCGAGCTCCTTCGGATCCCACTGGCGCGCGGGGTTGTTCAGCAGCATCGGCATCGCCGTCGCCTGAGACGACCCGATCCCGCCGGTTCCGTTGCACAGGTCGAGGAGGGTGACGTCCTGCAGATCCGGCACTCCGGAGACGTATTCGGTGATCGACGCGTCGAGCTTGATCTTGTCCGCGTCGGCCATCGCGTACAGCACGTCGCACGTCATCAGCCGGGTGACGTCGCCGATGCGGAACGACATGTCGGTGCTCACCGGCGTCTTGTCCTCGACGGACACCGTGCCGAGGCCGGTGACGTAGGAGCCGCCCCACGGGGCCCATACGCCCACGATCGCGCCGCTCGAACCGCTCTGCGCCATGGCACGCGTGACCGCGGCCTTGATCTCGTCCTTCATCTCGGACGGCAGCTCGCCCTGCACCTGCGGCTTCGGGGTGTACGACGGGGCCTGCGCGCTGCCCGAGCAGCCGCTCAGCGCCAGCGTCGCCGCAACGACACCGGCGACCAGCGCCCCCACTCGACGCCGTGTGATCCCACTCATTCGCCCCCCTGACATTCCTCACGATTGTAAGCGGCCCTTCTCAGGGCGCCGTCATCCCGAAGGATGATCCCTGATTTCGGGTGGAGATCGTGATGTTCGGATCGGCGAGCGCACGACGGCTCAGGCGCGTCCCAGCCCCTTCGCGATCGCCTGCGCGCGGTCGCGCACACCGAGCTTGGCGAAGACCGCGTTGACGTGCGTCTTCACGGTGGCGACCCCGACGTAGAGCGCCTGGGCGATCTCGCCGTTCGAGCGCCCCTGCAGGATGAGGGCGTAGACCTCGCGCTCCCTCGCGGTGAGTGCGGGGAAACGCACAGCCAGAGCGTTCGCCGAGGCGGGATCCGCATCCGCGGCCGCGTCGGCGGCCGTTCCGGGCTCCGTGCCGGGTGTGCCGGGCGCCTCGGGCTCGGCCGCGTCCTCCGCCGGTTCCGGGGCTCCGATTCGGCCCAGCAGCACGTCGCGCACCGGCGCGGAGAACGTGGACTGCCCGGCGGCGACGGCGCGGATCGCGGCGGCGAGCTCCGCGCGCCCCGCGTCCTTGGTGAGGTACCCGCGCGCGCCCGCGCGCAGCGCGGCGACGATGTCGGCGTCGTCGGCGAAGGTCGTGAGCACCAGCACCGCGGTCTCCGGCGTCTCCGCGGTGACCCGCCGCGTGGCGGCCGCGCCGTCGAGCACCGGCATCCGCAGATCCATGAGGGCGACATCGGGGTGCTCCGCGGCGATGAGCGCGACGGCCTCGGCCCCGTCCGCGGCGGTGCCGACGACCTCGAAGTCCTCGACGAGGTTCAGCACCGTCTCCAGCCCGTCGCGGATGATCGCCTGGTCATCGGCGAGCACGATGCGGATCCGTGCGGTCATGCCGGGGCCTCCGCCCGCAGCACGAAGCGGTCGGCGTCGCGCTCCTGTCCTTGCGAGGCGCCAGGCTCCACACCCGCCTGGACGGTTCCGCCGAGCACCGCGAAGCGCTCGCGCACGCCGCGCAGCCCGTAGCCGCCCCCGGTCGCGGCGAGAGCGCGGTCCTGCGCCGGCGCCGCGGAGACCGGGTTCTCGATCGTGCACTCCACACGGTCAGGATGCCAGACGAGGCCGACCTGCACCGCGGCGCCGGGCGCGTGCTTGCGCGCGTTGCTGAGCCCCTCCTGCACCGCGCGGACCAGCGCCTCGGCGAGCGCAGCGGACACGGGACGCGAGAAGCCGGTGACGCCGAGCCGGACGCCCTGCTCCGCAGCGATCAGCGCCCGGATGCGCGATTCGACCACGGCCGGCGGGACCGGATCCGCGGATCCTGATCCGCGCTCCGGCTCCGGTTCGCGCAGCGCCCGCACCGCCTCGCGGGCCTCGCCCAGCCCCTCGACCGCGAGACCGCGCGCCACCGCCACCCGCGCGGCGGCCTTCTCGGTGTCGCCCGCGTCGAGCAGGGCCTCGACCGCATCCAGCTGCACCACGAGGCCGCCCAGGCTGTGCGCGAGCACGTCGTGCAGGTCGCGCGCGATCGCGATGCGGTGGGCCGCGGCCTGCGCCCGCAGCGCCTCGGCGCTCGCGCGCTCCCGCTCCGCCAGCAGCACGCGTTGCGCCCGTCGCCCCAGACCCACGAACACGGCGAGCGCGAGGGCCGCGAGGATGGTGATCAGCCCGAGCGCCGACGGGGTGACCGAACCGGCGAATCCCGCCGCGGTGAGCAGCGCCCCGGCCGTGACGCCCAGCGCGCCCAGGATCGCCGCCGGGAGCCAGAGACCCGACGGCACCGCGGGGTCGCCCGTGAGCATGATCATCGCCACGACGAGAAGGGCCGTACCGAGCCCCTGCGTCGGGACCGCCGTGAGCGAACCGGCGATCCCCATCACGGCCAGCAGGATGGCGGCCGCCCAGGCCTGTGCACCGCGACTTCCCGCGGCGGGTCGACCAGCCGGCACGGCTTCCCAGTCGGGCTGCGGCGCCAGGTCTCCGCTGTCTGCGGCGATCCGCACCGCGAGCATCATGCGCACGGCCCACGCGGCGAGCCCGGCGCCGAACAGCCAGACCACCCATGGCGCGGTCTCCGGCGCGACGCGCCACAGCACCCAGCCGACCGCGAGCAGGCCCACGGTGTTGACGGCGGCGCTCCAGCGCGTCATCGGCTGGATGCGCAGCGGGATTCGGCTCACGGAACAATGATGCGCGCGGATCCGCTCTGCGCGCTCGCGCGGCGCAGCGCGTCCACCCGGCGGTGCAGCACGAGCACCCGCGCCGCACGGTTCGCGGCGAGCACGATGAGGATGAGTCCGGTTGCGACTCCGATGTGCGAGCCGAGCTGCTCGAAGCCGAACATGAGGCCGACCCGGACGCCGATGAGCACGACCCAGAGCGCGAGCCCCCATGGTCCGGTGCGGGTCTCGAACTCGGCGGCCGCCTGCGCAGCGGCCCGGTCGGAGAGCCCCCCGGCGGGCTGGTAGCCGGCGGGACGGGCGATGCGGCGGATGTGCGCCATCGCGCCCATGACCGAGCCGAGCGCGAAGGCCACGACGAGCTCGACCACGAGGGCGACCACGTCCATCACCCCGATCACCTGCCCGCTCAGCGTCTGCAGCGGCAGCACCACTCCGATCACCGCGATGATCGCGGGCAGCATCCAGTCGCGGCCGCCGAGCACGGGCCGCCAGGTCATCTGCCGCACGGCGATCACGCCGACGGCGACGAGGATCAGCAGGACGTTGGAGAGGAGCGAGAGGTTCATGTCCTCGATGCTCCTCGGATCCCGGATCCGCCGGCACCGCCCACGGGTGGAGATCCGCGGGTGGACGGGTGGAGATCTCACCCGCCGCTTCCGGGCGGCGCGGAGGCGCCGGCCATGATCCGGCGACGGTCGAACGGGGTCCCGCCGCGGGATCGCGGTCGATGCCAACCGCCGTAGGGGTCCCACCAGTGCGGTCCGCGGATCTCAGGGGCCCCGCCACCCATCCGAATCCGCCACCCCGACGATTCCAGCGTGCGATGGTGATGCCAGCAGAGCGCGACGCCGTTGCTCGTGTGCGTCGTTCCGCCCTGCGCCCATTCGCGGACGTGGTGGATCTCGCACCACGTCGCCGGGATCCGGCAGCCCGGGATCACGCATTCCCGATCGCGGAGCACGATCGCTCGGCGCTGCACAGCGTTGAACAGCCGGGCACTGGTGCCGATGGACACGATCTGCCCCCGATCGTCGAACAGCACCCGCTGGATCCCGCCCGCGCAGGCCGTGTGGCGGGCCACCCCGATCGAGGTGTCCCATTCCGTACCCTCGATGTGCGACCGCCCCGCGCCGCGCGCGTAGTCCTCGGCGGTCACCGAGACGACGAGGGTCGGCGCGGCGCCGCCCAGCTCGGGAAACCCCTCAGAGGCGGCGGCGACGTTCACGATCATCGCGAACGCATCATGCCGCTTCTGCGCCGGCGTCCGGTCGTCAGGAGGATCCGGCTGCGCATGCGCGTCCGGCCGATCACTCGACCCCTGATCCGCCCCGTCTTCTGGCGCGAACGCCACCCGTCCCGCCGCCGGCGGCGGCGCATCGGATGCGGCCGGGTTGTTCAGCGCGTCGATCAGACGCTGCACCGCGCCCGCGACCTCGGGCAGCAGCCCACCCGACACCGGCACCACGCCGTCCCTCAGCCGCCCCAGCGTGAACCCCCGACGTCGGTTCGCCGTTGCGTCATCGGGTTCCTTGCCGTCGGGATCCACCGCGAGCGCGAGTGCCGCCGCGAAGTCTGCCAACTCGTCGGTCGTCGGCGCCGGGCCCGGGCGCCCCTGCGCGTCAGGAAGATCCCGCCCACGGGCCATGTCCGCCAGCAGCCGATCGATCGCCGCCCGTTCCTCGCCCCCGATCCGGTTGCCGCTCTTCGCCAGCGGCGTCGTCGCCGCAAGGAGCCCCGACACCGACACGACCCCGTCCCGCAGCGTCGCGCCGAGCTCTTCGAACTCAGACGGGAGCAGCTCCCCCGTGGACAGCGCCCGGTCGCGGTGGATGAGCCGAGCCGCGTGCACGAACCGTCGCGCGGCGCCTACGTCGACCCGCAGAGCGCGCCGCAGCAGCTCGGTCGCATCCCTGCAGCCCGCACGCGGCGAGACACGATCATCCGCCGGGCGGCCATCACGCTCATCAACGGCACCGGTGGCCGTCGTGATGATCGCGTCGAGCCGGCGCTGCACGCGCCCCGCCGCCTGCAGCACGTCGGTCAGGTCGGCCGCTGAAAGCGTCTCGAGCTGCGCCTCGATCTCCTCCGACGCGCACACCGCTTGGAGCAGCTTGTCGAGCTGCTCCAGTACGTGCGCCGTGGTCGATGTCATACCTCGATCCAACACCGAGCCACCGACATTCGAACCCCCGATCACAAGGGATTTCCAGAACTGTGCACAACTCCTCGGATCGGGCGCTTGGGGAGGAGGATCCACCCCGGCCGACCTGTCAGACCCCGCCTGGCCGACCTGCCGGAACCGGCGCGACCGACCCCCGCAGGCCCGGGAGCGACCAGGCGCTGCCCCGAGCGATGTGGTGCAGGCACCACATCGCTGTGGTGGTACCGCCATCGGCCCGCGCACCGGTGATTTCTAGCCTTCAGGAAGAAGAACTTCCCAGGTCGGGATTTCACAGACGCCCTCACGGGCAGGAGGAGAACGAACACCATGAACACCACGACTCATCGCCTCGTCGGAGCCGGGCTGATCGGCGCCACCGTGCTCGGCTCGATCGCGGTCGGCGCCATCACCGCGGCACCGGCGACCGCCGCGACACCGCGGGCCGCGGCCGCCACCGCCGACGTCACCCGCGGGTTCGACATCGTCAACACGACCAAGCACACCCTCGAGCTGCAGGGGATCGACGGCGCGGGCGACCGGGACGGCTACGCGCCGACCGGCACGAAGATCGCGCCGGGGCAGTCCTACCACTACGAGAAGGTCTACTACCTCCTCAAGCGCGGCGAGACCACCCTCACGTTCAACTATCGCGAGGCCCTGGGCAACGGGTCCGAACGGATCGCCGCCTTCCAGGTCTCGCTCGTGGTCGACGCCGTCAGCGGCACGAGCATCCGCACCGACGCCGGTGACGCCTTCACCATCCACAATCAGGGCCTCTCCGGACAGCTGACCATCTCTGAGAAGGACTTCTCCGAGATCACGGTGCCGGCTTCGGACGCCCAGCGACAGGCCGAGCTGCTCAACCAGACCTGCATCTCCGGCTTGGCGTCGTGCACGTTCACGCCCGTCACGAAGGAGGAGGGCAAGGCCCAGATCCGCCTCGTCGCCGGGGGCGCGAACAACACGGAGAAGGCGCGTGAGGGAAGCGTCACCACCAAGGTCTCGGCCGGCACGACCTCATCGGTGGAGACCACCGGGTCGGCCAAGCTGACCATCAACGGGATCCTGGAGGCCGGCCTGACCCACAAGTACGGCGGCACGTGGTCCAACACCAAGGAGGAGACCAAGGTCCAGCCGTACCAGGTGGGCGCCTACAAGAACTTCAACATGTGGTCCCGGGTGCTGACCGAGCGGGTGACCGGCGACTTCACGGTGAAGCTCGGCAAGACCACCTGGAAGCTGTCCGGCGTGCACTTCGACATCCCGCGGGCGGACGCCGACGTGCTCTACGACAGCGCCGAGCGCGCGCTGACCGAGCAGGAGAAGGCCAACCTGCCGAAGATCGTCGACATCAAGCCGGTCAACTGATCCGTCGAACCGCCGACGCCTGCAGCATCCGAACCGCCGTCCACCCCGGAAGGGTGTGGGCGGCGGTTCTCGCGCGGTACTGTCGGGTCACCGCCGGGAGTTCGCACACCGTCAGGCAGGAGCACGTATGCGCGTCGTCATCGCCGAGGACGAGTTCCTGCTGCGGGAGGGCATCTCCCGCATCCTCGCGGACGAGGGCCACGAGATCGTCGCGACGGCCGGAGACGCCGAGGACCTGGTCGGCAAGGTCGGCGCCTATCGCCCCGACCTCGTGCTCACCGACATCCGGATGCCCCCGGACTTCACCGACGACGGCCTGCGGGCGGCGAAGCGGATCCGTCAGGAGTTCCCAGGGACCGCCGTCGTCGTGCTCTCCCAGTACGTGGACGCCACCGGTGCGATGGAGCTGCTGGCGGACGGCGCGAACGGCATCGGCTATCTGCTGAAGCGCCGCATCCTCAATCTCGAGGACTTCCTCGATTCCGTGCAGCGGGTCGCGGCCGGCGGCTCGAGCATCGACTCGGACGTCATCTCCTCGATGGTGCGCCGCGAGGTCCGCGACCACAAGGACGGCGGCATCGCCCAGCTCACTCCGCGGCGTCTGGAGGTGCTGCAGCTGATGGCGCAGGGCTACAGCAACGCGCGGATCGCCCGCGAGCTCTTCGTGACGGAGAAGGCGATCGCACGGAGCATCGCGCTCATCTTCGTGTCTCTCGACCTGCCTCCGGATCCCGACGACCATCGCCGGGTCCTGGCGGTGATGCGCTTCCTGGACCGGTGAGGTCCGCCCGCTCCCCGAGAGGCAGCTGCGCGCGCAACGTCGTCCCGCCGTCCCTCGCCGGCTCGAGCGTCATCGTCCCGCCCAGGGTCTCGACCCGGTCTCTGAGACTGCGCATGCCGAATCCCGGGACCGCCCCGGCCGGGCCCTTCCCGTCGTCGCTCACGGCGATCCGCAGGCGGCCGTCCGAGACGGTCAGGACCACGACGATCTCCCGGGAGCCCGCGTGCTTCACGGCGTTCGTCAGGGCCTCCGCGATCACGAAGTAGCCCGTCGATTCGACTTCGGCGGCCATGCGGCCGAGGGGAGCTGCGACCTCGATCCGCACCGGGATCCGGATCTGATCGGCGAGCGCGGCGACGGCGGCCTCCAGGCCGTGGTCCTTGAGCCGGCTCGGCATGAGCCCTTCGACGAGGCTGCGCAGCTCGTCGAGGAGGGATCCGCAGCGCTCCGCGATCCGCGCCGCCTCCGACCGGACGAACGAGGGGTCGTCGGCCTGCCGCGCCATCCGCTGCACGTCGATGCCGACCAGGACGATCCGCTGCTGGGCGCCGTCGTGGAGATCCTGCGCGATGCGCCGGCGTTCGGTATCCGCGGCCACGACGATCCGGCGCCGGGAGGTCTGCAGCTCCTCCGCGGCCACGTGCAGCTGCTGCACCGCGGAGCGCAGCTCGACGATCAGCCGCTGCTTCTCCATCGCGAGTCCCAGCTGCGCGCTCACGGTCGCGACCAGGCCGCGGTCCGCGATCAGCTCGCGGTCGTACAGGAGCCCGCCCGCGGGCGCCTCGGGCGGGCCGATCGGCCACCAGCCGCGCTCAGGAGGCACGGCGAGCGCCTGCCCCGCGCTGTCGACGAACCGAGCGGGATCCGCCGCCTCCGATGCCCACAGGACGCGGGCGCTGGGATCCCCGAGCGCCCTGACCGCGAGCGCATCGAGGAGCGCAGGCTCCACGGATGCCGCCGAGACGCCCGCAGCCACCTCCGCGACCTCGCCGGCATGGCCGAACGCGCCGAACGTCAGCCCCACGAGGAAGGCCACGGGAAGGCCGCCCAGCATCAGGAGCTGGACGACGGTGGCCGCCTGCTGCGCCCCGGGGCGCGGGTCGACGTGCAGCACCACGACCGTCACGCCGATCACGGCGATGGCCGCGCACCCGTAGCCGATGAACGGCAGCAGCTGGCGGCGCGGGAGCGCGGGCATCCGCGAGAGCCGAACACCCCAGAGGACGACCGTCGCCGCCAGCGCGGCCATCCCCACCGCGGCCTGCAGGGTCCAGGCGACCTCGGTGGCGCCAGGCCGCAGGACGACGACGATCTGCGGCGCCACGGAGACGAGATAGGAGACCGCAACGATCGCGCGGGCGGCTCTGCTCCCCAGCCGGCCCGACGGGAACGCGAGCAGCAGGTGCAGCAGCAGCGCGAGCGGGAGGCTGGAGGTCAGCGTGCCCAGGACGCGCAGGGCCGGGATGCTGTCGTCGTACGTCCCGGACGCCCAGAGGGCCAGTGCCGCGAGCAGCATCAGCCGCCCGGTGGCGTTGTGCGGACGACGGTGCCACGCGGCCAGGCCCGTGACGGTGAAGATCGCGACCAATGCGCCGTCGAGGAGCGATCCGCCGAGCCCTCTCGACCGGGAGGGGATCGCGAGCTCGACCAGGCAGAGGGCGGCCATCAGGATCCCGATGCCGATCAGCGCCGCGCGCAGGCTCGGTGCTCCGGACGCGCCCGCCGCAACGGGGCGCCCGTCCGCTGCGGGGCGCCCCTCCGCCGAACCGTGGAGCGGTGTCATCGCACCAGGATCCCAGGACCGTGCGCGGAGCGGAACGGGTAGTCGGAACCGGGCGAGAAGGCCGGGGCAAGCGGCCGATGATACCATTCTGGTATGGCAATGACGGTGCGGATCCCGGCGGAGCTGGACGCGCAGCTGAACGAGCTCGCGGCACAGCGGCACACCTCCAAGCACGCGCTGCTCATCGAGGCGGCCGACAGGTTCGTGCGCGAGGAGGTCACGACCACGGAGGCCGTATCGATCGCGCTCGGCGTCGCCGACCGCTACGCCGAGCTGATCACGAAGCTCGAGGACGCGTGATCCGATACGTCGAGCTCCCTCAGGCCGTGGGAGTCCTCGACGCGCTGGGCCTGAAGATCCGCGATATCGGGCTGCTGTCCTCCGCTCTCTCCCGTCCGGCGAGCTCGATGTTCGGCGTCGAGGCGTACCCCGAGATCGAGGTGAAGGCCGCCGCGCTGATGTCTTCTCTCGCGCAGAACCATCCGCTCTACGACGGCAACAAGCGGTTCTCCTGGATCCTCACGCTGACGTTTCTCGAGCTCAACGGCATCCGGATCGACATGGACACCGACACCGCGTTCGGCCTCGTCCTCGGGACCGCCCAGAGCCGCCTCGACCTCCACGAGATCGCCGAGATCCTCGCCGTGCACGTCACGGCCCGCGGCTGAGTCGATCGCCTCAGCCCTTCGCCGCCAGCACCGCGACGAGCGCACGATGGTCGGTGCCGCCCGTCGCGTCGACCACCCGCACTTCGCGGACGACCCATGCCGGGCCGACGAGAACATGATCGATCGGCGCCGCGAACCAGGCCGGGACCGTGGACGGCCACGTTCCCGTCGCCGCTGCGCGCGCCTCGACCGCCGCATCCCGGCATCCGCCGAGGTCCAGGTGGTCGACGGTGGCGTTGAGATCGCCGGCGAGGATCAGGTCCGGATGCGGCGAGCGGCACTGGGCGCGCACCCAGTCGAGCCCCGCGCGCCAGTCGTCCATGCCGTCGGTCAGCGGCGCGGCGGGGTGGGCGGCGATGATCGTCGGCCCCGTCCCGTCGACCGGACGCCAGACGCCGCTCGGCAGCCCTCTGGTCGTGCCCGCGGAGGCGTCGAGACGATAGGCGCCCAGGCGATCGGCGACGAGCAGCGAGGTCGGGATCCATGACGGGGTCGACGTCTCCGCGACGGCTCTGGTCGTGGCCGCCGTCATGCGGATGCCGCCGGCGCCCACCCGCCTCGCGACCTCCGCGGCGGCGGTGTCGTCCATCTCGGGCAGGCTGACCACGTCGGCGCGGACGGCGAGCACGAGCTCGGCGACCTGGGCGGGCGCGGTCGCGCCGCCCTGCGTGTTCCAGACGAGCACGGTGAGATCGCCATCGCGCAGCCTGGCGGTCCCGGTCTGGGCCTGTCCACGGGCCAGGAGCACGGCAAGGTCCCCGCCCGCGGCGAGCGCCACGATGATCGCGAACACCACGAGCACGCGCCGCACGCGTGCCGCGCGGCGGCGCAGCAGCAGGACGATGGATCCGACCACGAACGCGACCAGTGCGAGCCCGAGCGCGAGTGGCACACGGAACGCGATGAGCTGCGCGACGCCGAAGAGGCGCTGCGCACCGAACGCCTGGGGCCAGACCAGCAGCACGGCGGCCAGCACGCCGATCACGATGACGATCGCGGCGACGACGCGACCGCGGGTCGGTGGTCGATCGGTCATGGCTGCCCCCTTCGACGAGGCGGATCCCGCCCGTCCATCAGCGACGCTACGGCAGCTGTGGCGTGGAATCGCCCTGACGCGCCTCCCACGCGGCCCGCATGAAGCGGCGCACGTCCTCGTCGACGCGGATGTCGCGGGGGCGCAGCGGGCGGGAGAGATACAGCCCGTCGATCGAGGTCAGCCGCGACAGCGCGACGTAGGTCTGCCCCGGGGCGAACGCCCCGGATCCGAGATCCACGACCGCCCGCTCGTACGTCTTGCCCTGGGACTTGTGGATCGTGACCGCCCATGCCAGTCGCAGCGGGAACTGGGTGAACTCGGCGACCACCTCGCGCGAGAGCGTCTTCGTGCCGGGGTTGTAGATGTAGCGGTAGCGCTCCCAGACCGCCGGCTCGACGTCGACCTCCTCGCCGTCGATCTCCACGCGCACGGCGTCGCCGAGGATCCGCACGACCGTCCCGATCGTGCCGTTCACCCAGCGCGGCGGATCCGGCATCGCGGAGATGTCGTTGCGCAGGAACATCACCTGCGCGCCCTCCTTGAGCTGCAGCTCCTGGTCCGCCGGGTAGTTGGCGTCACCCCTGCCGAAGTCGCCGGAGATGTCCGCCCTGGCCTTCTGCACCTTGCCGGGCAGGGCCGCGAGATGGCGGGCGTTGATGCCGTTCACGATGTCGTTGCGCGTCGCGAGCGTGATCATGGGGATCTCGCCCGGGGCCGGATCCGGCGGCGTCCGCGCTCCCGCATCGTTGAGGGCGCCGGCGATCTCCGCGGTCACGCGCCCGTAGCGTACGGCGTTCAGCATCGCCTTGAACCCGGCGTCGGACTGCCGGTGGATATGCACGAGCTCTCGCACGTGCAGCGTCGCACCGTGCGTGCCGATGTCCAGCAGCCCGTCGGTGGCCTCGCCCCCGGTCCAGACCTTCGCGTCGAAGAACCAGAACGAGCGGTAGTGGTCCTGGATGTACCGCAGCTCGTCGCCGCGCGGCGGCACGGGGGCCAGCTGATACGGATCCCCGAACATCACGACCTGCACGCCGCCGAACGCCTCGGCCCTGCGTCCTCGCGCCTGACGCAGCGACCGGTCGATCGCGTCCATCAGATCCGCGTTGACCATCGACACCTCGTCGATCACGAGCGTGTCGATCGCGTTCAGGATCTTGCGGGTGGCATCCGACTGGTCGATCTCGCTGTCGGCGATGAGGCCGATCGGCAGCCGGAACAGCGAGTGGATCGTCTGCCCCTCGACGTTGAGCGCCGCGACGCCGGTCGGCGCGCAGACGGCGATCTGCTTCCGCGTGTTGTAGGCGAAGTGCTGCAGCAGAGTCGACTTGCCCGTGCCGGCGCGGCCGGTGATGAACACGTGCTCGCGGGTGTCCTCGATCAGCCGGAACAGTTCTTCCTGTTCGGCGGAGAGGGTCGGCGTGCTCACGGTCTACGGAGTCTACCGCGCCGCTTTCCCCACCCCCCTCTCTGACCGCGAGACTCCAACTGGGCGACGAGACTGCGCGCGTGGGCTGCAGTCTCGTCGCCCAGTTGGAGTCTCGCGGTAGAGGGCGGACTGGGAGGGCGCGCGGGCCACTCGGGGTTCCTGCAGGCTGCTCTTCGTAGACTTGCGCCATGGTGCAGTCGGCGGGGGTGCAGGCGCCAGGCGCGCGGTCGCGCCGGGCGCGGGCTGCGCGACGCCGTGCCCCGCTCTGGTCCGACCTCGCCCTGCTCTCGATCGTGGGCGTCGTGCTGGTCGGCGCGCTCGCGGCCGGCGGACTCACCGCGTACCGCGAGTTCTACAGCCCGTCCGCGTTCGTCACCCGCTATCTGACGCTGCTCAGCGAAGGACGAGCGGCCGACGCGCTGCAGCTGCCCGGCGTCGCGCTCTCGCACGGCGACCTCGACAGCGACTCCTTCCGCTCCGCCTCCGACGCGCTGCTGCGCCGTGACGCGCTCGGCACGCTCACCGACATCGCCGTGACCGATGAGCACCCCGACGGCGACGTCACCTCGGTCACCGTCCAGTACAAGGCCGGGGGCCACCTCGGAACCTCCACGTTCCGCGTCGCCCAGGACGGCTGGATCGGCGTCGCCCCCGCGTGGGAGTTCGCGCAGAGCCCGCTCGCCGTCATCTCCCTCACGGTGCGCGGATCCGACCGGTTCTCGGTGAACGGCTTCGATCTCGATCGCCGCCAGGTCGCGGCGCAGGGCGCGGACTCGTCGGCGCTCGACCCGGTGCCGATGCTCGTGTTCTCCCCCGGGCTCTACTCGGTGTCGGTGAAGACGTCGACGGCGACCGCGAAGGGCATGGGTGTGCTCGCCGACAAGCCGCTCGCCGACGTGCCGCTGGATGTGCAGGCCACGCCCACCGAGGCCTTCGTCAAGATCGTGCAGCAGCGCGTCAACGAGTTCCTCAGCAAGTGCACGACGCAGCAGGTGCTGCAGCCCACGGGCTGCCCCTTCGGCTACGCGGTGCCGAACAGGGTCATCGACGGTCCGACGTGGAGCATGGTCACGAACCCCGACATCACCCTGCAGCCGGACGCCGAGGGCTGGAAGATCGCACCCACCCCGGCCACCGCGCACGTGCAGCTCGAGGTGAAGTCGCTGTACGACGGATCCGTGTCGCACGTCGACCAGGACGTGCCTTTCGACGTGGACGGCACGATCCGGTTCCTGCCCGACGGATCCGCCTCGATCAGCATCACGTCGCCCGAGCAGTCGGCACCCCCGCCCGGCTCCGAGGGCTGATCCGCCCGGCTCCGAGGGCTGATCCGCCCGCTCAGCGCCGTACCCGCGGCCTGCGACCGCCGGCTCCGAGGGCTGATCCGCCCGTTCAGCGCCCGCGAGTGGCGGCGCGACGGTCCTTCTCCGCGAGCTCGGCGAGCCGCGCGTTGTAGTCCGCGAGTTCGGCGTCGCCCGAGCGATCGGCGGCCCGGTCCTGACGCTTCTGCACCTTCGCGTCGCTGCGGCTCCACTGGATCGCGACCGTGATGGCCAGGATCAGGGTCGGGATCTCCCCCACCGACCAGGCCACGCCACCGCCGACGTACTGATCCTGCAGCGGCGTCGCACCCCACGTGCGCCCCATCGCGCCGAACCACTCGGCGACCATCAGACCCGACTGCATCATGATCGCCATGCCGAAGAACGCGTGCGTGGCCATCACCGCGATGAGCGTGATGAGCCGGCCCGCGTACGGGAGCCGGCGCGGAACGGGATCCACCCCGACCAGGGTCAGCACGAACAGGTACCCCGAGATGAGGAAGTGCATCGTCATCCACTCGTGCCCGATGTGGTCGGTCATCGCCCAGCGCACGAGGTCGGTGAAGTAGAACGCCCACAGCGACAGGACGAAGATCGCCGCCGCCACGAACGGGTTGGTGACCACGCGCGAGAACGGCGAGTGCACGGCCCACAGGATCCACTCCCGGCCTCCGCGGGTGCCGTCGTCGCGCTTGTCGATCGCACGCAGTGCGAGAGTGACAGGCGCACCCGCGACGAGCAGCAGCGGGATCGCCATCGACAGCATCATGTGCCCGAGCATGTGCACGCTGAACAGGGTCTCCTGGTACGCGTTGATCGCGCCGCCGGTGACCCACACCAGCCCCAGCAGGCCGAGGATCCAGAACACCGTGCGGTGGATCGGCCACGAGTCGCCGCGCTTGCGGAGCCGCAGCACGCCGATCGCGTACAGCGCGATGCCGAACGCCGCGGCGGTCGCCCAGATGAGATCGATGTTCCACGCCGTGATCCAGCGGATCGGCGTGAGCTCGGGCGGCAGCGGGGATCCGGTGAGGATCTCCGCTGGCGTGCGCACGGTCGCCACCTCGAGCCCGGTGGGCGGAGCCGTGCGCGAGAGCGCGGCGGCGAGGCCCGAGGCGATGCCCATGAGCGCGAGCTCCAGCAGCACCAGCGTCCAGAACGGGCCGGATCCCCCCGCCTCGAGCTTCGGGATCAAGCGGGTGCGATAGCGGGCGCCGAGCGCGCCGAGCAGGATCAGCACGACCGCCTTCGCGATGATGAGGCCGCCGTACGGCGTGAGCATGCCGGGCCAGTCGCCCACCGCGACGATCGAGCGGGCGACACCGGAGACGGCGACCACGATGTAGGCGGCGAGGGCGAGGGAGGAGTAGCGGCGCACGACGTCGGCGAAGCGGGCCGTGCCCTTGGTCTTCTTCGCGGGCTTCGCGGGTTTCGCCGCACCCTTCGTGGTCTTCGCCGCCGTCGCTCCGGCCGTGCTCGCGGTCGCCCGTCCGGTGTCGGCGAGCTCGCTGCGGGATCCGCGCAGCACGATCAGCAGCACGAGGCCGCCGATCCACACGGCCGCACCGATCGTGTGCAGCAACAGCGAGTTCACAGCGGCGTCATGACCGCTGAGCTCGCCCGCGTGGCCCTGCGTGGCGAGCGGGACGAACGAGGCGGCGGCGAGGATCGCGGTGAGCAGCGTGGCGGTCCAGCCGCGGAAGGCGAAGGCGGCGATCGTGATGACGGCTCCCGCGAGCACGGTCATCAGCCACGCCTGACCGAGCGGGAGTTCGAGCAGGAACCGGCCCAGCTGTGCGCCGAACTCGGGCCCCGCGCTCAGCTTCACGCCGAGGGTCTGCAGGAACGTGAACAGGCCCGCCACGGCGCTCGCGACCGTGTAGACGGCGGCGCCGATCGACGCGGTGTCCAGCGCGATCTCGAACGAGCGGGCCCCGCTGCGCAGCGAGAAGAGCGCGAGCACGAGGGATCCGAGCATCGCCGCCGCGCCCAGATTGCTGATCGTCTTCACGACGGGGAGGCCCCAGCGCACGACGGGACCGGGGTCGAGCAGCAGGTTCGGGGCCGCGCCCCCGCCGAACGCGAGCCCGGCGACGACCGCGAGGATCCCGGCTCCGACGAGGATCACGGGACCCGCGATGCGCAGGGTCGGGGATCCGGTGGGCAGGGCAGAGCGGGCGGCATCCGACCCGGTCTCGGGGCGGACCCCGGTGGCGGGGCGATTCACCCCTCCACCCTATTCCGGTCCCGCTCGGGGTCTGCCGGGAGCGGCCCCCGCTGGATGGCCGGAGCCGCTGGACCCGGGCTGGGCACCGCAGGTTCGGGGCGCGTTCCCACGTTTTGGGGCGCAGCACGCCCGATTCCGCGGCCGCCGTGCGCCCCAAAACGGAGAAGTGCGCCCCGAACCGGAGAGGTGCGCCCGGAACCGGAGGCAGGGCACGCGAAAGGCCGCCCCTCCGAGGAGGGACGGCCCTGCGAGGCGAAGCCGAATTACTTGACGGCGGCCTTGAGCTTGGAACCAGCGGTCACCTTGACGCGCTTGCCGGCCGGGATCTTGATCTCGGCGCCGGTCTGCGGGTTGCGGCCCGTGCGGGCAGCGGTCGCGACCTGCTCGAAGGAGATCCAGCCCGGGATCGAGACCTTGCTGCCCTTGGCAACAGCGTCCGAGACCGTGGCGAACAGGGCGTCGAGAACGCCGGAGACGGCAGCCTGGCTCTGGCCGGTGGCGCTGGCGATGCTCGCGACGAGCTCGGTCTTGGTGATGGACTTGTCAGCCATTTCATCCTCCAGCGACGGGATCCCGTCGCTTCGTATCAGAGTTCCGGATGGGCGGATGCCCCCCGTTGGTCGAACGACCGCCTTGAATGTATCAACCAAACCCTGGTTTTCCGCGTCATTTCGCGGGTTTTGACGTTTTACGGCGGCGTGTCGCGTCTCATCCGTCACTCCAGTCACACGTCGGATCCACTGTCCGCCGATCGGACTCCTCGGATCCGGGCGGGAAGGTCCCCGAATCCGGGCAAGCAGAAGGGGCGAGGATCCGAAGATCCCCGCCCCTGATTCCCTGAACCCTTCGACAGGCTCAGGGTCTGGAAAGACTTACCAGCTCGACTTGGTCACGCCGGGCAGCTCGCCGCGGTGCGCCATGTCACGGAAGCGGACACGCGAGATGCCGAACTTCGTGAGGACACCGCGGGGGCGGCCGTCGATGGCGTCGCGCGAACGGACGCGCGCCGGCGACGCGTTGCGCGGAAGCTTCTGCAAGCCGACGCGGGCGGCCTCGCGGGCCTCGTCGGTCGCGTTCGGGTCGACCAGGGTCTTCTTCAGCTCGGCGCGACGCTCGGCGTAACGCTCGACGACGACCTTGCGCTGCTCGTTGCGCGCGATCTTGCTCTTCTTAGCCATGGATCAACGCTCCTCTCGGAATTCGACGTGCTTGCGAACCACCGGGTCGTACTTCTTCAGCACGAGGCGGTCGGGGGTGTTGCGACGGTTCTTCTTGGTCACGTAGGTGTAACCGGTACCTGCCGTCGAACGCAGCTTGATGATCGGACGGATGTCCTGTGCCTTCTTGGCCATTAGAGCTTCACACCCTTCGCCTGGAGGTCAGCGACAACCTTCTCGATGCCCCGGGCGTCGATCACCTTGATGCCCTTGGCGGACACGTTCAGCGTGATCTTGCGACCGAGCGACGGAACAAAATACGTCTTCTTCTGCACGTTCGGGTCGAAGCGGCGCTTCGTCCGGCGGTGCGAGTGCGAAATGTTGTGACCGAAGCCGGGAACAGCACCGGTCACCTGGCACACTGCTGCCATGATGACTCCTTCTCTACCGTGAGGCCGGACGGCCTCACCCAAGATCCCTTGTCTGCACACCTCTCCCCTCGCCGATCGGTCGGCCGCAGGAAGGGAGGCATACGAACTGCGCACAGGAGTGTGCGCAGACAAAGAGCTACTTTAGCACGGATCCGACGCCGGGCGTGTCGGCCGCAGCGGCGGCCTCTGCGGCACCCCGCCCCCAGCGGAACGGGGACACCGTCGGATCCCCGGGGATCCAGAACCGCCACGGGAAGGCGTCGGTGCCCGCATGCCCCGCGACCCCCACCCGCGGACCGGATGCGACCTCGGCGAGCGGATCCGCGAGCCACAGCTCGGCGCGGGCTCCCTCCCACTCGGCGCCCGTGAGCGCGTCGATGCCGTCGTGGCGGGGGTGCCGCAGCCCCGAGGCCTGGCCGAATCGGCCGGGACCGCGGGCGAGGTCGCGCAGCTCACGGCCGGACAGCGTTCCGAACTCAGTCGATACGCGGTCGCTCGTGCTCGCTCCCGGCCGCTCACTGCCGAATCGACTGACGACGGGACGAGCGGCGGGCTGCGCAGCAGGACGGATCCCCCGCCGCTCCGCCGCCAGGTCGACACCGAGCTCCACCGCGCCGGCCCGGAGCAGCACACCGCCGGCCACCCCGTCGGGCCCGCACACCACGTTCACGCAGGAGTGGATGCCGTGACTGAGGTACACGTACAGGTGCCCCGGTTCTCCCCACATCGTGGCGTTGCGCGCGGTGCGGCCCATCCGGGCATGCGAGCCGGGGTCGGGGACGGGACCCGCGCCCTTGCCGTGATAGGCCTCGACCTCGGTGATCCGCAACTGCACCGCAGCGCCGTCCACGATCGTGCGCAGCCGGGCGCCGAGCAGGCGCGGCGCCACCTCGAGCGGCAGGGCCAGCAGGTCCTCCCGGCGAGCGGGACGCAGCCCGTCGCCGACGGAGGGGAGCCTGGTGCCCGTCATCAGCGGTGCGGCGCCTGCGCGCACCACGACGGGTCGAAGCCGGCCAGCACCACGAGCTCCTTGCCGGTCTTCGTATCGACGATGTGCGTCTGCATCGTGGTCGGCAGCGGCAGCAGCGACTGGTCGTACGGGTTGTTCACGAGCTTCGGCGCCACCACGATCGCGCTGTACTGCCCGCTCGGCGAGGGGCAGGCCTGCATGATCGCGTCGGATCCGGTGACGCTGAACAGCTTCGTGGCCTTGCCGCCGTCGTCCACGCGCGTGACGATCTGCCCGGTCGGCAGGCCGCTCGCATCGCGGGTGGCGACCTGGCGCAGCGTTCCTCCGGGGAACGGGGCGATGGTCCCCGGCACGCCGAAGTCGGGGGTCGACGCGGCCAGCGGCTTCTCCGATCCGTCGGCGAGGTTCAGTTCGACGAGGTCGTTGCCGCGGCTGACGATCGCCGTGTAGGTGCCCCGGGAGATGCCCTCGACGGTCTGCGCGGAGCCGAGCGCGGTCGGGGCCGTCTTCGCATCGGCACGGTCTTGGACGAACAGGGCGCCGCTGAAGTCGATGAACAGGACGGACGACGAGTCGGGCACGAACGCCCACTGCGAGATGCTCGGCATCTTGTCGCCGATCTTGACGATCTGCGGATCCCCGTCGCCGGTGAGCGACTGCGTCACCAGGATGCTCGCCCGGCCGCTGGTGGCGCTGATGCCCTTGTCCGTGAAGGTGTAGCCGACGAGATTGCCGCGCTCCGACACCTGCAGGTTCGAGAGGAACCCAGGGCCGGGGAGCTTGAGCCCGCGCTGATTCTTGCCCTTCCGGTCCATCACGAGCAGCTCGGAGATCCCGTCCTTCTCGGTCGCCACCACGAGATGGTCCGCGGTCGCGCGGAAGTCGTCGATCTTCTCGTGCTGCACGACCGGGACGGCGTTCTTGCCGCCGAGGTCCGTGAGGAAGATGGTGTCGTCGCCCTTGGCGTTGCGCTGCAGCAGGAAGATCGTGGACTTCGGCGTCTGGAAGCTCGCCTGCAGCGTGCTCTGACGCTGCTTGTCCGTACCCGTCGCGTCCTTCACGGTCACCGTGTAGTTCGTATCGTCGTCGAGCGGGACGGTGAAGCGGATCCCGAGGTTGCGCCCCGACGTGTCGACCGTGAACGGCGCCTGGGGGCTCACCGAGACCTGCTTCGGATCCACCTTCGCGAGCGGCTGGCTGGCCGTGATGATCATGCGCGTGCCGGAGGCGTCGATCGCGGACTGCGCGTCGATCTTGACGCCGCTGATGCGCGGCCCCTGCAGGAGCGTGATCACGCCGAACCCGGCGACCACGACGACGAGCACCCCGATCACGGCGCCGAGGATCAGCGGGAACCGGCGGCGGCGCGTGGCCGGCGCGGGCGTGGGGTGCGGCTGCCACTCCGGCGTCTCGAGCCGCGGATCCGAGGAACCATCCGTGGCGTCCGCGACCGGGGCGGCATCGAAGATCTCGGCGTCCGCGGCCTCGGCGGGTGGTCGTTCCGGGCTCGTGACCGCTTCCGCGGCCGGCACGGGGCTCAGGTCGACGTCGGCCTCGGGGACGCTCTCGGATGCGGTCGACGGATCGGATCCGCCGTTCGGCGTGCGACGAGGCCCCGGCGCCCGGTCGAAGACGTCCGCGGGCGCGGCGGAGCGCGTGACGGGCTCGTCCGCGGGAGGAACCTCCGGCACGGCGGGCGCGGCAGCCGCGGCCTCTTCGGCCGCGCGGCGGGCGCGCAGCTCGGCGCGGGTGAGGGGGCGATCCGCGTCGTCAGTGCTCATAGGGGTCCTTCGGCTCCGAGATCTTCGACACACTGGCCGGCACGATCGAGAGCTTGCCGTCCGCCGTCGCGCGGACCGTCCCCTTCACCTGAACCCAGTCGCCCACAGCGTACTGGCCCTGCCACCCGCCGATCTGCACCGGCACCGACGCCGGCTGCGCGTCGAGCACGCAGTGCGTGATGACCATGCGGGTCAGATGCGCCTGATCCTTGGCGGATCCGCTGGGGGTGAGGAAGCCCGTGAGCGTCACCGTGGAGCCGTCGTACTTCTCCGGCCGGCTGCCCGTGGCGAACACGCTGGCCCAGCCGCCCACGCCGAACGTGCTGGTGTCGGTGTTCGCCCCGAGCGCGACGTTGTCCGCACCGGCGAACAGCACGTTGCCCACGGGCGCGCGCTGCATCGCCATGTCGACCGAGAGGGAGGCGGGCGGCAGCAGCAGCGCCCCCGCGACGACGCCCGTCGCGATCACTCCGCCGGTCGCGCCCACCACGGCGCCCAGCACACGGCGGCCGGACGCGGCGGGCGCGTGGTCGTGGTCGTCGTGTCCCGCGTCCCCGTGATCGTGCCCGTGGTCCTGCTCCGCACCGAGAGGCAGCATGCACGACCACACGGCGCCGATGAGCGTCACGATCGCCGCCGCGACCGCGAACCACACCGTCTCCGGGCTGATGTAGAGCGTGAGCTGCCCGGCGAAGGCGAGCACCAGCGTCGTGACGGCGAGCGCGGCGGCCAGGCCGGCGCCGAGCCAGCGGGCGCCGAGCGCCTGCGCGCGGGAGGGCCGGTGCGCGGTCGTGGACTCAGGCAAAGACGTTCACCCCGATCCCCAGGGCGAAGCCGAACAGGATCACGATGCCGACGATCCCGGCGAGGGTGCGCGCGGTGAAGGTCGTGCGCAGCAGCGCCATCATCTTGATGTCGACCAGCGGGCCGACCAGGAGGAAGGCGACGATCGCGCCCGGCGAGAACGTCGAGGCGAAGGAGAGAGCGAAGAACGAGTCGACGTTCGAGCAGATCGCCACCGAGATGGCCAGCGCGATCATCGCGACCACCGAGAGCAGCGGGTTCGAGCCGATCGCGAGCAGCACGTCACGCGGGACGAGCACCTGCACGGCGCCCGCGAGCGCGGATCCGACGATCAGCGCGGGCATCACGGCGCGCAGCTCGATGAGGAACTGGGCCAGGCTCCGGCGGATCCCGGATCCCTGCTCGTGGACGACGACCTCGCAGGTGTCGCGGAACCGCGCGGTGAGGAGCGCGTCGGGATCCGGGTGCCGGCTGTACACCCAGCCGATCAGGTTGGCCACGAGGTAGCCGCCGACGAGACGGGCCACGAGGATTCCGCCGTCGAAGCCGAAGGCCGCATGCGTCGTGAGGATCACGATCGGGTTGACGATGGGCGCCGCCATGAGGAAGGTCAGCGCCTCCGCAGGGCCCAGGCCCCGCATCATGAGCCCGCGCGCGAACGGCACGTTGCCGCACTCGCACACGGGGATGAGCATGCCCAGCAGCGACAGCACGGCCCGCCGCGCCCAGCCGCGCGTCGGCAGGATCCGCTCGATCACGCCCGCCGGCAGCCACACCTGAACCACGATCGAGAGCAGGACGCCGAGGATCACGAACGGCAGCGCCTCGAACAGCACGCTCAGGGAGAGGGTGAGCCCGTCCTGCAGCCGGTTGGGCAGCCTCGCGGAGAACAGGTGCGGCGCGAAGACGTCGATCGCGACGAGGACGGCGACCACGGCCGCGCCGATCACCGCGCCGATGAGCGCCGTGCGGCCGGACAGCCGCGGCTTCGGGGCGCGCAGGGCGTGCGGCGTCTCCGCTCCTTCTCGCGCGGCGGTCGCGCGGCGGCCAGGGGTCGTCAGGGTCACGCGACGATCACTCCTGGGCGGCGGCGTTGGCGCAGCTCGCGCACAGTCCGAAGATGTCGACCACGTGCTCTGCATCGCGGAAGCCGTGCAGGGCCGCGGTGCGCTGCGCCCACTGCTCGACGTCGGTGGCCTCGATCTCGACGGTCATCCCGCAGGAACGGCAGATCAGGTGATGGTGGTGACCTTCGCTGCTGCACGCGCGGTACAGCGCCTCCCCCTCGGGGCTCTGCAGCGAGTCGGCCTCGCCGGAGGCCGCGAGCCCGGCCAGGGCGCGGTAGACGGTGGCCAGGCCGATGCCGGTGTTGGCCTCGCGCAGAGCCTGGTGCAGGGACTGCGCGCTCACGAATCCGCGCACGTCGGAGAGCTCCTCGCGCACGCGTTCGCGCTGCCACGTGTTCCGCTGGGCCATGCCCCGAGTCTAGAGCCGCCCCCTGGTCCACGGCTGGGAGCAGTCGTTCCGGACGCTGGACGCCACGCCCGGTCGGACCCCGCGCCGGCCGACCACGCCCGGGGGCAGGGTCACTCGGCGGAGGTGACCTCAGCGTCTCCGGAAGGCTCGGTCTCGGCGGAGGGGGCATCGTCGGCGGCCGGAGCGGATCCGGATGCCTCGCTGCCGAGAGCGCCGTCGGGGCGGATCAGCTCGCGCACCTCGGCCATGAAGCTCGTGAGCTGCTGCTGCTGCCAGCGCAGCTGACGGGCACGATCGTCCGCATCACGGACCACGTTCCCGGTGTGCGCGGTCACCATGTCGACGATCTTCTGCGACTTCGTGCGGGCGCGGTCAAGGGTCTCCCTGGCGCGGACCTGCGCCTCGGCCTCGATCGCGCTCGCCTGGGAGCGCATCAGGCGCTCGTAGTCCTCGGCCTTCGCCGAGATCCGCTCCGCGTGCGCGAGCGACGAGGAGACCTGCTCGTTCGCATCGGCGGTGATCCGCTCCGCGTGCGCGACGGCCTGGTTGTGCAGCACCAGGAACTCCTGCTGCGCATCGTCCTGACGACGCGTGAGGGACTCCTCCATCTCGAGCACGCGCGCGTTCATCTCGCGCACCTCGCGCTCGGCCGAGACACGCAGATCCGTCGTCTCCCTGGTGACCATCGCACGCAGCGCCGCCGCACCCTTCTCCGCCTCGGTGCGGATCGAGTGCGCCTCCTGCTCGGCGTGGTTCACCTTCTCGGCCGCATGCGCGGCCTCGCGCTCGACCTGCGCGGTGTGCGCGGTGAACTCGGTCTCCATCTTCAGCCGCACCTGATCCGCGTCGCGCTCGGCCTGCGCCGTGATCCTGGCCACATCCGCGTCCAGCTCGGCGCGCTTCGCGGCCGCCTCGTCACGCGCGGCCTCGAGCAGCCGCTCGGCCTGCACCGCGGCGTTCTGGATCAGGACGCTCGCCTGCTCCTCCGCCACGCGCAGCACGGTCTCGAACTGCGAACGGGACGTGGCCTCGTCGATGTCCTCCTGAGATCCCGCGAGCGCCGTGCTCAGCGACTGGATCTGCTGCGCCGACTCGGTGACCTTCGCGTTCGCCGTCGCGAGGTCGGACTCGAGCTTCGTCGCGCGCTTGTCGTGCGCGGCCGCGGCCTTCGCCAGCTCCTGGCGGTGCTTCTCGGCCGCCTTGTCGAGCTCGCTGCGCAGGTGCGCGTCGGTCTTCGCACCGGACTCGGTGGCGCGGCGCAGCTCCTCCTTGAGGGCGGTCAGATGCGCATCGACCTCGGTCTTGTCATAGCCGCGGAAGCCGATCGTGAAGGACTGCTGCGTCGTCGGGTTGTCCAGCAACTGATCGAAGAAATCGCCCTGCTGCGCCTTGTCCTCGGTTGCTCGATCCTCGGTTGCCTCGGCCACGTGCGGCGCCTTTCTGTTCGCCCCTCCTGCTCCCAGGCAGGGGGGATGCGCCGGGAGGGATGGATGCGGAGGGGGAATCGCGTCGTCCGGCATCCCTGGGTGCGGGGGCCGCGATCCGCGCGAGTCCTGACGATCCTAACCCGCGGTTCCGCCCTGCCGACAGGGCGGAGACGAGGCAGGGCGCGGAACGATCGCGTCGTGGATCGAATGCGCCGTCGGCACCGCGTCGGCGGGCCGGGCGCGCACCTGCGCCTCAGGCGTGGCCGGATCCGATCCCGGCGATCACGGCACGGATCGCGACATCTCCCCGACGGCGCTGCTCCCCCCGTTCCACACCCGCGAGCGGTCCGCGCACGCAGAGCTCCGCGAAGCCGTGCACGGTGGCCCAGCACGCCCAGGCGGCGTCATCCCGGCCGTCCGCGGCGAGGTCGCCGGCGACCACGAGATCATCGAGCGCGGCGGTCAGCGCGACGAACGCAGGGGCCTCCCGCACCGTCGCGGGATCGGGCGGGCGGATTCCGAAGAAGACCACCGCGAACCAGCCCGGCTCATCCAGGGCGAAGTCGACGTAGGCGGCGCCGATCCGGTGCAGCCGCTCGGCCGGCGAGCGGTCAGGGGCGTCGGTCATCGCGGCGGCCAGCCCCTGCTGGATCGCCGCGGCGGTCGCGTCGAGCAGTGCGGCGCGGTTCGGGAAGTGCCGGTAGGCGGCGTTCGGCGAGACCCCGGCCCGGCGGGTCGCCTCGCGGATCGTCACCGCGGCGAGGCCGCCCTCCCTCGCGAGCTCGACCGCGGCCTGGACGAGCGCCGACGCGAGATCCCCGTGGTGATAGGCCATCGGATCCCCCTTGTCGCGACTCCGCCCGATGTGTACGGTGTGAACATAGCAGATGTGGACGTCGTGAACATCGGCGCCACGATATCGACCGGAACCGACCATCGGAGGATGTCATGACCGCTCTGCCCCCTGTCGTCGACGAGCAGACCTGGCGCGAGGAGCTCGCGAAGCTGCGCGTGCGCGAGAAGGCGGCGACCAGGGAACAGGATGCGATCGCCGCCGCGCGACGCCGTCTGCCCGCCGTGAAGCTCCCGGAGTACACCCTGATCGCCGAGGACGGCAGCCGAGTGAGCCTGGCCGACGTCTTCGAGGGCAAGAGCCAGCTCGTCACGTACCACCACATGTGGACCGACGGCGCCGGCTGGCAGTGCCCCGGCTGCACCGGCCTCACCTCGCAGTGGACCCGCACGGGCCACGTCGAGGCGCAGGACGCCCGCTTCGTCCTCATCACGAACGGACCCATCGACGAGGTCCTCGCGTACAAGAAGCGCGTCGGCAATCGGATGACCTGGTACTCGTCCGCGGAGTCGGCCTTCGGCGCCGACATGGACTCGGGCCCCGGCGAGGGCTTCGGCTTCAACGTCTTCCTGCGCGACGGCGATGACGTCTACCGCACCTGGCACACGAACGGCAGGGGCGCCGAGCGGTTCAGCGTCGCGTTCGCGATCTCCGACGTGCTCCCGTACGGACGGCAGGAGCAGTGGCAGGACGTGCCGGACGGCTGGCCGCAGGATCCGACCTACTCGCGCTGGCTGAGCTCGCAGGACGTGGCCGCGATGTACGGCGACACCCGCGCCTGACTCAGCGCCGCGGCGCGGAGGGCACGCAGGTCACGCGACGGCCCCCTCCGAGACGCGGGGGGAGAGCCGGACGACCCGCTCCTGGCGGGCGCCCACGATGCGGCAGACGAGGTAGATCGCGAACGAGATCGTCGTGATGTACGGGCTCACCGGGAGCGTGCCCATGACGGCGAGCAGAATTCCGCCGACGGCCGAGACCAGGCCGAAGAGCGCCGCGAGCAGCGGCACCGCGATGGGGCCGGAACGGATCCGCATCGCGGCGGCCGCGGGCGTCACCACGAGCGCCATCACGAGCAGGGCGCCGATGATGTGCACGGCGACGGCGACGACGAGCCCGAGCAGCAGCATGAACGCGAACGAGACGCCGACCGTGGGCACGCCGCGCGCGGCCGCGGACTGCGGATCGAGCGACTCGAAGCGCAGCGGCCGCCAGATGAGGAGCAGCCCGACGAGCACGACGGCGCAGATCGCGGCCAGCCAGCCGAGCTGGGTCGACTGCACCGAGACGATCTGCCCGGTGAGCAGGCTGAACCGTCCGGCCGCGCGGCCGCTGTAGAGCGAGAGGCAGAGGATCCCGAGGCCCAGCCCGAAAGGCATCAGCACGCCGATGATCGAGTTGCGGTCGCGGGCGCGGGCGCCCAGCCATCCGATGATCGCCGCGGCGAGGAGCGATCCCACGATCGATCCGGCGATCACGTCGACCCCGAACAGCAGCGCTGCGGCGGCACCCGCGAACGAGAGCTCGCTGATCCCGTGCACCGCGAAGGCCATGTCGCGCTGCATCACGAAGACCCCGATGAGCCCGCCGACGAGGCCGAGGATCGCGCCGGCCCACACCGAGTTCGAGACGAGCCCGAGGATCTCGCCGTACTGCGAGAGGCCGCCGAACATCGCCTGGCCGATGTCGTCGATGTTCATGCGCCCTCCTCGTGGTCGTCGTGCTCGTGGTGGTGCGCGGCGATCTCCGCGTCGGGGGCGCCGACGACCACGAGCCGGCCGCCGACCTCCTGCACGAACACGGGCGCGCCGTAGAGCGCGCTCAGCACCCGTGTGGTCAGCACCTCGCGCGGGGTGCCGAGCGTGAACCGCCCGTTCGCGATGTAGAGGATCCTGTCGACGATGTCGAGCACAGGGTTGACGTCGTGGGTCACGAGCAGGACGCCGGCCCCCGTGCGGCGATGCGCGTCGATGAGCCCGGTCACCGCCTGCTGATTCGCGAGGTCGAGACTCGTGAGGGGCTCGTCGCAGAGCAGCAGGCGCGGATCGTCCGCGAGCGCCTGTCCGACGCGCAGCCGCTGCTGCTCGCCGCCGGAGAGCACGCCGACCGGACGGTCTGCGAAGGCGCGGGCGCCGACCGCGTCGATGAGCGCATCGACGTGGGCCCTGTCGCCGCGGCGCGGGAACGGAAGGCCGAAGCGGTGCCCGTCCACGCCGAGCGCGACGAGATCCCGCCCCCGCATCGAGGTCTCGGCGGGCAGGGGCCTGGCCTGCGGCAGGTACCCGATGCGGCGGCTGCCGCGGCGACGCACAGGTTCTCCGAGCGCGACCACGGTCCCCGCGGACAGCGGCTGGAGCCCCAGGATCGCCCGCAGCAGCGTGGTCTTCCCTGTGCCGCTCGGCCCGAGCACGGCGACGAGCTCGCCGGGGGCGACGTCGAGGTCGAGTCCGCTCCAGAGCTCCCGGTCGCCGCGGTGGATCGCGGCGCCGCGGATCTGCAGCACGGGCGCCGGAGCGGACGTCCCGTCGGACGCCGTCCCGGCCCGCGTGGCGTCGGAGGAAAAGGTCACTTGTCGAGATTACGGGTCAGAGTCTCGATGTTGTCCTGCATCCAGGTCAGGTAGGTCTTGCCGTCCGGGACGAGTTCGGTGACCTCCTGCACGGGGATGCTCTTGCCCTTGGCCGCATCGATCACGCGCGTGGTCTCGGCGCCGCCGGTCTGCGCGTTGGCGAAGAGCACCTTCACGTCGCCGGAGTCGATGAGCTTCGTGGCCTCGAGCAGGGTCGCCGGCGGCACGTCCTGGCCCTCCTCGACCGCGTGGCTGAACGCGTCGGGCGTGACGTTCACCAGCCCTGCCGCCTCGGTGAGGTAGAGCGGCACGGGCTCCGTCACGAAGATCTTGGAGCCGTCGTGCGCGCCCTTGATCGTGGCGAGCTTCGCATCCAGGCCCTTCAGGCCCTCCTCGAAGGAGCCGAGGTTCTTCTCGAAGTCGGCCTTGTGCGCGGGAGCGATCGAGCCCAGTTCGTCGGCGATCCTCTTGGCCACGTCGTCCACGACCGCGGTCGAGTACCAGACGTGCTCGTTGAAGCCCTCGACCGTCTTGGCGCCGTCCTCGCCCTTCGGCCAGCTCGGGGCGAACGTGACGGCGGAGACGACCGGAACCGAATCGGCGGCCTTCGCGACGAGGTCCCCCATGAACGCGTCGTACCCTCCGCCGTTCTCCAGGACGAGCTTCGCCTTGCTCACCGTGAGCTGGTCGGCGGCGGTCACCTCGTACTCGTGCGGATCCTTCGCGAGCGAGTCGATGACCGACGTGACCTCGACGTGGTCGCCGCCGATCTGCTTCGCCACATCGCCCCAGACGTTCGTCGAAGCCGTCACCGGGATCCGGTCCGCGGAGCCCCCGGTGGGCGATCCCGCCGCCGTCGTTGCGGAGCATCCCGCGAGCGCGAGGAGCGAGGCGGCGGCGAGGGCGAGGGCGGCGAGGGGCTTGGTCATGTCTCCGACCCTACGTTAAATGAGAATCATTATCAAAACGGGCCACCCGCGGGATCCGACTTATTTTCCGGTCTGGCTCCACTTTGATTCTTGCTGTCAGAATCTAATTCGCCTCGCCGACGGCGCCGGGCTCGAAGATCAGAGGAGATCACCCATGGCGAACGGATCCCACGTCCTGCTCGCGCACGCTCATCCCGACGATGAGAGCTGCGCGACGGGGGGAACGATCGCGCGGCTGGTCGCCGAAGGGCACGGCGTGACCGTGGTGACGTCGACGCAGGGAGAGCAGGGCCGGATCGCCGTCCCCGAGCTGTCGCACCTGCACGTCGACCAGGACGACGCGCTCGGCCCGGAGCGTGCGCACGAGCTCGCCGCGGCGATGTCCGCACTCGGCGTGACGGACCACCGCTACCTCGGCGGGTCAGGCCGCTTCCGCGATTCCGGGCGGATGGGGATCGCCGCCAACGACCGCGCCGACGCCTTCTGGCAGGCCGACCTCGACGAGGCGGGTCTGCTCATGGCGGCGATCATCCGCGAGGTCCGCCCTCAGGTCGTCATCACCTACGACCCGAACGGCGGCTACGGGCACCCCGATCACATCCAGACGCACCGCGTCGCGATGCGCGGCGTCGAGCTCGCCGCGGACCCCGATGCCGCGCTCGACGGCCCGGTGTGGGACGTTCCTGCCGTCTACTGGACGGCCGTGCCCCGTCGCCTGATCGTCGACGAGCTGACCGCCCTCGCCGCGCACGCGGACGAACTCGGGCTGTGGGTCGACCCGGATCCGGCCGAGTACCCCGACGGCGTGCACGACGACGACGAGATCGACGTCGAGTTCGACGTGTCGGCGCACCTCGACGCGAAGGCGGCCGCCCTCAACTGCCACCGCACGCAGCTCACCGTGAAGGGCCCGTACTGGGTGCTCGCCTCCGGGCGCGGGATGCGGATCCAGGACCGCGAGTGGTTCATCCGCGTGAAGGGCGGGCACCGCACGTCCACGGACTACGAGACCGAGCTGCTGCCCGTGGCGGCGCGATGATGGCGCGCCCCACCCTCGCGCTCGACGACCGCCGCACCCAGCGCGCCCGCATCGTGGGCGCCCTGCACGAGCAGCGCAAGAGCCGCACCGACCTCGTCGAGCAATTCGGCGTCAGCTCCTCCCTCATCACCCGCGTCGTGCGCAGCCTTCTGGATGACGGCGTGTTGCGCGAGGTCGGCAACCAGGCCCAGAGCATCGGCCGCCCGCCCGTGCAGCTCGAGGTGGTGCGCGACTACGGAGCGCTGCTGTCCGTCTCCTGCGCCTCGGACTCGCTGCGGGCCCGCAGCATCAACCTGCACGGAGGCGTGATCGCCGAGACCGTCGCCCCCGCGACGTCGGGCCGGGTCGACCCGGCCGCCATCATCGAACTCGTCGCGAGCCTGGTCGAGCGCACGCCGCACCTCCTGGGCATCGGCGTCGCGGTGCCTGGCGTGGTCGACGCGGAGACCGGCGACGTGAGCGCGGCTCCCGATCTCGGCTGGGAGTCGGTGGTGCCGCTGCGCGCCATGCTGCGCGACCGCTTCGGGACCGTCGTCACGATCGACAACGACGTGAACCTCATGATGGCGTCCGAACGCCGCAGCCTCGACCTGCGCGCCGGCCGCAACGCCGTCTATCTCTACCTCGGCGAGCGCGGCATCGGCGCGGGCATCATCGCGGGCGGCCGTCTCATCGAGGGCGACCACGGCGCCGCGGGCGAGATCGGGCTCTTCCCGCTCAGCGCCACCGATCGCACCGACTTCGAGGACTCCACCTCCACGATCGCCATCGCGGCGCGGCTCGAGGCCGCCGGCCACGACGTCGGCGGACAGGCCGTGGACCGCCTGCTCGCACTGGCGGACGCCGGCGACCCCGCGGCCCAGACCCTCCGCACGGAGATCCTCGCCTCGTTCTCGCACGCGATCGCGGTCATCACGGCCATCCTCGATCCGCACGTGATCCTGCTCGGCGGGCACGCACGGGCCTTCCGTCCGGAGGACCACGCGGAGATGCTCGAGCCCGTCCGCAGGAATCTCCCGTTCGCCCCCGATGTCAGAGCCGCCCGCGCGAATCCGAACGCGGTGCTCGACTCGGCGGTGAACCGCTGCTGGCAGCAGCTGCTCACGGGAGGCCTCTGATCGCATCTCCCATTCCCCCGAATCCCACCCGATCCGCGGCACCCGCCGCACCACTTCGACGAGGAAGACAAATGAAGGCACACAAGATCACCCGACCCCTGCTCGCCGCCGCGGGCCTCGCCTCCGCCGGAGCACTGCTGCTCTCGGGCTGCGCCGGCGACGTCAGCGCTGCGAAGCCGACCCAGACCAAGGCGTCCGCCACGGATGCGCCCAGCGAAGGCCTCACGATCTACACCGGGCGCGACAAGGACGAGGTCGCCTGGGTCGTGGGCGAGTTCGAGAAGAAGTTCCCCGAGTACAAGGGCAAGGTGCAGACGGTCATCGCCGGCGCACAGGACAACCTCGACCGGGTCCGCGCCGAGAAGGGCAACCCGCAGGCGGGCTTCCTCTGGGGCGGCACCCAGCAGCAGTTCGAGCAGGCCGCCTCCGAGGGGCTGCTCGACGCGTACACGCCGAAGAACGACAAGGGCGTTCCGGACAAGTACAAGGACCCCGAGAACCGCTGGACGGCGGAGATGCTGCTGCCAGAGGTCATCATCTACAACTCCGACCTCCTCACCGAGAAGACCGCGCCGCAGGACTGGGCGGATCTCGCCAGCCCCGAGTGGAAGGACAAGATCGTCATCCGCGACGTCATGCCCTCCGGCACGATGCGCACGATCTACGCCTCGATGGTCTACTCGGCGTTCGCGAAGGACGGCAAGCCAGAGGCCGGCTACGACCTCCTGAAGAAGATCGACGCCAACACCGTCTCGTACGCCGCCAACCCCGACGACATGTACACCCAGCTCGACCAGGGCACCGGTCAGGTCACGGTCTGGAACATGCAGGACGCGCTGATCCAGCCGCTCAAGAACAACCGCCCCTGGGGCTACATCATGCCGAAGTCGGGCGCTCCCGTGCTCGTCGACGGCGTCGGCATCATCAAGAACGCGAAGCAGGCATCCGCCTCCAAGTCGTTCATGGACTTCCTGATGGAGCCGGGGATGCAGGCGAAGCTCGCGACCGACTACTACCAGATCCCCGCGATGGACATCCCGAAGGACAAGCAGCCGACCTGGATGAAGGACTTCAAGATCAACGAGATGAAGATCGACTGGAAGGTGTTCGCCGACCACCAGAGCGAGTGGATGACCTACTGGGCCGACAACATCAAGGACAAGGGCTGATCTGACGCATGGTCTCGGTCTCTCTGCACCAGCTCCGCAAATCGTTCGCCCGCTCCGGCACCGTCGTGAACGGCATCGACCTGACGATCGACGACGGGGAGTTCTTCACCCTCCTCGGCCCGTCGGGTTGCGGCAAGTCGACGACGCTGCGCATGATCGCCGGGTTCGAGGAACCCGACAGCGGCACGATCCACTTCGACGATC
The DNA here is from genome assembly GCF_002979495.1 of Microbacterium sp. MYb64. NCBI lineage: Bacteria > Bacillati > Actinomycetota > Actinomycetes > Micrococcales > Microbacteriaceae > Microbacterium > Microbacterium sp. MYb64. The sequence goes on along the minus strand of NZ_PCOW01000007.1, from coordinate 126,590 downwards.
GTGATGTGACGTACGCTCCGGCGAACAAGCGCGACGTGGGCCTGGTGTTCCAGAACTACGCCCTCTTCCCGCACATGTCCGTGAGCCGCAACGTCGGCTTCGGACTGGACGTGCGCGGGGTGCAGAAGGCCGAGGCCGCCCGTCGGATCTCCGACGTCCTGCAGCAGGTGGGCCTCTCGGCCCAGGCGAACGCACGCGTGGACGAGCTCTCGGGCGGGCAGCAGCAGCGCGTCGCGCTCGCCAGGGCGCTCGTCTTCCGTCCGCAGCTCCTGCTGCTCGACGAGCCGATGTCGAACCTCGACGCGAAGCTGCGGCTCGAGATGCGCAGCGCTCTGCGCGACCTGCACGCCGAGACCGGGATCACCTCGGTCTATGTCACGCACGATCAGGCGGAGGCGCTGGCGATGTCCACCCGCATCGCCGTCATGAACACGGCCGTCGTGCACCAGGTGGGCACCCCGGACGAGGTCTACAGCCGGCCGCTCACCGCGTTCGTCGCCGGATTCCTCGGACGCAACAACCTGCTCCGCGCCACCGTGCGCCGGAACGACGGCGGCCGCGCCGAGCTCACGCTGTCCGACGGCAGCACTCTCGCGGTGCGCACCGGCTCGGCCGCCCCCGGCGTCGACTTCGCCGTCGGATCGGACGTGATCGCGACGGTCCGCGCCGAGAACGTCCGCCTCGCCGGCGCCGCCGACGACGCCAACGCCGTCTCCGGCACGGTGGCGGACGTCGACTTCATCGGGCACTCGCTCTCCTGCGAGCTCGACACCGCGGTGGGCCGGATCAAGGTCGACCTCACCGGGTCCCACATGCGCCCCACGCGCGGCGACGCCCTGCGGGTGGTGCTGCCGGAGGACGCCGCGTACTGCGTGCCGGCGGACAGCTGATGGTCACGCTCACCAACGCCCAGCGCGTCGTCGGGCCGTCGAAGCGCCCGTCCTGGATCCGCCGACGCTGGTCGACGGCCCTCACCCTCGCCCTCCTGCTCGTCGTCCTGCTCGGCTACGTCATCGGGCCGATGATCGCGACCGCACGACGCAGCGTCTCGCAGGACAAGGCCGAGATCCTCGGGTTCTCGTTCAAGGCCTGGGGCGACTTCTTCGCCAACCCCACGCAGACCTCCGCGATCGGCGGATCGATCGTGCTGTCGCTGCTGTCCGTGCTGTGCGCGGGAGTGCTCGGCACCGGTGTGGCGATCCTGCTCACGCGCTGGGAGTTCCCCGGCCGCCGCGTGTTCCAGGTGCTGGCGCTGCTCCCGATCGCGCTGCCCCCGCTCATGGGCGTGTGGTCGTTCAAGCTCCTGTTCGGCGTCGGCGGACGGATCCCGTTCGCCCTGCACGAGCTCTTCGGCGTCGATCAGAAGGCCTTCTGGCTGCAGGGCGTCGCCGGCGTGCTCATCGTGCACGCCATGACGATGTACCCCTACTTCTTCCTCACGGTCTCGGCGGCGCTCGCGAACTCGGACGCGTCGCTCGAAGAGGCGGCGGCCTCGATGGGGGCGCGCACCGCGCGCATCTGGGCCAAGGTCGTGCTGCCCATGCTCACGCCGGCGCTGGTCGCGGGCTCGCTCATCACCTTCATGTCCGCGATGTCCTCGTACACCGCCCCCTTGCTCTTCCAGTACACCGACGTGATGACCCAGCAGATCGTGATCGCCAAGACCAACGGCGACATGAGACTCGCGTCGATCATCTCCACCACGCTCGCGGTGATCTCGATCGTGTTCCTCGCGATCATCCGCTCCTACGAGCAGCGCAAGGTGTACCGCACCCAGTCCAAGGGCGGCGGGCGCAAGCGGTCGACCGTGGCCTCCACGCCGCTCCGGGTGCTGCTCTTCGTCGTCGCCGTCCCCGTGACGCTGTTCCTGGTGCTGCCGATCCTCATGATCGCGGTGCTCTCGGTCACGGCGAAGGGCGGCTGGCGGATGAGCGCGCTGCCCACGCAGTACACGCTCGAGTGGTGGGGCCAGCTGTTCAGCGGCTTCGAATTCTGGCGCCCTGTGACCAACTCCCTGCTGATGAGCGTGATCGCCGTCGGCGGCGCCATGATCCTCGGCGCCGGCGCGGCCTACGTGATGAGCCGGATGCGGTTCCGCGGCAAGCTCGCGCTCGACATCGCGATCATGCTGCCCTGGGCACTGCCGGGCACGGTGGTCGCCATCAACCTCATCACCGCGTTCTCGAGCCCCTCGCCCTTCGCCTTCGGGCAGGTGCTGGTCGGCACGTTCGCGATCCTCCCGCTCGCGTACTTCGTGCGGTTCAACCCACTGATCTTCCGATCCACCGTCGCGTCCTTCTCACAGCTCGACCCGAACCTGGAGGATGCGGCCCGCAGCCTCGGCGCGAGCTGGTGGTACGCGTTCCGCCGCGTGGTGCTGCCGCTCATCTCGCGCGGCATCATGGCCGGCGCGCTGCTGGCGTTCGTCGACGGCGTCGGCGAGTTCGTGGCGAGCATCCTGATCTACACCCCCGAGTGGATCCCCCTGTCGATCGCGGTGAACAACGAGAACTACCAGGGCAACATCGGCACCGGTTCGGTGTACGGCATGATCCAGGTCCTCCTGGTGCTGGTCGTGCTGATCGTCACCCGGCGCATGGAAGCCAGGGAAGCGGCGACGCCCGCCTTCTGACCTCCGCCCACAGACCCTTCAGAGAGAGATAGAGAATGAACCGCGACGAGATCGTCCAGCGCGACGGCGCATCCTTCCCCGGCGAGAGCTACACCACGGCCGTGCTGCGCCCCGCGTACAACGAGGCCAAGCGGATGCTGCTGCCGTCCATGATCCAGATCCACCGGGCGCACCTGGTGATGCTGCACGACGCCGGCATCCTCGGCGATGCGGAGGCCGCGACCATCGCGTCGGCCATCGACGGGCTCGACCTGGGCGCCCTCGCGGCCAGCGAGTACACCGGCGAGTTCGAGGACCTGTTCTTCACCGTCGAGCACGAGCTCATGCGGATCGGCGGAGAGGTCACCGGCAGCCTGCACACGGCGCGCAGCCGGAACGACATGGGCATGACCCTGTACCGCATGGTCATGCGGCGCCAGCTGCTGAAGGTGCTCGACGCCGCCGGCGAGCTCTATGCGACGCTGATCCGGCTCGGCGCCGAGCATGCCGACACGCTCACCCTCGAGCACACCCACACGCAGCCGGCGCAGCCCTCCGTGCTCGGGCACCGCTTCCTGGCGATCGCCGACGTGCTCGGCCGGGACATCCGCCGCGTCGAGCAGGCGTACGAGAGCCTCGACTTCTCGCCGATGGGCGGGGCGGCGCTCACCGGCACCGGTTTCGCGATCGACCGCGAGAACATGGCGCGCCTGCTCGGCTTCGGCGGGCTGGTGGAGAACTCCTACGACGCCGTCGCCGCGACCGACTACATCGCGCACTCCGCGATCGCGCTGCAGCTCATGGCGATCGACACCGGGCGCAGCTGCGTCGACTTCCTCACCTGGTGCACGGCGGAGTTCGGCCTGTACCGGGTCGCGGCCCCCTACGTGCAGATCTCCTCGATCATGCCGCAGAAGCGCAACCCGGTCTCCATCGAGCACTCCCGGTCCCTGCTGTCGGCGGCCTCGGCGAGCGCCGCGACCGTGCTCACGATGATGCACAACACCCCGTTCGGCGACATCGTCGACACCGAGGACGACCTCCAGCCGTACGCGTGGCGCGCCGTCGACACCCTCACCGACGTCCTGCACCTGCTGACCGGCGTGCTCGGAACGATCCAGGTGAACACCGACGTGATGCGCGAGCGCGCACTGGCGTCGTTCGCGAACGCCACCGAGCTGGCCGACACGCTCGTGCGCGACGGAGGGCTCACCTTCACCCAGGCGCACACCGTCGTCTCCCGGATCGTCCGCGAGGCCGACGCCGCGGGGATGACCGACGTACGTTCCGTCTCCACCGACCGCGTGCGCGAGGTCGCCCAGGAGGTGACGGGTCGCGAGGTCCCCCTGACGACCGACGACGTCGCCCGCGCGCTCGACGCCGACAACTTCGTCGCCGTGCGCACCTCGACCGGCGGCGCCGCCCCGAGCGAGGTCGCCCGCATGGCCGCAGCCCGGGAGGAGACCGAGCAGGAGCTGCGCCGCTGGCGCGACGCCAAGCGCGATCACCTCGACGCCGTCGCCGACCGGCTGGTCGATGCGACGGCCGCCCTTCAGGCGTGATCGGGCGGATGTCGCGCCGGATGAGCGTTCTCGGAATCGACTTCGGCGGCACCAAGGTCGCGCTCCGCGTGGAGTCCGCGGACGGCGCGCGCAGGGACGAGCGCCTGCGGATCGGCGCGGATGAGCCCGCCGTGAGCGTGCTCGAGCGGACCTTCGCGGCCGCCGCGCGCCTGGCGGAGCCAGGCGTCGTCGACGCGGTGGGGGTGTCGACACCGGGGATCGTGTTCGACGACAGGGTCGACCTCGCCCCGAACGTCGTCGGGTGGTCCGAGCTCGACCTCGCGGGCCGCTTCCGGGACGCCTTCGGAGCCGTCCCGGTCGCGATCGAGAACGATGTGAAGGCCGCCGCCCTGGCGGAGGCCAGAGCAGGCGCGCTGCGGGGCACGAGGGTGGGGCTCTACGTCAATCTCGGCACCGGCATCGCGATCGCCCCGGTGCTGGACGGCCGGGTGCTCCGCGGCGCCCATGGTGCCGCGGGCGAGATCGGATACGGCATCGTGGGCGCGGTGTCCGAGTGGCGCGCGGGCGTCCCGACCCTGGAGGAGTTCGCCGGCGGCAGCGGTCTCGAGCGACGGGTCGCGGCCGACGGTCACGTACCCGCCTCCGACGTCCCTGGATTAATCGCGGCGCGCGGCACGAGCCCCGCAGCCGACGAGATGTGGTCGGGCACGATCGACGAGATCGCCCGGCATCTCATCACCGCGGCGCTCACCTGCGATCCGTCGCGGATCGTCGTGGGCGGGGGGATGACCCGGGCGGGATCCGCCCTGTTCCAGCCGCTGTCGGAGCGCCTCGGCACCGCCCTCCCCTATGCGCCGGAACTGCTGCTGTCCGAGTTCGGGCCCGATGCGTCGCTGCGCGGCGCGGTGATGCTCGCGGACGACGCCGTCGAGGCGTGAACTCCGCCGCCCCGTTCCTAAAGGGACGCGGCAGCGGAGATATTTTCCGGCGTTGACGCCCATCCCCGGCACCTGTGGAATTGCTGTTAGCGGTTATTTCTACACAGAAAGAAAGTACCGCTTCCCCTCTCCACCGAATGCGCGGGGCGTGACGTCGACGTCCGCTCGCGCGGAAGGACGACTCATGGACGATCGACTCCCCCTGTCCCAGCGCGCGATGTCCCGCCGCACCCTCTTCAAGGCCGGAGGCGTGCTCGGCGTCGCCGCCGCGGCCGGCGCCGCCTTCCAGGTCTCGCCGCTGAGCGCCGCGGAACAGGCGCTCGCGGCTCCGGGCGGCGCCGTCAAGCTCAACGTGCTGTTCATCGGCGCGCACCCGGACGACGAGGCGGGCAACCTCGGCGTGTTCGGTCAGTGGAACGAGTTCTTCGACATGAAGGCCGGCGTGATCACGGTCACCCGCGGCGAGGGCGGCGGCAACGCCGTCGGGCTCGAGGAGGGACCGCCGCTGGGCATGATGCGCGAGGCCGAGGAGCGCAAGGCCGTCGGCTACGCGGGCATCGAGCACGTCTTCAACCTGGATGGCCTGGATTTCTACTACACCGCGAGCGCCCCGCTGTCGCATCAGGTCTGGGGCGGTGACGCGGTCCTCGGCCGCATCGTGCGCGTGGTGCGCGCGACCCGGCCGGATGTCATCGTCACGATGAACCCGTCGGCCGTCGAGGGCAACCACGGCAACCACCAGCAGGCGGCGATGTTCGCCGTCGAGGCCTACCTCGCGGCCGGCGACCCCAGCCGCTTCCCCGAGCATCTCGCCGAGGGCTTCGCCGCCTGGCAGCCGCGGCGCATCCTCCGCGCCGGTGCGAACGGCTCGGGCGCGAACGGCGAGGGCGGCGTCGCCGCGGGCTACACCCCGTCCGTCGCATCCGACGTCGTCTTCGGCTGCTGGAACGGCACCCCCAGCGCCCGCAACGGCCGCCGCTGGTCGGAGATGCTCGACCTCGCACGCTGGGCCTATGTCACGCAGGGCTGGGCCGAGATGGCCGCGAGCCCCACCGACCCTGCCAAGATCTCCACCTCGTGGTTCACGGTCATCCACTCCCGCACCCCGCTCGCGGATCCCCGTTCCGGCGGCGACGCCGCCCTGCGCGGTGCGGCGCTGCCGATCGACGGCGGCCTCCCCTTCGGCACCCTCATCGACGTGCGCCCCTCGCGATTCGAGGCGGTCGCGGGTCAGAGCCTCGCCGTCGACGTGACGATCACCGCGCCGGACGACGCGAAGCTCGCGGGCGGCGCCGTGACGCTGGCGGTCCCGAGCGGGTGGTCGGTGAGCGGATCCCAGTCCGTGCGCGCGCTCAAGAAGGGCGGATCCCAGCGCCTCACGTTCCAGGTCACCGCCGGATCCGACCCGGTGGGCACCCAGGCGCGCGTCGAGGCGACGCTCACCGCGGGCGGCGCCTCCGGCACCACGTTCGCCCAGCTCCGCGTGGCTGGGGCGGTGGAGGCGACCATCAGCCCGCTGCCCGAGATCCGCCTGTTCCGGGAGTGGACCGCCGGACTCGGGATGAAGCACCTCGACGTGCTCGTCCCCGAGCTGTTCCCCGTCGGACAGGGCCGCACGCGTCCGCTGGACGTGGTCGTGCAGAACTTCTCCGACCAGGTCCGCTCCGGCTCGGTCTCGCTGGAGCTCCCCGCCGGGTTCTCCGCATCGCCGGCCGAACTGCCCTATGCGGGGCTCGCGGCAGGGGCGACCGCCACGCTCACCTTCGACGTCGCCAACACCGACACCGCGATCCCCACCGCGAACCGTGCGAGCAACGGCGGCAACTGGCCCGTGACCGTCCGCGCGGTGAGCGATGCCGGCACGGCCGCCCGATCGGTCACCATGAACCTCGTGCCCGCCTATGCGGTGCAGCGCGCCGACGTCGCCCCCGTGCTGGACGGCGTCCGCCGGGACGAGGAGTACCCCGGCGATCCGATCCCGGTGGAGACGATCTGGGACGGATCCCCGATGGGCGGCACCACCGCCTCGATCAGCGCGAAGACCTGGATCACCCACGACGACGCGAACCTCTACCTGTTCATCTCGGTCGCCGACGACGTCCGCGGGACGATCCTCCCGGCCGCGGACAACAAGCGCCAGCGCCGCACCGATTCGGTCGAGATCTACGTCGACCCCCGCGGGGACGCGCCCAACACCGCGCACACCTTCATCGGCGGCATCATGCCCTCGATGGACACCATGACGGGCGCACCCGGAGTGGGCCGCGACAGGGACAACTGGCAGGGCGAGGCGGCCGTGACGGCCCCCGGTATGGAGGTGGCGGTCCGGATGGCGCCGACCGCCGCCGAGTACACCGGCTACGACCTCGAGGTGAAGATCCCGTTCTCGGTGCTGCCCGACAACCTCGACCCTGCCCACGTCGGGTTCAACGTGGTCGTGAACGACTCGGACACCCAGAACAAGGCCGCGCAGAACCGCGTCGGCTGGTCGACGTTCCCCGGCATGCGGGCGGATCCGTGGCGCTGGGGCATCATCACGCTCGACGGCATCGCCGACGCGGGTGCCGCCCCCAAGGATCCGACGCTGCCCGACACCGCGGCGCGGTCGGTCGCCTCACCGCAGTCGATCCTGCAGTCCGCCGGCGACCAGGTGCCCCTCGGCGGATCGTCGAAGGCGGACCACGCGCTCAAGGTGCTCTCCTCCTCCGTCTCCGGCGGCATCGCGAAGGTCGCGCTGCAGACCCCGCGGGCGGGCACGGCCCGGGTGTTCCTCTGGGACGGCGCCAAGGTCCTGGGCAGCACCGAGAAGGCCGTGGGCTCTGGACGGACCGACGTCGGCTTCCCGGTCAGCACCACCGCGAGCGGCACGGGCGACAGCCTCACCGGCACGCCGGCGTCTCCGGTGCTGGCCGTGTCCTTCGAGTCGCAGAGCGGCGTCTCCGCCGCCCGCGCGCCGCTGGGCGGGCGCTCCCGCTGAACGGACGGAGGGGCCGACGCGATCATTCGCGTCGGCCCCTCCTCTTGTCCGCCCGGCGCCGGTGGCTCATCCCGCAGCGCGGGGTCCTCCGGAGGCGGATCCGCTCAGCCGCGCAGCCAGACCGTGCTCTCGCCGGCCACCGCGCCGTCGACGAGCGCGCCGAGCACCGGCTCCTCGCCGGCGGCGAGCGGGAACGGCTCGGTGCCGAAGTTCGTCACGACCTGCCAGCCGTTCGGGCGCACGAAGCGGAGCACGTCGTCGCGGCCCGTCTCGATCCAGTCCAGGCTCTCGCCGGTCTGCAGCTCGTGGCGCAGGGCGAGTGCGCGCCGGTAGGCGTTCAGCGAGGACGCCGGATCCGCGTCCTCGGCCTCGACCGCGTAGTCCGCGAACCAGGCCGGCTGCGGGATGTGGGCGCCGGCGGGGCCGAAACCGTACGAGGATCCGGAGCGCGTCCAGGGCAGCGGCACGCGGCATCCGTCGCGGCCCAGCCCGTCGCGGTCCGGGTCGGCGCCGCGGAAGAACGCAGGGTCCTGCCGGTCCTCGGCCTTGATGTCGGCGACCTCGTGCAGGCCGAGCTCCTCGCCCTGGTACAGGTAGGTGCTGCCGGGCAGGCCGAGGAGGAACAGCGACGCGGCGAGCGCGCGGCGTCCGCCCCGCTCCAGGTCGACCTGGTCCGCGGGACCGCCGGCGAGGATCCACGCGGACCCCTGCTTGACGTCGCGTCCGTTCAGCGGCGCCAGGCCGTAGCGGGTCGCGTGACGGACCACGTCGTGGTTCGAGAGCACCCAGGTGGAACTGGATCCGGTCGCCTCGCTCTGCGCGAGGTTGTCGGTCACGATGTGCCGGAACTGCGCGGCGTCGAAGTCCGCCTCGAGCAGGTCGAAGTTGAACGCCTGGCCGAGCCCGTCCGGGGTCGCGTACTTCGCGCGGCGCTCGGCCGTGGCCACCCACGCCTCGGCCACCGCGATTCGCGGCGGGTCGTACTCGTCGAACACCTGCCGCCACTCGCGGTAGATGTCGTGCACGGCGTCGCGGTCCCACATCGGGTGCTGACCGTCGGTGGTGTCCATCGCGTCGAGCTCGGCCTGGCTCGGCAGCACGTCCGGCAGGTCCTTGCTCAGCCCGTGCGCGACGTCGATGCGGAAGCCGTCGACCCCGCGGTCCGACCAGAACCGCAGCGTGCTCAGGAACTCCGCGTGCACGTCGGGGTTGTCCCAGTTGAAGTCGGGCTGCTCGGTGGCGAAGAAGTGGAAGTACCACTGGCCGTCGCCGACCGGCTCCCAGCCGGCGCCGCCGAAGACGCTCGTCCAGTCCGCGGGCGGCAGCTCGCCGTTCTCGCCCAGCCCGTCGCGGAAGATGTAGCGGTCGCGCTCCGGCGAGCCCTTGGGCGCGGCGAGCGCGGCCTGGAACATCGCGTGCTGGTCCGACGAGTGGTTCGGCACGATGTCGACGATCACCTTGATGCCGCGGGCGTGCAGGGCGGCGATCATGTCGTCGAAGTCGGCGAGGGTGCCCAGACGCGGATCCACGTCGCGGTAGTCGGCGACGTCGTAGCCGCCGTCGGCCAGCTCCGACGGGTAGAACGGGCTCAGCCACACGGCGTCGACACCGAGGCCTGCGAGGTAGTCGGCCTTCTCGACGACACCGCGGATGTCGCCGAGGCCGTCGCCGTTCGTGTCGGAGAAGCTGCGCGGATAGACCTGGTAGACGACGGCCTGGCGCCACCAGGCGGCGGCGGATCCGGTCACGAGGGTGTCGGTCGTGAGGACTGCATCGGTCATGGGGTTCCCTTCTGGGGTTTGCGGTTCGGGTGGTCTCGGCGCCGGACCGTCGACAGGCTCGGGGTCAGCCCTTGACGGCGCCCTGGGTCACGCCCTCCATCACCCAGCGCTGCGTGAACAGGTAGGCGACGATCGCGGGGGCCATGGCCATCAGGTACGAGGCGAAGGACACGTTGTAGTTGTTGCTGAACTGCGTCTGGAACAGGTTCTGCCTCACCGGCAGGGTCTGCAAGGCCGGATCCGAGATGATCAGCGACGGCATCATGAAGTCGTTCCAGGCGTAGAGGAAGGCGAAGATGCCGACCGTGGCGCTCATGGGACCGAGCAGCGGGAAGATGATCCGCCAGAACGTCTGCCAGGTGCTCGCACCGTCGATGCGGGCGCTCTCCTCGAGTTCGAGCGGGATCGAGCGCAGGAACGCGGTGAACAGCAGCACGCTGAAGCTCAGCTGGAACATCGTGGCGAGGATGACCACGCCGAACGGGTTGTCCAGGTGCACGAGCCCGGTGAGCTGGATCTGCGGCAGCGCGACCACGGGGAACGGGATGAACATCGCGGCGAGCAGGTAGAAGAACGAGTACCGGAACAGCTTCCGGTCCCAGTTGCGCACGATCGCGTACGACGCGAACGCTGCGAGCACGATCGTGAGCACCACGGTGCCGGCGGTCACGAACAGCGAGATGCCGGCCCCGACCGGGAACGTCGTGAGGTTCCATGCCTGCACGAAGCCGTCGATCGAGAACGGTGCGGGCAGCGAGAAGGCATTGCCGTCGACCGCCTGATTCGTGGTCTTGAACGCCATCGAGATCGTGACGTAGAGCGGCAGCAGCACGGTGATCGCGCACAGGATCAGGATGATCGTGCCCGACCAGTTGACGCGCTCCATGCGGACGCGCCGGCGGCGGCCGCGGGCGGATCCGGTGGTGAGGGACTCGGTCGTGAGTGCTTCGGTCGCGAGCAGGGTCTGGGTCGACATCAGAGGGCGTTCCTTCCGCGCGTCAGCGAGAGCTGGAGGAGGGAGATGAGGATGGCGACGACGAAGAAGATGGTCGCGTTCGCCATCTGGTAGGCGTAGTCGCCGCCGTTGAAACCGGCGATGATCGTCATCGCGACGCTGCGCGTCGCGGTGCCTGGACCGCCGTTGGTGAGGCCGATGATGATGTCGTAGGCGTTGAGGAAGCCCTTGAACCCGAGGATCACGTTGATGACCACGTAGCCGAACACGAGCGGCACCGTGATCCGGGTGAGCTGCTGGGTCTTCGACGCCCCGTCGATCGCGGCGGCCTCGTACACCTCGCCGGGCACCGAGAGCAGGCCGGCGATGTAGATGAGCAGCGTGCCGGGGATCGCCTGCCAGGCCGTCACGATCACGATCGCGACCCAGGCGAGGTCGGGGTTGGCGAGGATGCTGGTCTGCAGCCACTCCAGCCCTGTCGCGTTCCCGAGCCCGGGGATCGAGTTCGAGAACAGGAAGTTGAAGACGTAGGCGATGATGATGCCCGAGATCACCATCGGGATCACGAAGATCGTGCGCAGACCCGTCTTGAACCGGATCCGCGAGGTGAGGCCGACCGCGAGCAGGAAGCCGATCACGTTCACCACGATCACCGTGGCGAGGGAGAAGCCGAACGTGAACAGGTAGCTCTGCAGGATGGCCGGATCGCTGAACGCCGCGAGGTAGTTGGTCACCCCGTTGAAGCTCCAGTCACCGATGCCGATCGAGTCGGTGAAGCTGAAGAAGATCCCGATGGCCGCGGGGACCGTGATCGCGAGCGTGAACAGGATCAGGCTCGGCAGCAGGAAGAGGTAGTAGATCGGCTCGACGCGCCGCGCGCTGCGACGCACCGTGCGGTCGCCCTGGGTGACGATCGTGGTCGTGGTGCTCACTGCGCCGCTCCCTTCGTGTCGCGGGCGGCCGGGGCGCGGAACGCGAGTCGCGCCCAGTCGGCGTCCATGGTCGCGAGGGTGGTCTGCGGCTTCGCCCCCAGGGCCATGGCCTGCGCGTAGTTGAAGACGGGGATGGTCTTGGGCACGAGCACGGACGGCCCCTGGTAGATGTGTCCCTCGTCGACGTAGGGGATCATCCCGGCCACGCGGGGGTCGTCCGGCGCCGGCGCCGAGGTGGTGGGGGTGAACCCGAGCTGCGACGCGTTGTACGCCTCGATGTTCTGCGGCTGGTACAGGTACTCGAGGAAGTCCCTCGCGGCGGCCTTGTGGTGCGAGCCCTCGGGGATCATCGCGGCGAGGTCGAGGTTGACGCGCACCTTGAGGTCGGAGGCGCTGTCCGTCATCGGCAGCGGGAAGGTGCCGAGTTTCAGATCGGGCGCGGTCTTCGCGATCTCGCTGAACGCCCAGGGGCCCTGGAGGTACATCGCGGCCTGTCCCTTCGAGAAGGCCAGGTTGCCGTCGCCGTAGCCGCGGCTGGCCGCGTCCTTGTTGACGTAGGCGCCGAGCAGCTGCTGCATCTTCGCCATCGGCGCGGCGAAGTCCTTGGAGAACGAGGTCGCCGAGTCCGGTCCGACCTTCGCCCCTTCGGCGTTCAGCCTCTGGAACACGTCGAGCACGTCGAGGGATCCGCCCGCCGCGTAGTCGTACCAGCCCTGACCGACGGTCCAGTCGTCCTTGAGCGTCGCGTAGAACGGCGTGACGCCGGCGGCCTTCAGCTCGTCGCATGCCGCGATCAGCTCGTCCCACGTCTTCGGCACGGCGATGCGGTGCTCGGCGAAGATCTGCGTGTTGTAGATGACCGACGCCGCCATGACCGAGTACGGCAGCGCGCTGGTGCGGCCCGCGCAGGTGCCGTACTGATCGAGCAGCGGCTGGTAGGTGGCGGCGATCTCGCCGGCGGCCTTCGTGCCGCTCAGGTCGCTGAGCGCGCAGCGCGAGACGAAGCGCGCGACCTCCATGTTGTAGTTCGCGAGCATGAGGTCCGGCGGGTTGCCCCGCACGAAGCTCGCCGAGACGACGTCGACGCCCGAGGTGTCGATCACGACCCTGACCTTCGACTGCGAGGCGTTGTACTCCGCGACCTTCTTCGTCATGAAGTCGATCGCCTCGCGTTTGCTGAACGTGAAGCGGATCGTCTCGCGCCCGTCGGCCGGGGCGCAGCCGGCGAGGGCTCCCCCGGCGACGGCGAGCGCGGCGAGGCCGGCGAGCGCCCTCGCGATCCGCGTGCGTGGTGCAGACACCTTCGTCCTCATCCCTTCCGACGGGCTCCGGGTCTTCGTGCGCATCTCGGCACGGCCGGCGGATCCTTGTTTCGGAGATTAGATTTTGTGCCCGAATCAACTCGGACAAGGGTTACTCTGACAGAGGTCCACCCGAGAGGTCAAGCATCATGTCGACATCCGCCGCCGACGTCGGCGCCACCAGGCCGAGCCTGGGCCAGGTGCTGGACTTCGCCTGGGGCCGCGGTCCGTTCACCGCCACGGAGGCCATGGCGGGCGCCTCGCTCACGCGGTCGACCACGATCGATGCGATCGACACGCTCGTCGAGACGGGCGTGGTGCGCGAGCTCGCGAACGCCCGGGACGCCGGCGAGTATTCGGCCGGACGCCCGGCCCGGCGCTTCGAGCTGCCGGCCGACCTCGGCGCCGTGATCGCGCTGGACGCGGGCGACACGCACCTGGGCGTGACCGTCACCGACCTCGCGCGCACCCCGCTCGCGCAGGCGCGCGCCGACCTGGATCCGCTGCACACCGTGGGTCAGCGCCGCGCAGCGATCCTGCGCCACCTCGACGCGGCCCTGACCTCGAGCGGAGTGCCCCGCGACCGCGTTCTCGCCCTGTGCGCGGGCGTCGCGGCCCCCGTGGCGCGGGACGGCTCGTCCCCGCCGCACCCCGACGGCTTCTGGGAGCGCACCAACCCCGGCCTCGCCGAGGTGCTGGCCGGCTGGGCGCCGGTGGTCGAGATCAAGAACGACGCCGTGCTCGCCGCCGCGGCCGAGGGCGACCTCGGTCAGGCCGCGGGTTGCCGCGACTACATCGCGCTGATCGCCGGCGAGCGGTTCGGCGCCGGCGCTGTGGTGGACGGGCACATCCTGCACGGCGCGCACGGCGGCGTGGGCGAGATGGTGCTGCTGGACCACGTGCGCGGCGTCGGCTCGGCCGAGGGGCTCGGCCCGGCGATCACGCGGATCGCCCAGGAGCTGCTGGCCTCCGGGAGGGTCGCGGCCGGCGGCGCCCTGGCCGCGCTCGTCGCGAACGGCCTGCGCGCGGATCGCGTGCTCGCCCTCTCCGCCGCCGGGGACCCCGACGCGGCGCAGGTCGTGCGCGGCGCCGGCGAGTACCTGGCGCGCGTCGTGGCAGTGCTCGGCAGCACCTACGACCCGGAGCGCGTGATCGTCTGCGGCGCGATCGCCGAGAGCATCCAGCCCGTCCTGGACGCGGCCCGCGACGTGCTGCGCCCGCTGCTCGACCTCCCGGCGCCGACGATCCTGCGCTCGCACCTCGGCGCCGACATCGTGCTCGCCGGCGCGGTCTCCACGGCCCTGGCCTCAGCCAGGACCGTCGGCCTGCCGCGGCTCGTGGCGCAGCGGCTGCACGGCTGAGGACGGCTCCCCGGGGTCTGACCTCCATCGACGAGCCTGGCGGCCTGCACGTTGGAAGACGAAGAGATGCACGTTGTGTCAGCTCCGGCCACTGCCGGGGCGCGACGGCACGCCGCGGCCCTCGACCTCCGCGCGAAGCATCACAGCGCAGATTCTGACGGATACAATCGTCATATTCACCAAGATTGACGACTACAACCGTCAAAACGGAGCAAGAATGAGCAACAACCAGAATCTCGTCGACTTCGGACAGAACATCAGAGCATGGCGCACGCTCTCCCGACTGTCCGCCACTGTGGTCGCCGAACGCGCCGGAATCACCCGGGACACCCTCCGATCACTCGAGGGCGGAGCGGGCTCGGTCAAGCTCGAGAATGTCTTCGCTGTGCTTGAGGCGCTTGGTCTCGACGGCAAAGTGCGAGACGTTCTCGACCCCGCATCGGATGAGCGCGGCCGCGCGCTACTCCGCCGCCGCATCGAGGGAGGTCGCTGATGAGGCTGGAAATATCCGTCGTGCTCCCTTCGGGGGAAGAGACGCACGCCGGAACCGCTGACGACACCGGCGGGATTGTCGCATTCGAGTACGCCGACGACTACCTCTCCCACCCGGAGGCCTACCCGCTGGCGCCTTCTCTGCGCCTAGGCAGAGGGGAGTTCATCCCCGCCGGCACACGACCGATGCTCGCTGGCCTTGCCGACGCGCAGCCGGACACATGGGGACGCCGTCTCATGCAGTCCATCGAACGTCGCGCCACCGGCCGGTACCAACACCTCACTGAGCTCGAGGTTCTCAAACGCGTCGGCAATGCAGAGCGCCTCGGCGCGCTGCGAGTACGCAAGGATGGCGAGTACCAGTCGCCGCCCGACGGCAAGACTGCGCGACTGGCCGATCTCCCGGCGCTCGTCGAGGCAGCGAAAGCCTTTGAGCGGGGGGAGGAAGTCCCCGCCGACAAGCTCACGCTTCTGCAGGCTGGAACATCCCTGGGCGGGGCGCGGCCAAAGGCCACCGTCCTCAACTCCCATGGTCAGCTCGCGATTGCGAAATTGCCAGCACGCGACGACTTCGGTGATGCAATGGCGTGGGAGGCCACTTGCCTGGAACTCGCGCGACGCTCAGGCGTGAGAGTCCCCCGTTTCGAGCACCACCGCTTCGAGTACAACTCCGTCTTGGTCGTCGAGCGTTTCGACCGCGAGGCCGAACGACGCCAGGGATACCTCAGTGCGGACGGGATGTTGAACAAGTCCGGTGGGGAATATGTCGACTACGTCCGCCTGGTGAGCACCCTGCAGAGGAACTCCGCGGGCGCGGACGCTGACTCGGCGGAACTGTTCCGGCGGGTCGCCGTCACTCTTCTCGTCAACAACGTCGACGACCACATGCGCAACCACGGATTCCTCCGAGAACGCAACGGATGGCGATTGGCGCCGGCATTCGACATCAACCCGTTCTACAAGCTCGGGACGTTGGAATCCACGCCCGTGAGCCGCCGCGACGACCCCAGCGACCGGGACATCCGCCTGCTGCTGGAGAACCATGATGCTTTCAGGCTGACGGAATCCGCCGCATCCGACATCATCACTGCCGTTGAGGTGGCGACGGCGGACTGGCGGGACGTCGCTCTGAGCTTCGGCGTAGCACCGGAAGCACTGAGCACCATGACCGACGCGTTCGACGGGCCCAACCGTCAGCGTGCACGTGCGCTGCCCCGCGGCACCTCGGGTAGCCCCTCCCCCCTTGCCTTCAACTCGGAACACCGGCCAAGGGGAGCAGATGGTCGGTTCGCTCGGAAGCATCCATCAGCACCGGAGGTCATATCGTCGGACCCAGAATGACGGATACAGTCGTCAAATTGTGCCACTTTGGCGACTATATCCGTCAATCAGTCGACCAGCAGCGCGGGCTCCTCGAGCACGGCGGCGACGTCGGCGATGAAGCGGCTCATGCCGTCGCCGTCCACGACGCGGTGGTCGAAGGATCCGGCCACGGTCGTGACCCAGCGCGGGCGCACCTCGCCGTCAACGACCCACGGCTTCTGGCTGATCGTGCCCATGGCGACGATGCCGGCCTCACCCGGGTTGATGATCGGGGTGCCCGCATCCATCCCGAACACGCCGATGTTGGTGATCGTGATGGTGCCGCCCTGCTGCTCGGCGGGAGTGGTCTTGCCCTCGCGCGCGGTGGCGGTGAGGCGGTTCAGGGCACGGGCAAGGTCGCGCATGCCGAGGTCCTGCGCGTCCTTGATGTTCGGCACGAGCAGGCCGCGCGGCGTGGCCGCGGCGATCCCGAGGTTCACGTAGTGGCGCACCGCGATCTCGGCGCCGTCGGCGGTGTCGATCCAGGCGGCGTTGACCATCGGGGTGCGGCGCACGGCCCAGATCACGGCGCGCGCCATGATCAGCAGCGGGGACACCTTGACGTCGGCGAAGTCGGGCGAGGCCTTGAGCCGCTTGACGAGCTCCATCGTGCGCGAGGCGTCGACCTCCTTCCACACGGTCACGTGCGGCGCGGAGTAGGCGCTCTGCACCATCGCGGAGGACGTCGCCTTGCGGACGCCCTTGACCGGGATGGACTCGGTGCGGCTCTCGTCGGCGCCGGCCCCTGAGCCTGTCGAAGGGCGGGCGGGCGCGAGTCCGCGGGCGAGGCCCACCGGCCCTTCGCCGGTTCCTGAGCGAGCCGAAGGCGAGACGAAGGACGCTCGCTCAGGGACCGGAAGCTTCTCCTCGCGCACGTCGCCCCACTCCGGGGTCTGGATGTTGCGGAACACGCTCGCCTGCTCGGCGTGGCGCATCACGTCGTCGCGGGTGACCTCGCCGTCCGCGCCGGTCGGGGCGACCTGGGTGAGGTCGACGCCGAGGTCGCGCGCGAGCTTGCGGATCGGCGGCTTCGCGATCACTCCGACCGTGGAGCGTACAGGGCGCTCGGCGGGGCGACGACGACGCGAGGTGGCCTCCGCACCGGAGCCGTACCCGACGAGGACGGATCCGGATCCCTCCTCCGCGGCCGGAGCCTCGGGCGTCGCAGCCGGGGCGGCCGGCTCGGCCGCGCTCGTCACGAAGGTGATGATCGGGGTGCCGACGTCGATCGTCTTCCCCTCGGACACGAGGATCTCGCCGACCGTGCCGGCGTGCGGCGAGGGCAGCTCGACGAGCGACTTGGCGGTCTCGATCTCGCAGATCACGTCATCGACCGCGACGGCATCGCCCGGGGCGACCCGCCACGTGACGATCTCAGCCTCGGTCAGGCCCTCCCCGACGTCAGGGAGGGTGAAGGTCTGGGTGCTCATGGTCGGGATCCTTTCACACGGCGGCGGCGTCCTTCGTCTCGTCGCTGCGCTCCTCGCTCAGGAACCGACACGGCTCCGGTTCCTGAGCGAGCGGAGCGAGACGAAGGACGCTCGACGACCGGACAAGACATCAGTAGGCGAGAGACCGGTCGACGGCCTCGAGGATCCGGTCCGGATCCGGCAGGTAGGTGCTCTCGAGCTTCGCGGGCGGGAACGGGGCGTCGTAGCCCGAGACGCGCAGCACGGGCGCCTCGAGCGCGTAGAACGCGCGCTCCATGACGGTCGCCGCGATCTCGCTGCCCAGGCTCACGAAGCCCGGCGACTCCTGCGCATAGACCATGCGGCCCGTGGAGCGCACCGAGTCGAGGAGGGGCCCGTAGTCGACCGGCGACAGCGAGCGCAGGTCCACGACCTCGCAGCTCGTGCCCTCGGCCTCGGCGAGCGCGGCGGCCTGCAGCAGCGTCGACACCATCGCACCGTGCCCGACCAGCGTGACGTCGGATCCACGGCGCACGACCCGCGAGGCGTGCATCGGGAGCGCCGGGGCCGACAGGTCGACCTCGCCCTTGGGCCAGTACCGGCTCTTCGGCTCGAGGAAGATCACGGGGTCGTTCGACGAGATCGCCTCCTGGATCATCCAGTACGCGTCGTTCGGGGTCGACGGCGAGATCACGCGCAGGCCAGGGGTATGCGCGAAGTACGTCTCCGGGCTCTCCTGGTGGTGCTCGACCGCGCCGATGTGTCCGCCGTAGGGGATCCGGATCACGATCGGCATCGAGACCCGACCGTCATGGCGGGCCGTGATCTTCGCGAGCTGCGTGGTGATCTGGTCGAAGGCGGGGAAGACGAAGCCGTCGAACTGGATCTCGATCACGGGGCGGAACCCGCCCATCGCGAGGCCGATCGCGGTGCCGACGATGCCCGACTCGGCGAGAGGCGTGTCCAGCACCCGCTGCGGCCCGAAGTCGCGCTGCAGGTGCTCGGTGATGCGGAACACCCCGCCGAGGGGGCCGATGTCCTCGCCCATGAGGATGACGCGCGGGTCGTCCTCCATCGCCTTGCGCAGGCCTGCGTTCAGGGCCTTGCTGAAGGGCATCGTCTCGATGCCGGTCCTGGTCGTGTCCACCGTGGTCATGCGCGGGATCCCTTCACGTGTGCAGGACGATCGCAGGATCGAAGGACGGATCCGTCCTGAATCTCCTGCGGAGTGCGATTCATCCTCGATTCCGAGGCGCGGGCGATCATGCGCCGGCTCCGAACGACGCCTCGTACCGCGCCTGCCATGCCTTCTGTTCCGCCATGAGCGGATGCGGATCGCTGTAGACGTGGTCGAAGATCGCCTCGGCGGTCGGCGAGGCGACCTCGGGGGTGCGCACGCGCAGATCCTCGGCGGCGTCCGCGGCCTCGGCGTCGGCATCGGCGAAGACCGAGCCGGCAGCTCCCCTGTTCTCCAGGAACGCGCGCATGCGGACGATCGGATCCCGCAGCGACCACTCCTGCTCCTCGTCGCTGCCCCGGTACTTCGTGGGGTCGTCGCTCGTGGTGTGCGCGCCCATCCGGTACGTGACGGCCTCGATCGCGCGCGGCCCGCCGCCCGTGCGCGCCTCGTCGAGCGCGCGGCGGGTCACCGCCCAGCTCGCGAGCACGTCGTTGCCGTCGACGCGGACCGACTCGATCCCGTAGCCGGCACCGCGCTGGACGAGCGGAACGCGGGACTGGGTCTTCACCGGCACCGAGATCGCCCAGTGGTTGTTCTGCAGGAAGAACACCTCCGGGGTCTGGTAGCTCGCGGCGAACACCATGGCCTCGTGCACATCGCCCTGGCTGGAGGCGCCGTCACCGTAGTAGACCATCACGGCCTGGTCGCGGTCGACGTCGCCGGATCCGCACTTGCCATCGAAGACGAGCCCCATCGCCAGGCCCGTCGCGTGCAGGGTCTGCGAGCCGAGCACGAGCGTGTAGATGCGGGTGTTGCCGTTGCGGGGATCCGTCGGATCCCAGCCCCCGTTCGAGGTCCCGCGCATGAGCTTGATGATGTCGATCGGATCCACGCCGCGGATGCGGGTGACCGCGTGTTCGCGGTAGGAGGGGAAGAGCGTGTCCTGCGGACGGGCGGCGCGGGCGGATCCGACCTGGGCGGCCTCCTGCCCGCGGCTCGGCGGCCACAGGGCGAGCTGGCCCTGGCGCTGCAGGTTCGTGGCCTGGGTGTCGATCGCGCGGATCACGACCATGTCCCGGTAGAACTGCTCGAGGTCGCCGTCGGGCAGAGCCTCGATGAGGGGCAGATACTCCTCCGCGGCGGGGCTCGGGATGAAGCGGCCGTCGGCATCGAGGACGCGGACGGTGGGGATATCGGCGTCAGTCACCTTGTCTACGCTAACCGAGGTTTCCGCCTTCGCAGTGGAGGGTGCGCACAAACGATCACCGGCCCGCTGTGACGATCCCCACGGACGCATGCGGGTGCGCGGATATCCAGGTGTCCCACGTATTAATGCCAGGTCCCCCTAGCTTTTTGCGTGGGACGCCTTGCATCGGAACGGGCCCACGACGGACCTGCCGTGCGACGGATGCAGGATCCCGGCACGGATGCACGACGGATCCGCCCGATCGGTCCTGCATCCGTGGCCGCGCCGTGCATCCGTGCCGGACGCACCGGCCGGCGGGCGCGCGAGGCGTCAGGCTCGTTGTGCGGCGGCGACGGCGAGCACGCGGGGCAGCGACTCCGCCTCGCCGACCGAGATGCGGATCCCGTCGCCGGGGAAGGCGCGCACGATGAGACCGGCCTCCTCGAACGCGGCGGCGACGTCGACGGTCGCCTCTCCGGTGGGGAGACAGACGAAGTTGCCCTGGGCGTCCGGGACGTCCCAGCCCTGTGCGCGCAGGCCCTCGACCAGTTCCGCGCGGCGCTCGACGATCACAGCGACGCGGGCGCGCAGCTCGTCCTCGGCGTCGAGGCTGGCGATCGCGGCGCGCTCGGCGGCCGCGGTGACCGACAGCGGGATCGCGGTCGTGCGGGCCGCATCCAGCACGCGCGGGTGGCCGATCGCATAGCCGACGCGCAGGCCCGCGAGCCCGTACGCCTTGGAGAACGTGCGCAGCACGACGACGTTGGGGTGCGCCTCGAAGATGCGCTCGGCCAGGCCGTCGACGGCGTCGGGTGCGGTGACGAACTCGGCGTAGGCCTCGTCGAGCACGATCAGCACGTCCTGCGGCACCTTCTCTACGAACGCCGCGAACTCGGCGCTCGTGACGATCGGACCCGTCGGGTTGTTGGGCGTGCACACGATCACCACGCGGGTGCGCTCGGTGATCGCGGCGGCCATCGCGTCGAGGTCGTGACGGGCGTCGGCGGTGAGCGGCACCTGCACCCCGGTCGCCCCGGCCACGAGCGGCAGTCCGGGGTAGGCCTCGAAGGAGCGCCAGGCGTAGACGACCTCGTCGCCGACGGTCGCCGCGGCCAGCACGAGCTGGTACAGGATCGCGACGCTGCCGGAGGCGACGTGCACCGCATCGGGCGCGACGCCGTAGCGCTCGCCGAGGCGCGCGCGCAGCGCACCCGCGGTCGCGTCGGGGTAGCGGTTCATCGGCGTCGCGTCGGAGAGCGCGGCGAGGACCGAGGGCAGCGGGTCGAACGGGTTCTCGTTGCTGGACAGCTTGAACGCGTCGGCACCGGCCTGCTTGCCCTGGCGGTACGGCGGAAGGGCCGCGATCTCTTCACGGATGCGGGGCAGGATCTCTTCGCTCACGCGTCGAGTCTAGATCCGGCGCCCCGGGCTGTTCCGGCCGGGCGGGCACGACCACCGCTCTGCCGTCGCGGAAGGCCCGGGAGGATTCCTGGGCGGATCCCGGGTGCGGATGCGACAATCGGCATCATGAGGTTCCTGATCCGCGTCATCGTGAACGCCTTCGCTATCTGGGTCGTGAGCCTGATCACGGTCCTGGAGGTCTCGGTCACCCCCTATCCGCCGGGCGGCATGGTCCCGCTGCTCGTCACGCTGCTCGCGATCGGCGCCGTCTTCGCGATCGTGAACACGATCGTCGGCACCGTGGTGAAGATCGTGGCGATCCCGCTGTACATCCTCACGCTCGGGCTCATCTCGCTCGTGATCAACGGATTCCTGCTCTGGCTCACCGCCTGGATCACCGGCTTCTGGGGCTGGGGCCTGGCGCTCGGCGGCTTCGGCTGGACGATCGTCGCCGCCTTCCTCATCGCCGTGATCAACGCGGTCTTCAACGCGATCCTGCGCCCGCAGCGTCAGCGCGACCGCGATCGCTAACACCGCGGCGCGGGTGATCCTCCTCATCCCGTGATCCGTCGGGCGGTGTAGTCGGTCGCCGTCATCGACGTCGCGGTGTCGAGCACCGCGAAGTGCTCGGCGATCCTCGTCATCCGCTCGTCCCCCGAAGCCTCGGCGCGACGCACGGTCTCCGCGTACCCGTCGAGCAGGTGCGCCGGGATCTGCGGATCCGTCCCGTGGCCGGGAGCGACCGTGCGACGGATGACCAGGCTGTCCGGCGAGCCGGTGCCGTTCGGGCTGCCGCCGCCCGCGAGGCCGGCGACCGGATCGTCGGTATGCCGGACGGCGACGCTCAGCACGTCGTTCGGCAGGACCGGTTCGATCGGGGATCCCACGGTGACGACGCCCTGCACGTCGAACTCGCCGGACTGCGCGAGCAGGCCGGCGATCATCCCGCCCTGCGAGTACCCCACCAGGTCCACCGGGGTGTCCGCGCCGGCGCCGGCATCGCGCAGCGCCTCGACGACGGCCCTGTAGGAGTCGGCTTCGGCGTGCTCGGAGTACATCTGCAGATTCGAGGCGAACGACCACGGCTCCTCCGCGGACCGGCCACGGGTGCCGTCGATGTAGGCCACGAAGCGCTGCGCGCCGTCGCCCATCCGATAGGTCTCGACCCGCACCTGAGACGAACGCCCGAAGGGGATGCGCGACACCGCCCCGGCGAGGGTCGAGGGTCCGGCCGGGATCGTGGCGACGGGGCCGCGGTCGATCACCACATCCCCCACCCGGGGTCTGACACCCGCCGGGCTTCGCGCATCCGCCATCAGGACGAGCCCGGGTGCGGGCGCGAGCGGCGCCGGGCGCACCACGCCGTTCTCGGCCGCGACGGAGGTGATGAGGCGCTGCGCGCCCTCCGCCTGCACCCGCGCGTTCCACCCGAGCACGCTCTGGAGCAGGAACAGCGCGGGGCTGGGCCCGAGCAGCAGCGCATCGCCGGCCGTCCCGGGCAGCGACCCCTGCTCGCCCCCCGGAGTGAAGCCCTCGGCGACGCCCCGCCGCCAGCTCTCCTGCAGTCGCTCGTCGAGAGCGGACAGCCTCGCGTCACCGGCCAGAAGCCGCTCCTCGCGGCGGCGGATATCCCGAGCGGCCGCGACGTCGCCCGCGCCGAGCATGGCCTGCCGTGCGCGCAGATCGGCCAGCTCGTACACGTCGGCCATCGTGCCGACCCCGACGGCGAGCCGCTCCAGCGCGTCCTCGACGTTCTGCAGTCGGGCCACCGCCGACCACAGCGCGGGGAACCCGCGGGCGAGCGGGACGTCGTCGACGAGACCCGGGATCGCGAGCAGATCCTGCCGCGCGCATGCGACCTCCTCCGCCTCGGTCCGCACCCGGCCTGCCGCCGACCGCAGCCGATCCGGATCGACCGCGATCATGCCGCCATGCGTGATCTCGACGTCATCGGCCATCCGCGCTCACCCCGCCTGCAGCGCCGTTTCGATGGACGGCAGCGACTCCCCCGCCACCCCGAGCGCCTGTCGCTGGGCCTCCAGCTCCCGCTGCAGGAAATCGGCGCTCCTCGAGCGCCATCCGCAGTCCGCCTCGATCGCACGCAGCGCGACGACGGCCGCCTCGATGCGCTCGCGGGCGCTCTCGCAACGGAGCAGAGCCTCGGCGAGCTGCCAGGATCCCGGTGCGGCGTCCGGGGCGAAGGTGATCATGGCCGCCAGCCTGCCCGTCCCCGGAGCACCGCGGAGGCCGCGTCGCGCAACCCGTGCGCACCGCGAGCAGGCCCCTGCGTGTGGAGGACGAACCGCGCCGCGCATCACGCCATCCGGCACCGCGGCGGGAATCCGCGCACGGGTCGGCGGATCCGGTGCGGCACAATGGAGGGATGACCGAGTCGGATCCGTTCCGCGTCATCTTCGTATGCACGGGGAACATCTGCCGGTCCCCGATGGCGGAGGTGGTCTTCCGCGACATCGCGGCGAAGCAGGGACTCGGCGACCGGATCGTCTCGACGAGCGCCGGCACGGGCGACTGGCACGTGGGCGAGCAGGCCGACAGCCGCACGATCGACGCCCTCGCCCGCCGCGGCTACGACGGGACCAAGCACCGCGCGCGCCAGTTCACCTACGAGTCCTTCACCGGGAGCGACCTCGTCGTGGCCCTGGATCGCACGCACGAGCGGATCCTGAAGCAGTGGGCGCGCGACGAGTCGGAGGAGGGCAAGGTGACCCTGCTGCTCTCGTTCGAGCACAACCCGACCGTGCTGGACGTGCCGGACCCCTACTACGCCGACGCCCGGGTGTTCGATGAGGTGCTCGGTATGATCGAGAGCGCGAGCCACGGCCTCTTCCGTCAGCTCGAACCCGCCATCCGACCGTCACGTCCGTGACACAGGCGGTCCGGATCCACGACTCTTCCCGGAGGACCCCCGTGACCGCCTCGCTTCCCGTGCAGCCCCTCAGCCCGCTCGACGGGCGCTACCGCGCCGCGGTCGCCCCTCTCGCCGACTACCTCTCCGAGGCCGGGCTCAACCGCGCCCGCGTCGAGGTCGAGGTGGAGTGGCTGATCGCGCTCACCGATCGCTCGCTCTTCGGCACCGCACCCCTCGCCGACGCGGACAAGGAGCGCCTGCGGGGCCTCTACCTCGACTTCGGCCAGGCCGAGATCGACTGGCTCGCCGAGAAGGAGGCGGTGACCCGCCACGACGTGAAGGCCGTGGAGTACCTCGTCCGCGACCGCCTGTCGGCCCTGGGCCTGGACGCGATCGCCGAACTCACGCACTTCGCCTGCACGAGCGAGGACATCAACTCCGCCTCCTACGCGCTGACCGTCAAGCGCGCCGTCGAGCGCGTGTGGCTGCCCGCCCTGCAGGACGTGATCGCCAAGCTCCGCGAGCTCGCGATCGAGCACGCCGACGCCGCGATGCTGTCGCGCACGCACGGCCAGCCCGCGACGCCCTCGACCATGGGCAAGGAGATCGCCGTCTTCGCGTGGCGCCTGGAGCGCGTGGTCAAGCGGATCGAGGGATCCGAGTACCTCGCGAAGTTCTCCGGCGCGACCGGCACGTGGTCGGCGCACCTCGCCGCCGAGCCCGACGCCGACTGGCCCCGCATCGCCCGCGAGTACATCGAGGGCCTCGGGATCGACTTCAACATCCTCACCACGCAGATCGAGTCGCACGACTGGCAGGTCGAGCTGTACGACCACGTCCGTCACGCGGGCGGGATCCTGCACAACCTCGCGACCGACATCTGGACCTACATCTCGCTCGGCTACTTCGCCCAGATCCCCGTCGCGGGCGCGACCGGATCCTCGACCATGCCGCACAAGATCAACCCGATCCGCTTCGAGAACGCCGAGGCGAACCTCGAGCTCGCAGGGGCCCTGCTCGGATCCCTGTCGCAGACGCTGGTCACGAGCCGTCTGCAGCGCGACCTCACCGACTCGACGACGCAGCGCAACATCGGCGTCGCGTTCGGGCACTCCCTGCTCGCCCTGGACAACCTGCGCCGCGGCCTCAACGAGATCTCGCTCTCGCGCGACGTCCTGCTCGCCGACCTCGACACGAACTGGGAGGTGCTCGGGGAGGCGATCCAGACGGCGATCCGCGCGGAGGTCGTCGCGGGGCGCTCCACGATCCAGGACCCGTACGCGATGCTGAAGGAGCTCACCCGCGGCCACCGCGTGGGCGCCGCCGAGCTCGCCGAGTTCGTTCAGGGCCTGGAGATCGGCGATGCCGCGAAGCAGCGCCTGCTGACCCTGACCCCGGCGACCTACGTGGGCCTCGCGGAGACGCTCGCGAAGTAGCGGCATGGACAGCGCCGGTCTCTCGGCCGCCCGTCTCGCGCGCCGCCGAGCGGGCGCGCGCTACGCGATCGACGAGGTCGACGACTTCCTCGACGAGTGCGTCGCGACCCTGCGCTCCTGGGAGGAGGGCCGTCCGGGCCGCCTCTCTGCGGAATCGGTCGTGCTCGCGCAGTTCACGGACGTCCCGCTCACCGGCGAGGGCTACGACGCGGATGCCGTTGACGAGCTGCTGGACGCGGTCGCGGATCGGCTCCGCGCGTACGCCGGCCCTTCCGCAGCGGCGTCGAGCGCGCCGCTCCCCGGCGATCGCCCGCGCTGGCTCGTCCTCGGGATCCGCGGCATCGGCGTGCTGGCGGTCGTGGCGACCGCGGCGATGATCGCGATGCGGATGCTCGGCAAGAGCTGACGCCGAGCACCGCTCGCGGGCCGGGAACCGCTCGCGGGCCGCGAACGGGATCCGGCTGGAAGGCCTCAGCCGTGGTCGCCCGCGCGGTCCTTCGGCATCGCGAAGACGGCGACCAGCACGAGCGCCGCGGTCACGGCCGCCGCGATGAACACCCAGGTCGAGGCGCGCACGACGGTGGCCGGATCCCCGGATCCGCCGCCCGAAGCCATGACGGCGTTCGAGATCGCGCCGAACACGGCCACGCCCACGGCGCTGCCCGCCGAACGCGCGAACGTGTTCATGCCGGTCACCGCGCCGCGCTCGCCCCAGCCGACCGACGCCTGCGCGACGATGAGAGTGGGCGCCGCCGTCCATCCCAGGCCGAAGCCGATCACGAAAGCGACCGCGGCGAGGGCGTACGCGTTCGGATACGGCCCGATGAGCGCGAGCCCGATCGCGCCGAGCGTCGCGATCGACGCCCCGAGCAGCGCGGTGAATCGGAACCCGTGCCGCAGGTACAGTCGTCCCGCATTCGCCGCCGAGAGCGGCCACCCCAGCGTGAGCGCCGCCACGGCGAGCCCCGCGAGCAGCGGCGGCACGGCGATCGCGCCCTGCAGATAGGCCGGCGCGAAGCTCGTGATGCCCGTCAGCAGTGCGCCGATCGCGAGCGACGCGAGGGTCGTGGTGAGGATGAGGCGGCCCGAGATCAGCCGCAGGTCGATGATCGGCTCGGCGGCGCGGCGCTCCACGAGCGCGAACGCGACGAGGGCGATGGCCCCGCCGACGAAGCAGGCGAGACTCGGCACCGACTGCCAGGCCCAGGCGTTCCCGCCCTCGAGCACGCCGACGATGATCGCGGTGAGACCGATCGTCAGCAGCACCGCGCCCGCGTAGTCGATCCGATGCCGGCGCTTCTCGATCTGCTCGTGGAAGTGCCGCAGCAGCATCCAGGCCGCGATCAGGCACAGCGGGATGTTGATGAAGAAGATCAGGCGCCAGGCATCGAACTGGGCGAACACCCCGCCCAGCGCGGGCCCCACCACCGAGGACAGTGCCCAGACGCTCGCGATGTACCCCTGCACGACCGCCCTCTCGGACAGCGTGTAGATGTCGCCGACGATGGTCGCGACCATCGGGCCCACGGCTCCCGCGCCCAGGCCCTGCAGCAGCCGGAACAGGATGAGCGACGGCATGCTCCACGCGAGTCCGCACAGGATGGATCCGAGGAGGAACAACGCGATTCCGATCAGCACGATCGGCTTGCGACCGACCGTGTCCGCGAGCTTGGAGTAGATCGGCACGCTCACCGCCTGCGCGAGCAGGTAGACCGAGAACAGCCAGGGGAACTGCTGGTAGCTGCCGAGGTCGCGCACCACGCTCGGCACGGCAGTGGCGAGGATCGTCGCATCCATCGCGATGAGGCCCATCGCGAGCATGAGCGAGAGCAGCACAGGACCGCGCTCGGAACGGAAGCCCACCGTTGCGCGGTCGATCGTCATGCTCACCCTCGTGACAAGCCGTGCGGAGCGCGGGCTATTCCCGAGCCCGCGTGCGGCGGGACGGGGATCCGGCCGATGGGCGCCCGCTTCTGAAGGACATCGGCAACTTCTGAGGACGGATCCTCGGATCCTGTCCTGCGGAGATGCAAGGATCCTTCAGAGTTGCCCGTCAGGACGCGGAGGGCGTCCCGGATGCGGGTGCGTCGTCGTGGCCATCGCCGTTCGAAGGGTCGGCGGACTCGTCGGCTGCGGTCGTCTCGGCACCGGCCGCGGCGGCCGCAGACCCGTCGGCCGCAGCGGCGGCTCCCGCCGCTCCGGCGACCGCGGCGTCCGCGGACTCGGCGGCGTCGTCGTACAGCACCGGACGGTCGTGCGGCTTCGTGAAGTCCGACGGGTCGACGGCCAGGATCAGGATCGACAGGATCAGCAGGGCGGCGATGAAGATCCCGCCCGTCACGATGAACGCGAGGTTCCACGGCGGGATGGCGCCGTAGGTGCCCTTGTCGACCATGCGCATCACCTTGTCGGTGAACGCGCCCGTGGCGATCAGCGTCACGACACCGGCGAAGAGGCCGCACAGCAGCGACAGGCCGACCAGCTGCAACGGTCGGAACAGATCCCTGCGCCTGGTCTTCTCGGTCATGCGGATCCTTCGTTCTCGGCCGGCGCCCGGCCGGCGGTGTCGGTGCCCGCACCAGTGGCGCGGGCGCGGGGGCTGAGCCCGGCGATGCCGAGGAAGACCGCGACGATGGCGGCGTAGGCGCCGAAGATCCCGACGGCCAGGGTGATCCCGGTCAGCGTGAACAAGCCGGCCTCGGCGATGGAGTAGTTCAGGGCATAGGTCGTCGGCACGCACAGCAGGCCGACGGCGAGGGCGAGCCCCAGGGATCCGATCAGGATCGCATCGCGGGCGCCGTCGGCGACCACGGCCGGCGCGGTCCCGGCGCGGGCCTGGCGGCGGGCGCGGATCCCGGCGAGGAGCTCGACGAGTCCGCCGAGTGCGCCCCACGCGATCACCACGACGAAGAACATCGGCGTGGTGCGCCAGGCCGGGATGCTGCTGGCCATGCCGGTGAGGATCGCGATGGCCGCGAGCAGCACATACGGCCAGCGCCACCCCGAAGGCGCGACGAGCCAGGCCGCGAGAATGTGGATCAGCGCGGTGACCAGGGCGAACCCGCTGAACACCGCCAGCCCCACGAACGCGGAGTGGTTCGCGGAGAAGGTGATCATGAGCGCCGCGACCGCGGCGAGGGCGGCGCGCGCGAGCTGCACGTGGCGCAGCTGGAACGTGCGTGTGGCGGGCATGACGGATCCTCGGGTCCCTGTGCTTCGAGCCCTTCGAGCGGCCTCAGGGACCGAGCCTCAGCAACCGCTTCGACGGGTTCTACGGCCGCCCCGGTAGATGGGCGGACTCCGCCAGTCTACGCGCGGGATCCTAGGCGCCCGCTCGGGAGCTGAGCTCCGACGCATCCGAATCGGGATCGTCGGACCGCGGCTCGGGATCCGGGTCTTCGACCGTGCGGCCGTTCTTCCGCCGCGGCTGCAGTTCGCTGAGCAGGGTGCCCGCGATGATGAGGGCCGCTCCCAGGATGGCGAGCGGCGGGATTCGCTCCCCCGCGATGCGCCCGACCACGCCCGCCCACACGGGTTCGCCGGTATAGATGATGGTGGCGCGCGTCGCGGAGACGGAGCGCTGCGCCCAGTTCATGGTGAGCTGGATCAGGCCGCTCGCCAGGCCCATGCCGAGGCCGGCGATCAGCCAGACCGGGTCGAAGGCGGGGATGCTCTCGCCGACGGCGGGCATGGTCGCGAAGCCGAGGAGCGATGCGGTGAGCAGCTGCACGACGGTCAGCCGGCCCACGTCGAATCGTCTGCCGAAGAGGCTGATCAGGATGATCTCGCCCGCGATCGGCAGGGTGCTGATGAGCGTGAGGATCTCGCCCTCGCCGAGATGGACCCCGCGGGATCCGATGCCGGCGACCAGCAGCAGCCCGACGAAGGCGAGGCCCGCGCCGGCGAGGGTCAGCGCGCGCGGCGGCTTGCGCAGCACGAGCCACTGCAGCAGGGGCACGAGCGGCACGTAGAACGCGGTCATGAACGCGCTGGTGCTGGAGTCGATCGTCTGCAGTCCCGCGGTCTGCAGACCGTAGCCGCCGTAGATCGCGGCGCCGATGGCCGCGCCGGCGCCGATCTCGCGCCACGTCATGCCTCGCAGCGAGCGCCAGAAGATCGCCGCGGCGAACAGCCCCGCGGCGAGGAACCGGAACCCGACGAAGAACCAGGGCCCCGAGTGCTGCATCGCGGTGTGCACGACGAGGAAGGTGCCGCCCCAGATGACCGTGATCCCGACGAGGGCCCACTCCTGGACGGACAGCCCCAGGACGCGACGGGAGGCGGTCTGGTTCACAGTCATACGCTACGCGTCAGCCGGCGGTCGCGATCCAGAGCCGTCCGGATCCGGCGACCTGCACGTCCGCCGCGCGGGTGGCGAACACGGCGGCGCCGCGTGGGATGTCGGCCGCCGCGCCGTCGGAGGACAGCATGAAGGATCCGTCCGTCGTGATCGCGATCGACGGACCGGCGAGCGCGATCGTCGCGTCGCCGGTGATCGCGAGCAGCTCGAACGGCACGTCGGCGCCCGAGGCGTGGATGCGCGGACGGTAGCTCTGCACATTCTCGTCGACCGCGACGGGCACCAGGTGGTCGTCCTCCGACGCGGTGAACGTCAGCACCCGCTGCAGCTCTGCGGTGTCGACGTGCTTGGGGGTGAGCCCGCCGCGCAGCACGTTGTCGCTCGGCCCCATGAGCTCGACGCCGGCCCCGCGCAGATACGCGTGGATGTTGCCCGCCGGCAGCCAGAGCGACTCCCCCGCGGCGAGCGTGACGTGGCGCAGCATGAGTGCGACCGCGATCCCGGGGTCGCCGGGGTACGTCTCGGCGAGACGCGTGAGCAGCTCGAAGCGCTCGTCGCCGGACGCGGCGGCCACCAGTGCGGCGACGGCGAGGTCCACGCCCGCACCGCCGGCGAGCAGCCAGGAGAACCCGGCGCGCAGCCCGTCCGGCCCGCTCAGCTCTTCGCGCCAGGGGGCGAGGGAATCGGATCCGGCGCGTGCGGCGAGCGCGTCGACGTCGGCCAGGATCTCGGCGACGGGGCGGAACCCGCACAGCGCCTCGAAGCCGTCCTCGAGGGCGACGATCAGCTCGGGCTTGGCGTACGGATCCTTGTAGTTGCGGTGCGCAGCCGTGAGCGGGACGCCGCGCAGGTTCTCGTCGGCGAATCCGGCCTCCGCCTGCGCCGGCGTCGGGTGCGCCTGCAGCGAGAGCGGACCGCCCGACACGAGGATCTTGAGCAGGAAGGGCAGCTTCGCCCCGCTCTGCCGCTCCCAGTCGAGGAGCGTGGGCCAGGGGGTCCCGTCCGCCGTCCGGGCCGGCGAGCCGGGGTGCGCGCCCAGCCACAGCTCGGCCTCGGGACCGCCGGTGCCTGCGGTGCCCAGGACTCCGGCGACGCCGTCGACCCTGCCCCAGGCGTAGTCGCGCGGCTCGTTGCCGATCTGGACGAAGAGCTCGTTCTTGTGCGCGCTCATGCGGCTCCGTTCAGGGTTGGAGGGGATCCCTGCCAGCGTAAGGCCCCCGGCCGGTCGGTTCCCGCCGTTTCGAAGCGCGCGAATGGCTGTATTCCGGGCCCCGGATCCGCGTTTCTCGCGCTTCGAACCGAGACGGACCAAGATGGCTCCATGAGCCAGCCCCGTGCCGCGACCGCGGCGACCTCCGCGATCCGTGCCGCCCGCGACCTGCTGCTCGCGCACGCCACCGACTACGCCGGCGCCCGCAACGCGTTCCGCTGGCCCGAGCTCCGCGAGTTCAACTTCGCCCTGGAGTGGTTCGACGTGGTGGCCGGCGAGACGCCGAATCGGCCCGCGGTGCAGATCGTCTCGGCCGACCTCTCCAGTCGCAGCTGGTCGTACGGCGAGCTCGCGCGGCGCTCGAACCAGGTCGCGAACTGGCTGCACGGGCTCGGGATCCGCCGCGGCGACCACGTGATCGTGATGCTCGGCAACACGATCGATCTGTGGGAGACGATGCTCGGCCTCGCCAAGGTCGGAGCGGTCGCGATCCCGACCTCGACGCTGCTCTCCCCCGCGGACCTCGCCTATCGCGCGGAGAAGGGCGAGGCGCGCGGTGTCGTCACGCTCGGTGCGCTCACCGACCGCGTGGCGGAGCTGCCGGCCTCGCTCCTGCGGATCGCAGTGCCGGAGAGCGCGGGCGCCGCCGCACCGGAGGGCTGGCACGACTTCGCCGGATCGAACGACGCCTCGGATGAGTTCGAGCCCGAGGGCCCGACTCCCGCCGGCGACACCAGCCTGCTCTATTTCACCTCCGGCACGACCAGCCGGCCCAAGCTCGTTCAGCACACGCACGTGTCGTATCCGGTCGGGCACCTGTCGACCATGTGGTGGCTGGGCGTGCGCGAGGACGACGTGCACCTGAACATCTCCTCGCCGGGCTGGGCCAAGCACGCCTGGTCGAGCTTCTACTCGCCGTTCCTCGCCGAGGCCACCGTGTTCGTCTACAACTACGACCGCTTCGATGCGAACACCCTCATGGAGGTCATGGAGACGCACCGCGTCACGACGTTCTGCGCCCCGCCGACGGTGTGGCGCATGCTGATCCAGGCCGATCTGGGCCGGCTCCCGCACCCGCCGCGCGAGCTCGTCGGCGCCGGCGAACCGCTCAATCCGGAGGTCATCGGCCGGGTGCGCCAGGCGTGGGGCGGCACGATCCGCGACGGCTTCGGGCAGACCGAGATGACCGCGTGCGTGGGAAACTCGCCGGGCCAGGTCGTAAAGGACGGATCCATGGGCCGTCCGCTGCCGGGCTATCCGGTGGTGCTCGTGGATCCGGTCACCGGCGCACGCGTCGACGGCGACGCCGCAGGCATCGCCGAGGGCGAGATCTGCCTGGACCTCGCGGAGAGTCCGCTCGGGCTGATGGCGGGGTACTACGCGGACCCCGAGGCCACCGCTCGTTCCCGCGAGGGAGGGTTCCACCACACGGGCGACATCGCGACGCGCGACGCCGAGGGGTACCTGACCTACGTCGGGCGCGCGGACGACGTGTTCAAGGCCTCCGATTACAAGATCTCGCCGTTCGAGCTCGAGTCGGTGCTCCTGGAGCACCCCGACGTCATGGAGGCGGCCGTCGTGCCGAGCCCTGATGCGACCCGTCTCGCCGTGCCGAAGGCCTATGTGCTGCTGACCGCCTCGGCGCACGACGACCTCGTCGCGACCGCCGGCTCGATCTTCGCCCACGCGCGCGGCCAGCTCTCCCCGCATCTGTGGGTGCGCATCATCGAGTTCGTCCCGGAGCTGCCCAAGACGATCTCGGGCAAGATCCGCCGCGTGGACCTGCGCGCTCGCGAGGCCGAGCGCGTCTCGAGCGGCGACGAGTCGGGCCAGCACCACGACCGCGACCACCGCTGAACGATGCCTGGCTGCTCGTTGGCTCGTTCAGTTCGCGATTTCTGTCGTTGTGGGCCGTCCGAAGCGGCAATTTCTGCGACCTGAGCGCCTGAAGCAGGGCCGAGATCAGCGCGCGTCGTAGTCGGCGCGGGACTGTTCGATCGTGGCGTGGTTCGCGATCGCCCACTGCGCGATCGTGTGCGCGATCTCCACGAAGGTGCTGCCGAGAGCCGTGAGCCGGTACTCGACGCGCGGCGGCACCTCGGCGTAGGCGGTGCGGATCACGAGTCCGTCGCGCTCGAGCTGGCGCAGCGTCAGCGTGAGCATGCGCTGCGAGATCCCCGGGATATGACGCAGCAGGTCGCTGAACCGCATGACGTCGCCGCCGAGCGTCGCGACCACGAGCAGGGACCACTTGTCGCCGACGCGGTCGAGCACCTCGCGGATCATCCGGCCCGCCTCCGGACCACCGGGGTGCCCCTCGCAGGAGCGCTCGTACTCGGCGAGGCCGGCCGGGGAGGGGGGCGCCGCGGGCGGGGCCGGATCGGTCACGGTTCTCCCGCTGTGCGCCGGTGACACCGATGTTCCTTTTGTACGCGTCTCCACCATGCCCCATCCTTTACTTACTGATCGTAACAAGGTGACGATCGATAACAAGAAGGAACCTCATGCTGATCGCCCTCTGGATCGTCAACGCGCTGCTCACCCTGGCCATGCTGGGCGGCGGCGGCATGAAGCTGATCACCCCGAAGCCGGTGCTCGCCGCGCGCGGGATGGCGTGGACCGACGACTTCTCGGCGGGTTCGGTCAAGGCGATCGCCGCGCTCGAGGTCATCGGCGCCGTCGGTCTGATCCTGCCGCTCGCGACCGGGATCGCCCCGATCCTCACGCCCCTCGCCGGCACCGGTCTCGCCGTCATCATGCTCGGCGCCGTCGTCGTGCACCTGCGGCGCAACGAGCCGGCCACCCCGGCGATCGTCCTCGCCGCACTGGCTGTCGTCAGCACCGTCCTGGGCTTCCTCGCCCTTCGCTGACGCGGCCGGATCCGGTTTCACAGCGCGCGAATGGCTGCATATCGGCCCGGAATGCAGCCAAGTGCGCGCTGTGAAACGGAGAAGGAGCCGTCAGAAGTCGGCGATGATGAGGCGGCCCATCTGCATCAGATGCTCGTAGGCGTTCGGGCGCTGCATGAGCTCGGCCATGTTCGCCGGGACGATCTGCCAGCTCAGCCCGAAGCGGTCGACGAGCCAACCGCACTGCTCGGCCTCCGGGACCACGCTGAGGGCGTCCCAGAGCCGGTCGATCTCCTCCTGCCCGTCGCAGTCGACCTGCAGGGAGATCCCCGGCGTGAACGGGTGGTCACGGTCGACCGGTGAGTCGAATGCCGCGAAACGCTGCCCCGCGAGCAGGAACTCCGAGTAGGTGATCGGCTCGTCGACGCGCGGAGGCGCCGTGACCGGATGCTCCGTCTGGCGGACGATCCCCGACGGCGGCAGCAGCGCCCCGTAGAACGCGATCGCCTCCTCCGCCCTGTTCTGCAGCGGTCCGCCGAACACCAGCATCGGAATGATCGGCGGCTCCGGCTCGGCCGCGGCGTCCATCAGCTTCAACTGCCAGCTCACCCCGTACCGGTCCTCGATCCAGCCGTACAGACCGCTGAACCGGTACTCGCCGATGTCCATGAGCACGCGCCCCTCCTCGCCGAGGCGGGTCCAGACGCGGTTGATCCAGCCCCGCGCGGCGTGCTCGTCCCCGCCGAACCCGCGCGGATCCACGCAGACGACGAACGAGATCGCCGACGTCGGCGCGAACTCGGCGCCCGCGTTGATGAGCGTGATCCGGTAGCCGTCGATCGTGACGTCGACCGTGAGCGGCTGCCCCGCGAACGCTCTCTGGAACTCGGGCAGCCCCTCGTCGGGATAGCGCGCGACGACCTCAGACGTGGTGCGGTCGAACACCGAGGCGTAGAAGGCCCCGACCTCCTCGGCATTGTGGTCGCACCAGATGTTCGGAATGATCCGCTGGGTCATGGGAAGCTCCTCGCGCGCCGATGTCCCCCCGGAGTCCAGGGTGCGCGCCCCGGCGCCACCACCGCAAGCACCGGACAGAGATTCGTCACCCGCCACGGGCCGCACCCGGGGCGGGGCGGGGCGGGGCGGGGCTCAGCGGCGTCCGGCCTTGAGGCGCGACCTCGCCGCGATCACGGGCACCGGCGCCGTGATGACCGCGTCGACGACCATGGACCCGTCGGTGGGCCCGACCACGGGGATCGCCGTGGTCGGGGTGACCTCGATCGGATCCACGGGCATGCGTGCGAGAGCGCGGTGCGCCTTCACGTAGGCGGGGATGAGGAGGGCGGCGGCGCCCAGCCACGCGAGCGGATTGCTCAGCGCGACGCCGGGGTAGCCGATGAGGG
Source organism: Microbacterium sp. MYb64 (assembly GCF_002979495.1). Lineage (NCBI taxonomy): Bacteria > Bacillati > Actinomycetota > Actinomycetes > Micrococcales > Microbacteriaceae > Microbacterium > Microbacterium sp. MYb64. Next base: position 91,114 of record NZ_PCOW01000007.1, on the reverse strand, counting down.
CGCCGAGCACGACGGCCGCGGCCACGCGCATCACCAGCTCGATCACGCCGGTGACCGTCGGGATGAGCGTGTGACCGAGGCCCTGCAGCACGCCGCGCAGCACGAACAGCACGCCGAGCGCGCTGTAGCTGAGGCCGTTGATCAGCAGCATGAGGGCGGCGAGGCGCACGACCTCGTCGGATCCGTCGCCGATGAACACGCGCACCATCGACGATCCGAACAGCACCAGCAGGGCGCCGAGCACGACCGCCGTGATGACGGCCATCCAGATCGCCTGCGTGACGCCCCGGCGGATCCGGTCCGGGCGGCGTCCGCCCAGGTTCTGCGCGGCGTACATCGAGGCGGCGAGGCCGATCGAGGAGAGGAAGGCGACCGCGATGCTGTCCACGCGGGAGGCGGTCGTGTAGGCGGCCACGGCGTCAGGCCCGAGCACGTTGAGCGCGACCTGCACGGTGATCGTGCCGATCGCGATGATCGAGGCCTGGAACCCCATCGGGAGACCGAGGCGCAGGTGCTGGACGATGTCGTCGCGGGTCACCCTCCAGTCGGCGCGGTGTACGTGCAGCACCGGGAGCTTGCGCCACACGTACACGAGGCACAGCACGACCGAGACGCCCTGCGCGACGACGGTCGCCCAGGCGGCTCCCGCCACGCCCCACTCGAAGGTGCCCACCATGAGGATCACGAGCACGATGTTCAGCGCGCACGAGATGGTGAGGAACACGAGCGGAGTGCGGGAGTCGCCGATCGCGCGGATCACCGCAGAGAGGTAGTTGAAGAACATCACGGTGCTGCCGCCGATGAAGGTGACCTGCGTGAACACGGTCGCCTCCGGCATGAGCACCTCCGGCGTCTGCAGCAGGGCGAGCAGCGGCGCGGTCACGAGCGGGGCGCCGACCGAGATGATGATGCTCGTGGCGGCCGTCAGCAGCGTGCCCGTGGCGACGGACCGGCGCACCGCAGCGTGGTCCCCCGCGCCGAACGACTGCGCGGTCGGGATCGCGAAACCGCTGCTGAGCCCCCAGGCGAAGCCGATCAGCAGGAAGATCAGGCTGCCCGTGGCGCCGACGGCCGCGAGCGAATCGACGCCGAGGTGGCGACCGACGACGATCGCGTCGGCGAACTGGTAGAGCTGCTGGACGACGTTGCCGATCAGCAGGGGGACGGCAAAGGCAAGGATGACGCGCCAGGGGCGGCCGGTGGTGAGGGGCGTGGCCATGAGTGCTCTTCGGGGGACGGAGGTGAGCGGAACCGAGCAATCCTATCGAATCGATTCGACCATGTCGATCCAATCATCGGATCTTTCTTCCCGCACCTGGCCGCAGGGGACGACCGATCAGCGTCGGCCGCCCCCTGCCGGGCCGGGATCTAGCTGCCCCGGATCGCCGCGGTCGCCGCGTGGTCGATGCCGAACTCGGCCGTCACCACGACGCCGTAGTCCTGCCGCGCCGACTGCGAGGAGACGAAGCCGTTGCGCACATCGCGCGCGACGGCCGAAGGGTCGCGGTCGAAGGGGTGACCGTAGCCGCCGCCCCCGCCGGTCTGGTTGACGAGCACGTCACCGGCGTCGAGGCGGTTGTAGCTCCCGCCCTGCACGACCTCCCGGGGCGTACCGGGGTTCAGGACGACCCGATTCGGCTGGCCCTCCCCACCGCCGCCGATCGACCAGGGATCCGTCTTGGTCTTGTAGACGAGGCAGATGCCCGTGGCCGGAGCCGTGAAGCGATACGACCTGCTCACCCCGACGCCGCCGCGGTGCCGTCCCGCGCCGCCGGTGTCGGTGCGGTACCCGTAGTGGTCGATGATCATCGACGACTTGGCCTCCAGCACCTCGACCGGGTTGTTGCGGCAGCCGGGCTCTGAAAGGTGCATGATGCCGTCCTCGCCGTCGTGCACCGCGGTGCCTCCGAAGCCGACCGCCTCGTTCGTGGCTTCCTGCCACGGCTCACCGGTGCGCGGGTTCGTGCCCAGGCCCATCATCGAGCAGACGTCGCCGCCGGAGCAGGCTGGAACGAGCTCCGGCATCCCCTGCGCCAGCGCCTTCAGGATCACTTCACCTGCCAGCAGGCCGGTCCAGAGCGTGAAGGTCGGCATCGGCGACACCGCGTGCATGACCGACCCCGGCACGGTGACGACCCGCAGCGGTGCGAAGTTGCCCGCGACCACCGGGGTGTCGGGGGTCGTGAGCGCCTTGAAGATGAGGCTGGACAGCGCCTCGGTCTGGCCCGGCGGGAGATTGATCGGACCCTCGACGTTCTCCGCGCTGCCGGTCCAGTCGACCACCATCTCCTCGTCGGTGACCGTGACCGTGCACTGGAGCTTGACGAGATCGTCCTTGTTGATCCCGTCGTCGTCGACGAAGTCGATGGCGCTCCAGGTGCCCTTCGGGAGCTTCGCCAGTCCGAGCCTGGCGAGCTTCTCGCCGTGATCGTTGATCGTCCGCATCGCCTCGGTGAGGGTGTCGACGCCGTATCGCGCCGCGATCTCCTGCGTCCGGCGCACGCCCGTCACGCAGGCGGACACCTGGGCCTGGATGTCCCCGATCGTGTGCTTCGGCATCCGGCTGTTGAACCGGATGATGTTGAACACGTCGTCGTTGCGCTCGCCTCGGCGATAGAGCTTCGAGGCCGGCAGCATGAGGCCCTCCTGCGAGCGATCCGTCGAGTCGAGCACGTAGCCCGGATCCTTCTGGTTCAGGTCCGTGATGTGCACACGGCAGGAGGCGAAGCCGATGAGCACGTCGTCCACGTGGATCGGTGCGAACACCAGCGGATCGAGGGTGTGCGCACTCGACCAGTACGGGAAGTTGAGGATGAAGATGTCGCCGGGCTCCATCGCGTCCACGCCGAGGAACTCCATCGAGTGCTTGATGCCCGCATCGTTCCCGCGCGTGAACACTGCGATGCCGGGCGCGTCGGCGACGACGTCGCCGAGCGCATCGTGGATCCCGATGCCGTAGTCGTGGATCTCGTAGACCACGGTGTTGTAGGCGGTGCGGCACAGGTTGCGCGCGACCTCCTCCGCCGCGGCCAGCAGACCGTGCCTGATGATCTCCGTCGTGATGGCGTCGGCCATGTCACGCTCCCTTCTGTGCGTACTGGATCGAGATGACGAGTTCGCCGTAGTCGCCGACCTCGAGCCGGTCGCCGGCGTGCAGGACGGTCGTCGCGGTGTGCTCGGTGATGACGGCCGGCCCTTCGATCGCGTCTCCCGCCAGGAGCTCCTCGCGGGCGATCAGCGCGTACTCCGCGGTCTCGTCGCCGTCGAGCACCACCGTGCGCGTGCGGACCACCGGACCGGCCCCGGCGGACCGGCGCGCGACGTGCGGCAGGTCGGGCTTGTCGACGACGCCGAGGGCGCTCAGCCGCAGGGTCGTGGTCTCGATGGGATCGTCCATGACGTGGCCGTACTGGCGCTCGTGCAGACGGTTGAACTCGGAGCGGATCGCTTCGCGAGGATCGGATCCGTCCTCGGGATAGGTGACGGTGACCGCATGCTCCTGCCCCGAGTAGCGGACGGCCACGACCCGGTGGAAGACCATCCGGTCGTCGTCGAATCCCTCGGCGCGCAGCGTCTCCCTCGCCTCGCTCTCCATGCCGGCGTAGAGCGCGTCGGCCACGGAGGCGTCCAGCTCGTGCAGGGCCTGGAGACTCGTGCGCGAGTAATCGTGCTGCACGTCCGCCATCAGCATGCCGAGCGCGGAGAACGCGCCCTGCCCCGGAGGCACGATCACCTCGGGGATCCCGAGATCCCTGGCCACGTCGACCGCGACGAGGCCGCCGCCTCCGCCGAAGGAGAGCAGCGCGAAGTCCTTGGGATCGTGCCCGAGTTCGATCGTGATCGCCCGCACGGCGCCCATGATCTTGGTGTTCGAGATCCGCACCATGCCCCGTGCGAGCTGCGTGACCGTCAGCTCGAGAGCCTCCGCGATCGGGGCGAGGGCCTCGAGGGACTTCTCGCGGTCGAGCGTGAGCTCGCCGCCGAGAGGGGTGTCGGTGCCGAGGTAGCCGATCGCGAGCGCCGCGTCGGTGAACGTCGGCTCGGTGCCGCCCCTGCCGTACGCGGCCGGGCCCGGCATCGCGCCCGCGCTCTTCGGCCCCACCTGCAGCGCGCCGCCGTCGTCCAGGTAGCCGAGGGATCCGCCGCCGGCGCCGATCGTGTGGATGTAGAGCGAAGGCGTGTTGATCGGCAGCCCCTCGAACTCGGCGCCGTGGTACAGCACAGGGCTTCCGTCCTGCACGAGGGAGGCGTCGAGGCTCGTCCCTCCCATGTCGATCGTGATGAGGTTGGGCCGCCCGATGAGCTTCGAGAAGGCCGCCGCTCCCACGACTCCGCCGGCGGGTCCGGACAGGATGAGGTTCACCGGCTGCTCCCGCGCGGCCGAGGCCGTCATCGCGCCGCCGCCGGAGCGCGACATGAGGAAGCGTCCGCCGAATCCACGGCGCTCGAGCTCGCCCTCGAGAGCGCGCAGATAGCCGCGCATGATCGGCTTGATGTAGGCGTCGAGCACGGCCGTGCTGGTGCGCTCGTACTCCCGGTACTCGCGCGAGAGCTCGTGCGAGATGGTGATCTCGAGCTCCGGCGCCTCCTCCGCGAGGATCTCGCGCATCCGGAGCTCGTGCGACGGGTTGGCGTAGGCGTGCAGGAACGCCACGGCGACCGCGTCGTAGCCCCTGCGGCCGATCTCGCGTGCGATCTCCCGCGCGTCGTCCTCGTCCAGCGCCACCGCGACCGAGCCGTCGAACATGCTGCGCTCCGTCACCTCGAAGGTGTCGAAGCGCTCCAGCAGCGGCTCCGGCTTCTGATAGCCGATGTCGTACATCACCCGGCGGTCGGTGCGGCCGAGCAGGTAGACGTCCCGGAAGCCGCGCGTCGCGATGGTCGCGATCCTGGCACCGGTGCGGGTCAGCAGCGAGTTGAGTCCGAGCGTGCTGCCGTGGTTGAACATCGAGACCTGCGCCGGATCGGCCTCCGCCTTGTCGAAGGCGGCGAGGACTCCGGCCGTGGGTTCGGCGGGAGTGGTCGGCACCTTCTCGAAGCGCAGCTCTCCGGTCTCCGGGACGAGCTTCACTACGTCGGTGAACGTCCCGCCGACGTCGACGGCGATGCGGATGTTTTCAGGCATGAAAGGGGTTCCTTTCGAGGGGTTCGAGGAGTTTTCGGGCAGCCCGCGGAGCCCGGTGGCGACCGGATCGCCACCGGACAGGGTTCCCGGATGGACGTGCGGGTCAGCGCTTCCTGCGCCCGGCGGCCGAGAGGCCGACGGCGGCGAGGATGATGAAGCCGGTCACCATGTCTTTGAGCTGGGGATTGAGGTTGAGCAGGTCGAAGCCGTTGCCGATGAGGGCGATGAGGAACACGCCGGCCACCGAGCGCCAGACGGCGCCGATGCCGCCGTAGATGCTGGTGCCTCCGAGGATCACCGCCGCGATCGCGCTCAGCTCCAGCCCGGCACCGGCGAGCGGCTGACCGGAGGAGATCCGGGAGACGCCGATCGCCGCCGCCGCTCCCGCCGCGAGGCCGCTCAGCACGAACACGACGATGCGCGTCCTCGTGACCTGGACGCCGGAGAGCTCCGCCGCCTCCGGGTTGCCGCCGATCGCATAGACGTGGCGGCCGAACACCGTGCGCGAGAGCACGAACCACAGGAGGGCGACGACCACGATCATCACGAAGACCGCGATGAAGATCCCGCCGACCCGGTTGCGGCCGAGCGCGGTGAAACCGGGCGTCGTCACCGTGATCAGGCTGCCGCCGGTGATCAGCACCGCGATGGTGGTGAAGATCATCGACGAGGCGAGCGTCGCGAGGAACGAATGGACGCGGAGCTTCGTGATCACGACGCCGTTGAACGCCCCGAGCACGAGGCCGATCAGCGGCGCCGCGAGCAGTGCGAGCCAGACATTGCCCGTCGACACCGCGAGCCACGCCGAGACGACGCCCGCCACGCCGTAGATGGCGCCGGTCGAAAGATCGAAGTTGCCCGAGATGATCACGAACGTCCCGGCCGCCGCGATGATGACGAGCGGGGTGTTCTGATTCAGGATGTTGACGATGTTGCCGAAGGTGAAGAACGACGGCGACAGGATCGCGAGCGCGATCAGGATCGCCGCGAGCAGGAGCAGCACCGCGTACTCGATCGCGAGCTCGGTCATCGAGAACTTCCTGCGGGCGCGCGTCTGCGTCGCCGTGGTGTTGACGGCCTCGCTCATGCTGCCGCCTCCTCTCCGGGGGTCACGTGGAAGAGCCGGAACAGCACGTCCTCCACGGTGGTCTGCGCGGGGACGATCTCCGCGAACGTACGGCCATCGGAGACGAGATAGGCCCGGTGGGCGAGCTCCATGATCTCCTCGTGCTCCGAGGAGATCAGCAGCACGGCGATCCCCTCCTCGGCGAGCCGGGCGATCAGCTCGTAGATGGTGCGCTTGGCGCCCACGTCCACGCCTCGGGTGGGCTCGTCGAGGATGATCGCCTTCGGCCCTGCCGCCAGCGCCTTGCCGAGCAGGGCCTTCTGCTGATTCCCTCCGGAGAACCAGCCGACCGGGAGTTCGGTGTCGAGCGGCCGGATCTCCAGAGCGCGGGAGAGCTCTTCGGCGACGGAGCGCTCCCGGCGACCGTCGATGACGCCGCCGCGGGCGCGCGCGCCGAGGCTCGCGAGCGCGATGTTCTCGCGCACGGAGCGCTGGAGCACGAGCCCGTCCTTGTGCCGGTCCTCGGAGACCAGCACCAGGCCGGCATCGATCGACTGCTTCGGCGAGCGCCCAGACCAGTCGAGGTCGCCGAAGCGGACCTCCCCCTCCACGATCGCGTCGAGCCCGAAGACGGCGCGGAGGCATTCGGTGCGCCCGCTGCCGACGAGGCCGAGCAGTCCGACGATCTCACCGGCGCGGACCGTGAAGCTCATATCCTCGACGCCCGTGTCGGTGCGCAGATGCCGCACGTCGAGAAGAACCGGTGCATCAGGACCCGGAGCGGCAGGGCGATCCGGATACGCCTGATCCATCTCGCGCCCCAGCATCGACGTCACCAGATCGTGCTTGCGGACGGCGGACGCATCGAAGGTCTCGATCCGTCGGCCGTCCCGCATCACGGTGATCCGATCCGCGACGCCGAGCACGGAGTCGAGGAAGTGCGAGACGTAGATGACGCAGCATCCGCGGTCCCGGAGCGTCCGCATCAGGTCCTCGAGCTGGGTCATCTCGTGCGCGGTCAGCGACGAGGTCGGCTCGTCCATCACGATGACCCTCGCGTCCCGAGCCAGCGAGCGGAGGATCTCCACCTTCTGCTTGTCGGCGATCCTCAGGTCCCGCACCCTGGCGTGAGGGTCGAGCCCGAAGCCGACCTCGGCGTCGAGCGCCGCGAACCGTGCGTCCAGGTTGCGCCGTTCGACCCCGAGCCAGTGCTGCTCGGCGCCGAGGAACACGTTCTGCGCCACGGTGAGGTCGGGCACGAGCGCGAGCTCCTGAGCGATCATGGCGATCCCGCGCCGCTGCGCGATCCCGGGGTTCCATCTTTCGACGGGGGCGCCGTCAATGAGGACCTCGCCCTGATCGGCGGAGTAGATGCCGGCGATCACCTTGCCGAGTGTCGATTTGCCCGCGCCGTTCTCACCGACGAACGCGTGGATCTCTCCGGCGCGCACGTCGAGCGAGACCGCGTCGAGGGCATGGGTCGCCCCGAAGCGCTTCTCCACGCCGCGCAGTTCGACGAGCACGGAGCCTGTCGGCCCGGTCATCCGTCTAGCCGTTCCACTCGCCGGTGAAGTCCGGCACCGCGTCGAGATCCTTCTTGGTGGCCATCGGCCCGATCTTGACCAGGGTGTCCGCATCGACGACCGACTGGACCTTCTCGCCGCGCAGCTTGTTGACGAGCTGCTCGAGCGCGGCCTTGCCCATGCTCACCGGGTAGTTCAGGTAGTCGTTCGTCCACTTGCCGTCGCGGACGGCCTTGACGGCCTCGGTCGTCCCGCCGCCGCCGGTGAGGAAGATCTTCGACGGATCGATGCCCGCATTCTCGAGCGCGATCTGCGCGCCCTGGGTCTGCTGGTCCGCGTTGCTCAGGATCCCGTTGATGTCCTTGTTCGCCTGCAGCAGGTTGGAGACCGCCGTGAGCGACTTGTCGCGGTCATAGGCGCCCTCGACCGTCCCCACGATCTTGATGTTCGGGGATTGCCCGAGCACCTTGTTCCATGCGGCGATGCGCGCGACGTCGAGCGGGGAGTTCAGCAGTCCGGCGACGAGGCCGATCTTGCAGGGGTCGATGTTCTTGCAGTAGTCGACGACGGTCTGCGCCTGCCTGGCCGCGCCCTCCGACGGGGACGACGCCACCGTCGACACCACGCCGTCGATCTGCGGGGCCATCTTGTCGATGTCGGGGCCGATCGGGTTCAGCACCGACACCACGGGCACGTCGTTGCCGAGCGGGAACGCGGCGGCGAGGCCCGGCCCGTCCTGAGGCACCACGATGATGCCGCTCGCCTGTCCCGTCGTGCCGGCGTTCTGCAGCTGGGAGAGCTGGGTGTTGGCGTCGAACTGACCGTCCTGGATCTTGGTGGTGATCGTGATCCCGAGCTTCTTCTCGAGATCCTTCGCCTCCTTCTGCACTCCCTCGTACACGGCCTGGTTGTAGCCGTTCTGCGAGGACGAGGCGAGGAAGACGATCGAGTACTTGTCTCCGCCCGATCCGCCGGACCCGCTGCCCGAGCTGCAGGCGGCGAGGGAGACGCCGAGGGCGACGACTCCGGCGCCGGCGATGATTCGTGAGAGGTGCGTCATTGCAGTCTTCTTTCGTGGGTGAGGGGTGTCAGTGAGCGTGTGCGGAGACGTGGTGATCGATCGCGTAGAGGCGTCCGGCCGTGACGGCGGTGCCGAGCAGCGCGGCGAGCTCCGGCGCCGTGCGTCCTCGGTTCGGATGATCGAGCCACTCCTGATACGCGGCTTCGTCGGGCCATACGGCCGTCACGATGATCTCGCCGGATCCGTCGACGGCCGTCGCGATCTCCGATGCGGTGGCGCGTGTCAGGTCGAGCGACTCCTGCAGGATCGACTCCCTGCGGTACAGGGACAGGATGGCGTCCACGTGCTCGGGCGCCGGGCGGAAGGTCAGGACGGAACGAATCATCAGGGTCTGGACTCCGTTGTCAGGATCGGGTGTGACTCCGCGCCCTCGATGATTCGGGATCTCGGGAGCGCTGACATGAAGTTAGCCGCTGCCCATTGGCGGCTCCGGTGCGTTTTGCACCTTGCAGTCTCACCGATTTGTGCAAAAGAATGAACGGGACCTCAAGGACGACGGGAAGCACGTGCGAATCGGAATCGGTGTGTATGACGACCGGCTGTCGGCCGTCGGCCTGCATCCCGATGGCAGCCGGACCGCGCTATCCGCCCCGCTCTCCTCCGGGATCGAGGTCTCGCTCGACCGTCTGCTGACCCGCTTCCCGACGCCCGCGGGGGACGCCGTCGATTCCCTCGCATTCGATCTGAGCGCCGTCCTGCGCAGAGCGGACGACGCCCCCCTCACCGTCGTCCGCATCGCGCCGCGTCCTCCCGTCGAGCGCACCGACGAGCCGCATGTGGGCTCGGCGCCGATCCTGCACGTGCGCGGCGGCCACACGACCCTCGGCGACGAGCTGGCGCCCTTCGACGCGGAGGGGTTCCGGGCGGCGTCCGCCGGGATCCCCGCCGGTTCCAGGGTCGTGATCACGAGCGTCGGCTCGTTCGCGAATCCGGGGCATGAGCTCGCCGCGGGAGAGATCCTCCTCGAGCACGGCGGTCCCCTGAGCGTCACGTTCTCGCACACGTTCGACAGCAACTCCTTCGCCACGCGGGAGCGCACCGCCGAGCTGAACGGCGCCATGGTCGCCGACGCCGAGGCACTCACGACATCGCTCTCCCTGATCGCGGGCCGCCGGTTCCCGGGGGCCAGACTCTCGGTCACCCGCAACGACGGCGGGCGCGTGCCGCTCAGCCGGCTCGCGTCCTCACCGGTCCATTCGGCGCTCTCGGGGCAGCCGATGGAGTTCCTCGGCGGAGCCGCGTTCTGCGGCCTGGCCGAGGGCGATCTCGTCCTGGCGACCGGGGAGGGGCCGATCCTGGGCTCGGTGAGGGACAGCGTCCCCGCGGTCGTCCCGCAGTTGCGCTGGAACGGCGCGCGTCTCGCCACCCAGGCCGCGCATCTCGTCCCCGCGACCAGGATCCTGCTGCACGGACGCAACCCGGCCCCGCGTCTGGTCAAGGCCCTCGGAGCAGAGCTCGACGACTGGCTCGACGACGGGAGCGCGGTCGAGGCGGATACCGACCTCCGCGCGCTCGGCGCCGCCGTCGCCCCGCTGTCGGACTGGGCGCTGGGCGTCGTCAGCGCGGGGAACGCCGCCGAGATGGCTCATGAGCTGCGTGCCGCCGAGGCCCGCGTGCACGCCCGGCTCGTGGCATTCGGGGCGCTCCCCTCCACGGTCCGGATCGTCGAGTCGAGGCTGGTCGCGACCACCTACGAGCATGCGCGCGTGGTCTCGGTGCGCGTGCACGGCGTGGCGACGGAGCCGACGGGAGAGGGTGCGCACGATGCGGCTGAACGCTGACGACGTCCGTCACCTCCGCACCGGCGCGCTCTTCCTCGCCTGCGCCGCGGATCCCGAATGGTGCGACGAGCAGCAGGACCGGATCCTCGCCCGCATGTCGGCCGGCGCTGGCGGGCCGGAACTGATCGAGGTGGGCGAGCTCGACGCCGACGCCCTCGTCGCCGCCGTGGGCTTCGTCAACAACGGGCTGCCGCTGTCGGAGCTCCGCCCCGCCGGCGACGAGTTCGTCACCAGCGTCGAGCTGCTGGAGCGAGAGCTCGGTCGACGGATCGAGGGCCTCTTCCCTCTCGCCGCGGCGAACGTGAACTCCATGGTGCCGTTGCTGACCGGGATGCAGCTCGGGCGGCCCACCGTGGACGCCGATCCGATGGGCAGGGTCTTCCCGCTGCTGTTCCAGTCGGTGTTCACCCTCGCCGGCCTTCCCGCCGGCCCTCTGGCCGCCACCGGTCCCGTCGGCGAGTCCGCCGTCCTCCGCGTCCGCGAGCCGCGCAGGGCAGAGCGGCTCGTCCGCGCACTCGCGGAGGAGTTCGGCGGCTGGTCGGCGTCCGCGCTCTACCCGATGACCGCTCGCGACCTGGCCCGCACCGGCGTCCTCGGCAGCGTGTCGCGCATGGTCCGCATCGGCAGGATCCTGGACTCCGCGCTCCCGGTCGCGGAGAAGCACGAGCTGCTGCGTCGGACCGAAGGCGTGCGCCGGATCATCCGGGCCCGCGTCGCGGACGTCGCAGGACTCTCCCGCCCCGCACCGGCGGGCGAGCCCGATCACCCGTCGAGCGTCGTCCTCATCGAGGAGACGCAGGGGCGCTTCGTCCAGCTCGAGATCCAGAACGAGCTGCTCATGCTCATGGTCGACGGCACGCCGGAGGCGGTGATCCCCGACATCATCACGATGCTGCACCCCGAGGACGGGCGGGTCGCCAGCCTCGACGACCTCTGGGCCGGCAACACCCTGGATCTCGTCGTGCTGCCCGCCGCAGCGCAGTGGTACACGCCCGACGGCCGGCGCCTCGCGGCACCCGAGACGATGCACGCGGTGCTGCCGGACCGCAGAAGGAGCCGAGCATGAGCACACCCGCGCGCGGAGCCGTGGAGCTGCGCGACCTCATCGGCGCCCGCGAGCTCGACGGACTGACGGTGCTCCACCTCGTCTCGGAGCGGAGCCCGGTCCGGGACGTCGCGCTCGTCACCGACTTCGAGGACATCGGCTCCGTGGGTCCCGACACGGTGGTACTCCTCTCCCCCGGCGGCGCGCGCGGCGGATGGATGATCTCGGCCGCCCTGAGATACGCATGGGAGCGCCGCGCCTGCGCCCTCATCGTCCCGGAACAGCCGTTCACCGGCTCCGTCGTCGAGCTCGCCCGGCGCCTCGAGGTCTCCCTGCTCACGACCGGCCGCGACATGACGCGCCTCGCGATCGACGCGGCGATCCGGCTGGGCACGGCCCGCGCGGAGACGATGGCGCGCGTGCGCGCGGTCGTCGACCGGCTCTCCGGCGCCGTGGATCCGTCCCAGGCCGTCGCCCTGCTCTCCGAGGAGCTCGACGGCGCGGGCGTGTGGATCGAGTCCGCGGGCGTGCCCACGTTCGGATCGCCGCAGCGGACGGGCGAGTCCTCGTCGGCCCCGGCGGGGCAGCTCGTGCGGACGAGGCTGTCCCCCCGCGATCGCGGCCTGGGGATCCTCGTCGCCCGGTTACCGGCGCCGATGGTCGGCTTCGGCGAGCAGCTGCTCGCGGAAGCCGCCCCCTCGATCAGAGCGCTGCTGCGGGAGCAGCAGGTCTCCGCGACCCGCGACTCCCTGCCGACCATCGCCATCACCGCGCTGACCGGAATGCCGGGGATCGCGGAGTTCGCGGAGCCGGAGCTCGGCGCTCTGGAAGGGTCTGCGCCGCTCCCCTTCGATGGCTCGTTCGTCGCGATCTGCCTGCGCTCCGATGATCCAGAACGCCTCGGCGCGCTCGTGCACCAGCTCTGGTACCTCGCCTTCCGCGAGAACCCGCTCACCCGGTTCGACGGCGGGTGGTTCGGAATCCTGCCCGCACCGGATCGCGAGAGTCTCGATGCGCAGATCGATCGCGTGCGGAGCGGCTTCGTCCGCACGGCCGGCCTGCCGCTCTCCGGAGGCGCCTCCCGCCGGCACAGCTCCCGCGCCGAGGCACGGGACGCCGTCCGCGAGGCCTGGCTCGCCGCCCGCCTCGCGGATCCGAGCCCGAATGCCCCCGCATCGGAGGCGTTCCTCGAGTTCGACGGGATCAGGCCCGCGATGATCGGGCGCCTCGTGCCGACGGATCTCGCCGATCAGCTCGTCGCCGCGCTCTATCCGCGCCTTTCCGCCGATCCCGCAGCGGGACAGGTGATCGACGCCCTGCTCGCCCGCCTCTCGGCGCTGGGCTCGCTCACGGGGGCGGCGGATCGGCTCGGGCTGCATCGCAACACGCTGAAGTCGCGCCTGCGTCGCGCCGGCGAGCTCGGCGTCGACCTGTCGGACTCCGCCGACGTCCTTCCGGTGCACCTGCTCCTCTCCGCCGTGCGACGCACGGAGGAGAGGAGCAGGACGGAGGACTGAGCGCTCGTCGCCGTCAGCGCCCCACGTAGGAGAACTGGTCGGGGTTGTAGCGATCGCCGGCGACGCCGAGTCGCGAGGCCAGGGAGTCGAGATCCGCACGTTCGTCGGCGGACAGGGCGACCGCGGTGGATCCGGCGTTCTCGGCGATGCGGGCCGTGCGCCGGGTGCCGGGGATCGGCACGATCCACGGCTCCTGCGCGAGCAGCCAGGCCAGCGCGATCTGCCCCGGCGTCGCACCCCTGGCCGTGGCGAGCGCGGCGACGTGGTCGACGAGACGCTGGTTCTCGCCACGGTTGTCGGCCGTGTACCGCGGGATGGTGGAGCGGATGTCGCCGTCGGCGAAGGAGGTCTCCGCCGTGACCGTGCCCGTGAGGAAGCCCTTGCCGAGGGGGCTGAACGGCACGAAGCCGATCCCGAGCTCGGCGAGCGCCGGCAGCACTTCGGCCTCCGGATCCCGCGTCCACAGCGAGTACTCGCTCTGCACGGCGGTCACCGGGAACGCGGCGTGCGCGCGGCGGATGGTCGCCGCGGACGCCTCGGACATTCCGAAATGGCGCACCTTCCCCTCGCGCACGAGCTCGCCCACCGTCCCGGCGACGTCTTCGATCGGCACCGCCGGATCCACCCTGTGCTGGTAGAAGAGGTCGATGACGTCCGTGCGCAGCCGGCGGAGCGAGGCCTCCGCGACCCGGCGGATCTGCTCGGGCCGGCTGTCCACCCCCGTGTACCGGCCGTCCTCCTCGATGTGCCAGCCGAACTTCGTCGCGATCACGACCTCGTCTCGCACGGGCTCCAGCGCCTCGCCGACGAGCTCCTCGTTGACGTAGGGGCCGTAGACCTCCGCCGTGTCGATCAGGGTCACGCCGTGATCGAGGGCCGAGCGCAGCACGCCGATCATGTCCTCCCTGCTGCCGGGGTTCGGTCCGTAGCTCTGGGACATGCCCATCGCGCCGAGGCCGATCGCCGAGACCTCGAGACCTGTGCCGTCGATGCCGTGTCCGAGTGTGCGCGTGTGCATGCGGCTCTCCTTCCGTCGCGGATCCGGTCCGCGCGATCGCGGCCGGTGCGTTCCTCCGCCCCGGCGCCTCCGGGACTCCTCCAGTGCACTCCCGATCGGCGGCCGGCACCAGACCCGGATGTTCCGGGTACTGCCAGTGCCTGGCACCGTGGATGCACGGCGCGTACGGTCGAGGGATGGACGAGCGCGCGAGGGACGCCAGGGCCGAGGTGCAGGACTTCCTCACCTCGCGCCGCGCCCGCCTCTCCCCCGAGCAGGCGGGGCTGCCCGCCTACGGCCGGTTCCGGCGAGTGCCGGGGCTCCGCCGCGAGGAGGTCGCGCTGCTGGCGGGCGTGAGCGTGGACTACTACATCCGCATCGAGCGCGGCGACCTCTCCCGCGCTTCCGACGCGGTGCTCGGCGGGATCGCGATGGCCCTGCAGCTGGACGAGGCCGAGACCGCGCACCTGTTCGATCTCGCCCGCGGCGCGGATCGCACCTCCCGCGCCGGTTCCGTCGCGCGGCCGCGCACGGTCGCCCTCCGGCCCGGTGTGCTCCGGATGCTCGACGCGATCGTCGATGCACCGGCGATCGTGCGAGGCGGCGGCTTCGACTATCTCGGCGCCAACCGCCTGGGACGCGCACTGTACGCGCCGCTGTTCGCGCACGCCGTCCCGAACAGCCTGCGCTTCGCGTTCCTCGATCCGGCGGCGCGCACGTTCTACCGGGAGTGGGATCAGGTCGCGCAGGACCTGGTCGCGACGGTCCGCGCGGAGATCGGCCGGCATCCCGCCGACCCGATGCTCGCAGCGATCGTCACCGAGCTCTCGGAGTGCTCGGAGGAGTTCCGCACCCTCTGGGCCGCGCACAACGTGCGGTTCCACCGCACCGGGATCAAGCGCCTGCACCACCCCGTCGTCGGCGACCTCGACCTCACGTACGAGGGACTGGATCTGTCGGCCGACCCGGGCGTGATGATGGCCGTCTACACCGCCGAACCCGGATCAGGAACGGCGGACGCCTTGCGGATGCTCGCCAGCTGGGCGGCGACCGACGAGGAGGAGAGGCTCCGCGCGGAGCGCTGAGCCCGGGGATCAGCGGGTTCCTCACCGACCATGTCCCGATTTCGGCTCCTGCAGCTGACCCATGTCCCGACTTCGGCTCCCGCTCCGCGGTCTTCTGAGCCGGAAGTGGGACACGGCGGGGGCAAGATATGGGACGCGGTCGGGTGCGGGGCGCCGCCCTCAGCGGGCGTGCGGATGGTCACCGAAGCCCCGATGCACGTCGGGGTCGATCCCGTGCGCCGCAGCGAGGCGGGCGATGAGGGCGGCGAACGCCTCGCGCTCGGCGGGATCGAGCGGCCCGAGGATGTCGGCGTTCTGCTGCTCGGCCGCCGCGCGCAGCCCCTGTAGTGCGGCGCGGCCGGCGTCGGTGAGATCGAGCCGGTGATGCCGGCGGTCGTCGGGATCGCGAGTACGGGAGACCAGCCCCGCGTTCTCGAGCGCGTCGACGAGCACCACGACGCGGCTGGGCACCGCGCCGAGCCGGTCGGCCAGCGCGCGCTGGCTGAGTCCGGGATTGCGCGCCAGGATCCGCAGGGCGCCGGCGGTCGCGGGCGTGAGGCCGGCCGGCTTCACGAGTTCGGCGAAGCGCGCGGCCGCGAAGGATCCGAGCTGGGAGAGCAGGAAGCCCGTGCGCTCGGGTCGGCGGGGGGTGTCCATCACCTCAGCATAGTCGCTTGACAGAATGATTCATAGCGTGCATCGTTTAGTACATGACCGAATATTCGCAGCGCTCCCGTCGGCCCGGCGGACCACCTCTGGGCCCGCTCGCGATCGTGACGTTCGCACTCACGATCGCCGGCGTCGTCACCCTGCTCGCGGGGACCGGATCCGCTCCTGCGCCGTTCGCGCCCGCGGCCGATGTCGCGGCCTGGTACGCCGCGCACGCCTTGCCGATCCGCATCGCGGCGACCCTGCAGCTCGGCGCAGCCGTGCCGCTCGGGATCCTCGCCGCCTCCCTCTATGCACGGCAGCTCCGGCTCGGCGTGCGGGTGCCCGGCCCGGTGATCGGGCTGTACGGCGGCATCGCCGCCTCGCTGCTGCTGCTCGTCTCGGCCCTGGTCACCTGGTCGATCGCCTCCGGAACGGACCCGGCCGATCCCGGCGGAACCGCGGCGCTCGGCCGGCTCGCCTTCGGTCTCGGCGGCGTCGGCTATGCGGTGGGCATGGGCCTGCTGATCGCCGGCGTCGCGGTCCCGGCGTACATCCTGCGGCTGATGCCGAGATGGCTCGCCTTCCTGGGGCTCGTCATCGCCGCCGCCGGCGAGGTGTCCTTCCTCTCGCTCGTGCTGGATCCGCTGCAGATCCTGCTGCCGGTCGTGCGCTTCGGCGGCGGCGCCTGGCTCATCGCCGCGGCCTTCCTCCTCCCCCGGGATCGCCCGCGCCGAGATCCGCGCCTCGTCACGACGGAGGCCCTGTCGTGAGCTGCGCGATCGTGGTCGGCGCGAACGGCGCGATTGGAGAGGCGGTCGCACGGCGGCTCGCCGGCGAAGGACATCGGATGCTGCTCGTGGCACGCCGGCAGGAACCGCTCGAGGATCTCGCCGCGCAGCTGCGGACGGCAGGGACCGACGTGACGGTGGGCGCATTCGATGCCTCGGAGGAGGGCGCGCTCGAAGAGTTCCTCGCCCGCGAGGCCCGCGACGGCATCCAGGTCGCCGTCAACAATCTCGGCGTCGCGCACATGCCGCGCCCCCTCAGCGCGATCGACGATGCCGAGCTGGAGCGCGTGCTCGCGGTGGATCTCCTGGGGCTGGCCCGGTGTCTGCGCGCCGAGCTCGCCACGATCATCGACGGCGGGGCCGTGGTGAACGTGTCCTCCACCGCGGGCATCGGCGGGGCGCCGGGGATGTCTGCCTACGCCGCCGCCAAGCACGGCGTCGTCGGCCTCACCCGCACCACGGCCCTCGACGAGGCCGCCCGCGGCGTGCGGATCAACGCCGTCGCCCCCGGCCCGATCGCCTCGGGGCACGTGCTCACCCAGCCCGCGGAGGTGCGGGAGCACATCGGCCGGTTCGTGCCGATGCAGCGGATGGGACGCCCCGAGGAGGTTGCGGAGGCCATCGCCTGGCTCGCGTCGCCGGCCGCCTCGTTCGTCACCGGCGTGGTCCTGCCCGTCGACGGCGGGAAGACCGCGGCGGCCTGACCGCCCGGGACTGCTCCTCGTCATCGCCCGCTGCGCCGGGTTCCCTCAGCGCGCCCGATCCGCTCCGCCGGATCCGACCCGATTGATCCGACCCGATTGATCCGACCCGAATGGAGACACTCATGGATCCTCTGTCCCTGCTGCGCGAATTCCTCGTGCTCGTGCACCTCGTGGGCTTCGCGCTGCTGCTCGGCGGCTGGGCGGCCCAGGCCGTGCGCCGCCGCTACGTCACCACGACCCTGTTCCGCACCGGGCTGGGGGTCATGATCGCGTCGGGCCTGCTCCTCGCGATCCCCTTCCCCGCCGGGGTGCACCTGGACTACCTCAAGCTCGGGGTGAAGCTCGTGGTCGCCCTGGCGATCGGCGGCGCGTTCGGCGTCGTCATCACCCGGGAGAAGGCCGGCCGGCCGACCGCGGGAGCCTTCTGGACGATCGGAGCGCTCGCGGTGCTGAACGCCGGCATCGCGATCTTCTGGCACGGCGCCTGACCGGAGGCTGTCGTCCGCTCCCGTCGCGAAAAGTGCCGGTATGCGGCGCTCAGAGCGACGGTTTTCGCGACGGGAGCGGATCAGCGCGGCGGGTGGAGCGGATCAGCGCGGGCGGGGTCAGCGGAAGCGGCGCAGCCTCAGGCTGTTGCCCACCACGAACACGCTCGAGAACGCCATCGCGGCTCCGGCCAGCATGGGGTTCAGCAGGCCCAGCGCGGCGATCGGGACCGCCGCCACGTTGTACGCGAAGGCCCAGAACAGGTTCGTCTTGATCGTCCCGAGCGTGCGGCGGGAGAGCCGGATCGCGTCGGCCGCTGTCCGGAGGTCGCCGCGCACGAGCGTGATGTCGCTCGCCTCGATCGCGACGTCGGTGCCCGTGCCCATCGCCATGCCGAGGTCGGCCGTGGCGAGCGCCGGGGCATCGTTCACGCCGTCGCCCACCATCGCCACGACGCGTCCCTCGCCCTGCAGTCGGGCGACCACGTCGACCTTGCCCTCGGGGAGAACCTCGGCGATAACCACGTCGATGCCCACCTCCGCGGCGATCCGGCGGGCGACCGCCTCGTTGTCCCCGGTGAGCAGGATCGGGGTGAGCCCGAGACGCTTGAGCGCGGCGACAGCCTCGGCGCTCGTGGGCCTCACAGTGTCGGCGATGACGACGACGCCACGGGCGGATCCGTCCCAGCCGACCGCGATGACGGTCTTGCCGCCGGCTTCGGCCTCGGCCTTCGCGGCCGCGACACGCGGGCTCAGGTGCTGCGCCCAGTCCGCGAGCAGGGCCTCCCGGCCCACGAGCACCGCACGACCGTCGACGACGCCCTGCACGCCGCGGCCCGGGATGTTCTGGAAGGACTCGACGACCGACCCTTCGCCTCGTGGCTGCGCTCCTCGCTCAGGGACCTGAGCGAGGGCCGCCGCACGGGCCACGGCCTGTGCGATCGGGTGCTCGGAGGCGCTCTCGACGGCGCCGGCCAGGCGCAGCAGCTCGGCGGGATCCGTGCCGTCCTCGGCGATGACGTCGGTGACCTCCATGCGGCCGCTCGTCACCGTGCCGGTCTTGTCGAGCACGATCGTGTCCACCTTGCGGGTGGACTCCAGCACCTCGGGGCCCTTGATCAGGATCCCGAGCTGCGCTCCGCGGCCGGTGCCCACGAGCAGCGCCGTCGGGGTGGCGAGGCCGAGAGCGCACGGGCACGCGATCACGAGCACGGCCACCGCGGCGGTGAAGGCCGCCGTCGCGGGGAATCCCGCGCCGAGCCAGGCCCCGAGGGCCACCACGGCGATCGCGATCACGATCGGCACGAACACTCCGCTGATCCGGTCCGCGAGGCGCTGCACCTCGGCCTTGCCGGTCTGCGCGTCCTCGACGAGACGCGCCATCTGCGCGAGCTGCGTGTCGGATCCGATCCGCGTGGCGCGCACGATGAGGCGCCCGCCCGCGTTGACCGTCGCGCCGGCCACGGTGTCGCCGGCGCCGACCTCGACCGGCACGGATTCGCCGGTGAGCATCGAGGCGTCGACCGCCGAGGTCCCGGCGACGACGACGCCGTCGGTGGCGATCTTCTCTCCCGGCCGCACCACGAACTCGTCGCCGACGGCGAGCTGCGCGATCGGGATCCGCACCTCTTCGGTCCCGGCGCCGGACGTCCCGGAGCCCGCACCGGTCCCTGAGCCTGTCGAAGGGCGGAGCACCGCGACGTCCTTGGCGCCGAGCTCGAGCAGCGCGCGCAGCGCCGCCCCCGCACGCCGCTTGGAGCGCTTCTCGAAGTACCGGCCGGCCAGGATGAACACGGTCACCCCCGCGCCCACCTCGAGGTAGATGTTGCTGCTGCCGTCACCGGCCTGGAGGGCGAACGAGAACTCGTGCCGCATGCCTGGCATGCCGGCCGTGCCGAAGAACAGGGCGTACAGCGACCAGCCGAACGCGGCCAGCGTGCCCATCGAGATGAGCGTGTCCATGGTCGCGGCGCCGTGGCGCAGGTTCAGCCATGCGGCGCGGTGGAACGGCCACGCACCCCACACGATCACGGGCGCGGCGAGCGCGAGCGAGGCCCACTGCCAGGAGGTGAACTGCAGCGCGGGGATCATCGCCATCGCGATGACGGGCACCGCCAGTACCGTGCTGACCAGGAGCCGGGTGCGCAGGGAGCTCAGCTCGGGGTCGGCGGGTTCCGTCGTCGGCGCGCCCGCGCCCTCCGAGGGCGCCTCCGCGACGGGCGGCGCCGGGAGCACCGCGGAGTAGCCGATGTCCTCGACCTGTGCGATGAGCGTCGCGGGATCGAAGCCGTCCGGCAGCTCGACCCTGGCCTTCTCGGTCGCGTAGTTCACGGTGGCCGTGACGCCGTCGAGCTTGTTGAGGGTCTTCTCGATACGGTTCGCGCAGGAAGCGCACGTCATCCCGCCGATCTCGAGCTCCACGCTGTTCGCGTTCATGGGTGCGTCTCCTTCCGGATGGGTCGTGTTCTGGCGTTCAGTGCTGGTACGGGGCCTTCGCGGCGCCGTCCGCCGCCTCCAGGACGAACGCCGCCGTGTGCACGGATCCGTCGATCTGGAAGTCGAAGTAGAGCAGGTAGCGGCCGGCCGTGGGCACGTGCGCGCCGAAGCGGACGTCGGGCCCGGAGGTCGCCTCCGCGCCTGCCGGGGCCGCACCCTCGGGGTGCACGTGCAGGTAGGCGAGGTCGCCCTCGCGCAGCGCGACCAGGTGCCCGAAGGCGCCCAGGTACGGCTGCAGGGTCGTGACGGGAGCCCCGTCGCGTCGGACCGTCACGGTCAGCTCCGAGGGGGATCCGGCGACCAGATCCCCGGCGATGGCGACCTCGAGACCGTCGACGCTCGTCCTGGTGCTCGTCTCGGCGACGACAGGCGTGAAGGATCCGGCGACGTCGACTGTACGCGTGAGCGTGACCGGATCCGCACCGGCCGCCGCGAAATCGGCGAACACCCGATACGAACCCGCAGCGCTCCAGGTCCACGGGATGCTCCACGTGCCGGTGCTCGCGTCGAGCGTCGGGTGCACGTGCCGGAACTGCGCGCCGTCGCTGCGGACGACGATGAGATGCAGATCCTTCTCGTGCTGCGGCGTGTAGTCCGTGACCGCGGCGCCGGACCCGTCGAGGATCCGGAAGCTCAGCCGCCCCTGCTCCCCCACCGCGACCGGCGCGGAGACCGGGGCGAGCGCGTACCCGTCGGAGGCGAGGGACACGCCCGCCGTCGTCTCGGTCGCCGTGTGCGCACCGTGGTCGACAGCCTCCTGTACAGCGGTGCCGTGCGCGTCGTGCCCGTTCATGCCCTTCTCCTCCTGCTGAGTGCTCTGCTCATGCTTCGCAGCCTCTGCCGCGGCCTCTCGCGGGGCGACGAGTCCCGCGGCGCCGAACGCCACGGCGAACGCCGCCGCGAGCCCTGCACCGTAGAGGCCCAGTCGTCCCGCGGTGTTCATCAGGCCCGAACCGCCCGGTACCCGGCCTCGTCGACGGCTGCGAACACGCTCGCGTCGTCGAGCGGTGCGCTCGCCGTGATCGTGAGCGAACCGTCGGCCGCGCTCACCTCGACGGCGTCGACGCCGGCGATCTTGCCGACCTCGCGGCGCACGGACATCTCGCAGTGCCCGCAGGTCATCCCGGTCACCTGGTACTCGGTCGTGGTCATGTCGTCTCCTTCGGTCGATACCCCGTCCGGGTATCCGATGTCGACAACCATATACCCCCTGGGGGTATTCCGCACCCGTCGAAGAACTTCGCCGCGACACGCAGAACCGCGACTCAGGAGGTCACGCCGGCGCATCGCATCGGCGCAGGATCAGTGCAGGGCGCCGTCCGCCTCGACGACGCGCCACGCGTGCAGGCGCACGACGAGGCCGGCTCGCGTCGGTGCGCAGACGAACGGCCCCGCCTCGGCGGAGACCTCGGCCGGGAGCGGCAGCACGCGCACGAGCTGGAGCGCCGCGCCGACGAGTCCGGCGCGCACCGTGAGCGCATCAGCTCCGCGGCTCACCCGCACCAGGATCCGGCGGTCGGCCCATTCCGGCACCGGGGCGAGCGACCAGTCGGACATCCCGTCGGTGACGACGGCGCCGACCTGCGGCCGTCCGTCGGCGAACTCGACACCCGCCTTGACCCAGCGGTCATCCGATACACGTACGAAGACGCCCGCCTGATCGAACTGCTCCGAGAACGCCGCGGTGAACTCCACCTCCACGGCCGTGCCCACGGCGAACGGCGCGAGGAGCGCATGCTCACTGTCGTGCACGAAGCCGTACGACGTGATCCGCCAGGCGTCGCTGCCCTCGGCCGCCGCGACGACGAGGTCGCCCCGCTCTTCGACGGCCCCCGCGGGAGGGTGGGTCCAGCGTCCGTCCGACCAGGCGATGTCCGTCATGACCTCAGGCTACGACGACCACCACCGCCCGCGCGGGCTCCTTCGGTGCCGGTAGTGTCGGCTCCATGTCCGACGGAACCGCACCCCCGGCCGAAAGACCGGAAGGAACCGCCGATACCGCCGCGGACGTCGCGCCCGTCGGCGCTCGCGCCCGCCAGCGCGCGGCGGACCGTTGGTTCCGCGAGCAGGGACTGCCGACCTTCGTGCCGCTGCGGCGCTGGTTCACGGATCTGCCCCGGCGCGTCGCTCCGCTGCTGACCGCGGTCACCCTGACCGCGGCTCTCCTCGAGGGCGTGATGGTCACCGCGATCGATGCGGCCGCGGACCTCCTTCCGGACGACGAATGGGCGCTGCTGGGGATCGCGCTGCTGCTCCTGGCAGGCATCGCAGTGATCGCCTGGGCGGGCTTCCGGCTCGTGCGCGCGGCGCTGCGCCGGCTCTCCGCTCCGGCGGGCGCCGCGGTCGCGGGGGTCGTGATCGCCGCGTGCCTCATCGCGCTCGTCGTGGTCGGCTATCTCATGCGGCCCGGAGCCAAGGTCGCCCCGGTGATCGAGGGGCTCGCCCTGGTCGCCGCCTGCATGCTGGTCACGGGCGCCGGCGGCGGGGCACTGCTCTCCTGGGGGAGCCGTCTTGCGGTGCGCAACGTCTCCGCGATCGGGCACATGGCGTCGATCGCGCTTCCCGTGATCCTGATGCTGGTCGTCTTCGCCTTTTTCTCCGCCGAGGTCTGGCAGATGAGTTCGGCGCTGCCCTGGGGATCCATCGCCCTGATCGGCGCCGTGGTCGCCGCGCTCGCGCTGATCGTTGTCCTGCGGGTGTGCGCCTCCGAGATCGACGAGATCCGCCAGACCCTCACGCCAGAGGAGCGCACGGCGCTGCTCGCCGGCACTCCGATCGCGCACGACGGATCCGGATCCGCATCATCGGCACCGCTGCGCTTCGTCCAGCGCTTCAACGTGATGCTCGTGATGGCGGTGGCCCAGCTCATGCAGGCGGTGCTGTTCGCCGCGATGCTGTGGGCGCTGCTCGTGCTCATCGGCGGCATCGCCATCCCGGTCGGGATCGTCGAGCTGTGGGTGGGACCAGGAACACCCAGCCACCCCCTGCACGTCGACCGTCTGACGATCGGCGGCGCGACGCTTCCGATCACGATGAATCTCGTCAAGACGGCCGCGTTGATGTCGATCATCTCCTCGCTGCCGTTCGTGCTCTCGGCGGTGAGCGAGCAGCGCTATCGAGAGCGCTTCTTCGACCCGATCATGGTCGACATGCGTCGCGCGATCGTCGTGCGCGACGTCCTCATGGCTCGCACGCGCGGCGGTCGCGCGTCCGGCTGAGCCGCCCGACCCCTCAGGCCGGATCCGTAGAATCCGACCATGCGCATCGTCGTCTCCGGCACGCACGCGACCGGCAAGAGCACCCTGATCTCGGACTTCGCTCTCGCCCATCCCGAGTTCGCCGTGCTGCCCGATCCGTTCGATCTCGTCGACGACGGCCCCGGATCCGGATCCTTCGTCGCCCAGCTGCGGTTCAGCGCGGAGCGTCTCCTCGATCCCACGCTGCCGCGCGCCGTGATCGCCGAACGCGGACCCCTCGACTTCCTCGCCTACCTCGCGGCCATCGACGAGCTCGGCCGCTCCGGGGCCGCTGCGGAGCTGGTTCGCCGTGAGGCGCCCCTCACGGCCCGGGCGATGGCGCGGGTCGATCTGCTGGTGCTGCTCGCGCCGGACGGCATCGCGGTGCCGGACGACGAGGATCCGGAGCTCCGCGAGGTGACGGCCGACGCGCTGCTCGATCTCGCGGACGAGCCCGACCTCACCGGCACCGCCCGGATCCTGGAGCTGTCGGGCGACCCGGCGACCCGCCTGGCAGCGCTGCGAAGCGCCGTCTCCGGCTGATCCTCCGGTCGCGGGCTGCGACCCGACCTGCGGAGCATCGACTCGCACCTGCGGGGATGCCCGTAGGCGCACACGGCCGTTCCGCCGCCGATCCGTATCCTGATCGCGATCCTTCGCCGAGTTCTCCGTCGAGACCGAGAACGCGCACCCGGCGAACGGCATCGCACTCGCGAATCCAGGGGAGATCACATGCGAGCATCCGGACCACCGACCCTGACGGGCCTCGCGCTCGCTCTGACGGCGGGCTTCGCGCTGCTGCTCAGCGGCTGCGCATCGACGACCGGCGCGCACGCGGGGGCGCCGTCGAGCTCCGGCGCCCATCCGTCATCGCATCCCACCCCGACCTCGTCCGCCGGCGCCCCCGCGGACGATGACGACGACGATCCGGACGACGAGGGCGACGCGGACGCCGATGACGACACCGATCCGGACGACACGGATCCGGACGACGACGCGGACCCGGACGACGACGATATGAAACGGCTGGGTGTCGGACGCGACGATCTCGACGGGATCGACGACCCCGCCGACCGGAAGGACTTCCTCGACGACGCCCGCCGCGCCGCCTCCCCCGCCGGCATCGCCGCGCAGTGCGTCGCGGTGCATCCCAGGCTCGACGACATCATCGCGGCCGGCTTCGGCGGACTCGGTGTGGACGAGCTCGCCGCGGCCCGGTCCTCGGGCTCCGGCGGCTACTACATCGCCGTCGACCTGGAGGATGGCCGGATCGCGGTCCTCTACACCGCCCTGTCGCCGCACAGCGCGACGTTCGAGGATCACCTCTACGCGGTCGACGACACGGCGCTCGCATTGTCCACGTTCGACGACGTCACGTCGATCGGCGACTTCGCCGGCGACGACGGGATCGCGCGCGCCGCGCGCTGCCTCTGATCGAGGCTCGCGAGACACCTGGATCCGCGCGAGAAACCACGTGTGCCGTGGTGTCTCGTGCAGGATCCGGTGTCTCGCGGATGCCGTCCGGATCCGGGCCCGCGCGTCAGGCCCGCAGTGCCTGCTCCAGATCCGCGAGCAGGTCCGCGATGTCCTCCAGACCGACCGAGAGGCGGACGACCTCGACGGGCACGGCCGCCTCGGTGCCCCGCACGGAGGCGTGCGTCATCGCGTCGGGGTAGTTGACGAGGGACTCCACGCCGCCGAGCGACTCGGCGAGCTGGAACACGTGCGTCGACTCGGCGAATCGGCGTGCGGCTTCGCCGGATTCCAGCGCGACCGAGACGATGCCCGCGAAGCCCGACATCTGCCGCGCCGCGAGCTCGTGCCCCGGGTGCGAGGGCAGCCCAGGGTAGTAGACGCGGGCCACGCCGGGATGCCCATCAAGGAACTCGGCCACGGCCTGCGCGTTCTCGTTGTGCTGGCGCATCCGCACCGGCAGCGTCTTGATACCGCGGGTCGTGAGCCAGGCGTCGAACGGGCCGGATACCGCCCCCACCGCGAACTGCAGGAAGCCGACCTTCTCCGCGAGGGCGTCGTCGCGCAGCACCACGGCTCCGCCGACGACGTCGGAGTGCCCGCCCAGGTACTTCGTGGTGGAGTGCACGACCACGTCGGCGCCGAGTTCGAGCGGACGCTGGAGCGCGGGGGTGGCGAAGGTGTTGTCGACCACGACCACGGATCCGGCCTCGTGCCCGATCGCGGCGAGCGCGGCGATGTCCGAGATGCGCAGCAGCGGGTTCGACGGCGTCTCGACCCACAGCACGCGCGGCGCCTGGGCGGCCACGGCGGTCCGCACCGCGTCGGTGTCGCTCATGTCGACCACCTGTACGGTCACACCCCAGGCGCCGAGCACCCGCGAGATGAGCCGGAACGTGCCGCCGTAGACGTCGTTGCCGAGCAGCACGTGGTCGCCGGGCTGCAGGATCGCGCGCAGCAGGGTGTCCTCCGCGGCGAGGCCGGAGGCGAAGGAGTAGGCGTGCGTGCCGCCCTCGAGCGCGGCGAGCTGCGCCTGCAGGGCATCCCGGGTCGGGTTGCCGCTGCGGCCGTACTCGTAGCCCTGGCGGAGCCCGCCGATCCCGTCCTGCACGAACGTCGTGGACAGGTGCAGCGGCGGGATCACCGCCCCCGTGTACGGGTCGGCGGCCTGGCCCGCGTGGATCGCGGCGGTGGCGGTCTTGTCGGTCTCGATGGTCATGGTCGGATCCCTCCGGTCAGTCGTTCGCGCCGGCCGCGGGGCCGGCCTGGTCGGTCGTTGCAGATGCGGCGTCCGGCACGTCGAAGCCGTGCGCGGTCATCCAGCCGTCGTCGTAGAGCTTGTCCAGATAGCCGCGGCCGTGGTCGGGCAGCAGCACGACGACCACGTCGTCCTCGCCCAAGCCCTCCGCGACGCGCAGCGCGGCCACCACGGCCATGCCGCTGGAACCGCCGACGAGCAGCCCCTCCTCACGGGCGAGCCGACGGGTCATCGCGAACGACTCCGCGTCGGAGATCCGCTCGTAGCCGTCGACCACCGCGGGATCGAACGTGGACGGCAGGAAGTCCTCGCCCACGCCCTCGACGAGGTAGGAGTGGATCTCACCGCCGGAGTAGATTGATCCCCCCGGATCCGCACCGATCACCCGCACGCGGCCCTCGCTGACCTCCTTGAGGTAGCGCCCGGTGCCGCTGATCGTGCCGCCGGTGCCGATGCCCGCGACGAAATGCGTGACCCGGCCGTCGGTGTCCGCCCAGATCTCGGGGCCGGTGGATTCGTAGTGCCCGCGCGGACCGTTCTGATTGGCGAACTGGTTCGGGTTGAAGGCCCCGGGGATCTCGCGGGCGAGCCGGGCGGCGACGGAGTAGTACGACTCGGGGTGCTCCGGGGGCACGGAGGTCGGCGTGACGACCACCTCGGCGCCGTAGGCCCGGAGCGTGGCGACCTTGGGTCCGTCGAACTTGTCCGGCACGACGAACACCATGCGATAGCCGCGCTGCAGCGCGATCAGCGCCAGGCCGACTCCGGTGTTGCCGCTCGTGGCCTCAACGATCGTGCCGCCGGGCCGGAGCAGCCCGTCGCGCTCGGCGGCGTCGACGATGGACCGGGCGATGCGGTCCTTCGCGGATCCGCCGGGGTTGAAGTACTCGACCTTGGCGAGCACGGTCGCGCGGATCGGCCCGCGGTCGGCGGTCGCGCCGACGACGGAGGAGAGACGGACGAGGGGCGTCGCGCCGACGAGATCGGCGACGTGGCTGGCGTAGCGCACGAGAAGTGTCCTGAACGATGATCGCGCGGAGCGCGCGGGCTGTCTGTGGTCGTCGAAGGAGCGCGGATCGCGCTCAGAGACAACAACGACAGGTCAGGGCCACGGTGTCAACCTAACACCCTGGCTTCGAAGCGCGCAAATGGCTCGATCCGGACCCGGAATCGGGTCATTCGCGCGCTTCGAAACCGGCAGGCGGGTCACTCCAGGAGGGTGAAACCCGACTCGTAGCGGGTCTTGCCGAGGGCCGCCATGATGATCTGGAGGAACCCCATCGCCTCGAGCTCCCTCGCGCGGGTCAGCGGGCCGACGTCGACGGCGCGCATCCCCGCCGCGGTCGAAGCCTGACCTCTCCTGGTTCAAAGCGCGCAAATGGCTCGATCCAGACCCGGAATCGGGTCTTTTGCGCGCTTCGAAACAGGTAGGTACCGCCTCAGGCGCGGAGCAACGCGTCCTCGAGAGCGACCCAGCCGAGCATCGCGCACTTGACGCGGGCGACGTAGCGAGAGACGCCGGTCAGGGCGGCCGCGTCGCCGTACACGTCCTCATCGAGCTCGATCGCGCCGCGGGAGCGCAGCGCCTCACGGAACCCGTCGATGAGCTCCGCCGCCTCCGCCCGCGAGTGGCCGATCACGAGCTCGGTGAGCATCGAGGCGGACGCCTGTGAGATCGAGCAGCCGGATCCCTCCCAGCTCACCTCGGTGATGCGCTCGCCGTCGTCGGAGACGCGGGCGCGCAGGGTGATCTCGTCGCCGCAGATCGGGTTGCGCTGGTGCGACTCGGCCGTGTGCGGGTCGTCCCCGGCGCCGAGCAGCCCTTTGCCGTGCGGGCGCTTGGAGTGGTCCAGGATGAGCTCCTGGTACAGGTCCTCGAGACCGCTCATGCGACCACCTCCTGTTCCTCGGCGGATCCGGAGACGCCGAAGAACGCGCGCACCCCGGAGACGGCGTCGAGCATCCGGTCCACCTCGTCCGCCGTGTTGTACAGGGCGGCCGAGGCGCGCACCGACGCGGTCACGCCGAGGCGCGCGTGCACGGGCGCGGCGCAGTGGTGCCCGACGCGCACGGCGACGCCGCGGGAGTCGAGGAACTGGCCGACATCGTGAGCGTGCACCCCGTCGACCACGAAGGACTGCAGGGCCACCCGCTCCGCACCGTCCGCGGCACCGAGCAGGCGTACGCCGTCGATCGCGCCGAGCCCCGTACGCAGACGCTGTTCCAGTTCCTTCTCGTGCGCGTGCACCGCGTCCATGCCGAGACCGTCGAGGTACCGCACGGCGGCGGCGAGCGCGATCGCCTGCGACACCGGCTGCGTGCCGGCCTCGAAGCGCTGCGGCGGCGGCAGGAACTCGGTGCGCTCGAACGTGACGCGGGTGATCATCGACCCGCCCGTGAGGAACGGCGGCAGCGCCTGGAGCACCTCGCGACGTCCGTACAGCCCGCCGATCCCGTAGGGACCCTGCATCTTGTGGCCGGAGAAGACCGCGAGATCGACGCCGAGGCCGGGCAGGTCGAGCGGAACGTGCGGCGCGGACTGGCACGCGTCGAGCACGGTGAGCGCGCCGACCGACTGCGCAAGGGCGACGATCTCCGCGACCGGGTTGACGATGCCGAGCACGTTGGAGACGTGCGTGAACGCGACGACGCGCGTGCGGGATCCGATGACCTCCGCCGCGTGGTCGAGGTCGAGGGATCCGTCATCGCGGATCCGGATCACGCGCAGGACGGCGCCCGTGCGGGCCGCGAGCTCCTGCCACGGCACGATGTTCGCGTGGTGCTCTGCCTCGGTGACGACGAGCTCGTCCCCCGGCTGCAGGGCGAAGCGGGCGCTCTCCGGCAACCCTCGTCCGGCCGTGGCGTTGCCGATCGCGTAGGCGACGAGGTTCAGTCCCTCGGTGGCGCCGTGCGTCCACACCAGGTCGTCGGCGTCCGCGCCCACGAATCCGGCGACGGCGGCGCGGGCGTCTTCGTAGAGCTCGGTCGCCTCGGCCGCGAGCGTGTGCGCACCGCGGTGCACGGCGGCGTTCGAGCGCTCCAGGAAGTCGCGCTCGGCGTCCAGCACGACGCGGGGCTTCTGACTCGTCGCGGCGGAATCGAGGTACGCCAGCGGGGCCCCGTTCACGGATTCGGCGAGCAGGGGGAAGTCGGCGCGGACGGCGGCCACATCTAGGGCAGGAGAACTCACGTATCAACGCTACGTCAGTGCGGGGTGCGCGGGGCGGATCCTGGCGGTCCGGGGATCTCTCCCGACAGCGGCCATCTCCCTCGCGTCTCACGGAACTCGATCGCCGCCAGCAAGGGAGAGACGTCGTATTTCATCGTGCTGATGCTGAGAGCATCTCCGTTCGACGAAGCCACGGACACGAACCGCTGGCCGTTGAGCACGGTGAACTTGTAGGTGGCGATATCGGAGTACTTGACCGATCTCGTCTTCCCGAAGACGGTTCGCGATCGGATGGCATCCGGGCCAGCTTCCAGGTACCAGGACGCATAGGCGACAAGGGCGATGAGACCTCCGACCATCAGCACGACCGATGCGATGCGCATGCCCGGCGGGTATCGCGCTTCGCCCGCAGTCAGTCCGAACCAGAGGCCGATCGTGATGACAACGAGACCGAGGGCCGGTACGACGCGCGGCATCCGCACACGGTGAGGATGCCGCTTCGAGCGGTTCGGGTGGCGCCCGGAGAGTGCGGCGATCACGAGTCCGATGAACCCGACGAGCAGCGTGATCAGGAGGGTCGTACCTACGATCATCAGCTCCGACGACAGATCCACGCCTCGACAATAGCGACGTCCGCTCATCGGGGTCTCTCGGGACCGCCCCGCCCGGACCTGTCCGACCGAAACACGACCATGAGGGTGAAGCGATGTGAAACAACCGCACGCGGCTCTGGACAGATCCACCGCCGGGGCATAGCTTGTGCGGTAAGCCGGTATATCGGGGGGTATTCATGCGGGAACGTGCGCGGTCGCTACGGGGATTCATCCCCGGTGCGGTCGCGGGCGGGGTCCTCGCCCTCGGCTGGGTGGCGCTGTCGATCGCCTTCGGATCCGGATCCGCCCAGGCCGCCGAGACCGTCCCGCCGTCCCCGCCGAGCATCCTCGGCACGCTGCAGAGCACCGTCGGTGCGGTGCAGAGCTCGATCGCCGAGGCGCCGGCCACCGTGCAGAGCACGCTCTCGGCGGTACAGGCCACCGTCGCCGAGGTGCTCCCGGCACCGGCCGCCGTCGACGCGCCCTCCCCCGCACCTGCTGCTGAGGCCCCCGCGGCCGTCGCCCCCGCCGGCCCTGCGACCGCGCCCGCCCCCGACGCCGAGGGGTCCGCCGGCCCGCTGACCGCGCCGCTCGTGGGTGCGATCGCCCCGATCGTGCAGGGCGTGAGCCAGACCGCCGGCGCCGCGATCGATGTCGTCACGACCACCACGGACACCGTCGCTCCGGCGCTGAGTCCCGTGCTCGCACCCGTCGATGCGCTGCTGCGCCGCGTACCCGCGACGCTCGACACCGTGACCGCCGCACTTCCTCGGATCGCCGTCTCTCTCGACGACACCGTCGGCACCGTCACCGAGACCGTGCGCGGTGCGACCGGCGGTGCAGTCCTGCCGCCGACGACGGCTCCTGGCGGGCGCCCCGCCGTTCCGGAAGTCCGTGGCCTGCCTGAGCCGGGCCCTGTGGCATCGCCGGCCGCCGTCGCGCCCGCGTCGACCAAGGACGACGCGCAGAGCGCGTTGCCCGAGGCAGACGAGGCCATCGGTGCGGCTGTGGTGTCTGCGCCCTCGGTGGCAGCACCTGGTGCGCCCGCGCAGCGACCGTCGGGTTCCCCCGTCACCCAGCTCGGGATGCCCGGCACCGGCTCCGCCTCGGGTGGCAGCGCGGGCGACGTGCGGCTGTTCGGCACCGTCTCGTCGACGTCCTCGAGCGCCGGTCTCCTGACCGTCCGTTCCGGATCGGCGGGCGACGATCGCCTGCCGGCCTCCCCCGTCGCGGATCACGACTCCTCTCCCGACTGATCGGGGCACGGCCGTCCCCCAGGACGGCATGTGTCATCGCGCATGCGCGCAATCCCCAGATCAGAAGGAAAGAGAACATGAATCGCATCGTCAAGCGCGCCCTTTGGGGCACGCTCCTCGCGGGCGGGATCACTCTCGCCGGCGCGACGGCGGCCAACGCCGCAGAGGGGCCACCCAGTGGCGCCGACTGCGGCTGCGACGTCGTCAAGAGCGCTCTCACGACAGTCACGAACCTCGTGGCCGGCGCCTGCGATCCGTCGCAGGGCGGCAGCGCCGGCGGGACCGGCGGCCTTCCCGCGGTCACGCAGGATGTGTCGGACCTCGTCGGCGACACGCTCGGCACCGTGAGCGGAACAGTTCCTCCCGGCGGCGGCACGGATCCGGGCCTGCTTTCGGTGCCGTCCCTCCCCGACGTCTCCAACGCGATCGGCCAGATCGCCGACACGGCGACCGATGGAGCCGCAGAAGCCGTCGGCGGCGTCACCGACACCGTTGGCGGGATCACCGGAGACCTCCCCGGTCTGCCTTCCGTTCCCGGCCTGCCCTCGGTTCCGGGTCTGCCCTCGACTCCGGGTCTCCCCGGCACCGACGGCACGCCCGGCGTGGTCACGGTTCCGATCCCCGGGGTCGGCACCGTTCACGCGGGCGCCACCCCTGACGGACTCAACGTCGGAAAGAACCTCGACGTCCTCGGAGTGAAGGACGTCTGGGATCTGACCGCCCGCCCTGACGGCGTGTCCACCACAGACCGCATCGGCACCGACGCCACGAACGTCTACGTCGATGCGGCGCTGCCCACTGGCGGTGCCACGCCGGGACACGCCTCCGTCACCCTGCCGGTGCTCGGCGACGTGGCAGGCGGTCTTCCGACCGTCCCGGGTCTTCCCGGTGGCGGATCCCTGCCCGGGCTGCCGGGCACCGGCGGCACCCCCGGAGGTAATGGAGGAGGAACCATTCCGGGGCTGCCCTCATTGCCCATCGGCGACCTCGGCGGGATCCTCGGTGGTCTGACCGGCAGCCTTCCTGGCCTGCCTTCTGTTCCGGGTCTTCCTGGCACCGGCGACACCCCTGGTACCCCTGGTCTGATCACCGTCCCGGTTCCTGGAGTGGGCAGTGTCCACGCCGGCGCCACCCCCGACGGGCTCAACGTCGGAAAGAACCTCGACGTCTTCGGAGTGAAGGACGTCTGGGATCTCACCGCCGGCCCCCATGGGATCGCGACGAACGACCGCATCGGCACCGACAGCACGAACGTCAACGTCGATGCGGCCGTCCCGACCACTGGCACCACGGCACCGCACGCCACGGTGACCCTGCCGAACCTCGGCGGAATCAGTGGCGGCCTGCCTTCCGTGCCGGGTCTCCCGGGAACCGGCAACCCCGGCACTCCGGGTAGCGGCGGATCGCTGCCTGGTCTGCCGGCCCTGCCGAACCTCGGCGGGATCCTCGGTGGTCTGACCAGCAACCTGCCGGGCCTGCCCACCGTCCCGGGTCTGCCGAACCTCGGCGGAGTCCTCGGTGGTCTGACCAGCAACCTGCCGGGCCTGCCTTCGGTTCCGGGTCTTCCCGGCACCGGCGGCACGCCTGGCGTGATCACCGTTCCGATCCCCGGAGTGGGCAGTGTCCACGCCGGCGCCACCCCTGACGGACTCAACGTCGGAAAGAACCTCGACGTCCTCGGAATCAAGGACGTCTGGGACCTCACCGCCGGCCCCAAGGGCGTGTCCACCACGGACCGCATCGGCACCGACAACACCAATGTGAACGTCGACGCTGCGGTTCCGACCACCGGCAACACCGCACCCCACGCCACCGTCACCCTGCCCAACCTCGGCGGAATCAGTGGCGGCCTGCCGGGCCTTCCGGGCAATGGGGGAACCCTTCCGGGTCTCCCGTCGCTGCCCATCGGCAACCTCGGCGGAATCCTGAGTGGGATCACCGGTGGCCT
Source organism: Microbacterium sp. MYb64 (assembly GCF_002979495.1). Lineage (NCBI taxonomy): Bacteria > Bacillati > Actinomycetota > Actinomycetes > Micrococcales > Microbacteriaceae > Microbacterium > Microbacterium sp. MYb64. The sequence continues at coordinate 57,858 of NZ_PCOW01000007.1, read as the reverse complement.
TCCGGGCCTGCCTTCCGTTCCGGGCCTGCCCGGCACCGTCGGCACGCCTGGTGTGGTCACGGTTCCGATCCCCGGGGTCGGCAGTGTTCACGCGGGCGCCACCCCTGACGGGCTCAACGTCGGTAAGAACTTGAACGCCCTCGGAATCAAGGACGTCTGGGATCTCACCGCCGGCCCTCACGGAATCGCGACGAACGACCGCATCGGCACCGACAGCACCAACGTCTACGTCGACGCAGCCGTCCCCACCACCGGCACCACCGCACCCCGCGCCACCGTCACCCTGCCGAACCTCGGCGGAATCACCGGCGGCCTGCCCACCGTCCCGGGCCTTCCGGGAACCGGCAACCCCGGCACCCCGGGAACCGGAGGAACCCTTCCGGGTCTGCCGAACCTCGGCGGGATCACCGGCAACCTGCCCGGCCTGCCCTCAGTTCCTGGTCTCCCGGGAACGGGCAACTCCGGCACCCCGGGAACCGGCGGAACCCTTCCGGGTCTGCCGAACCTCGGCGGGATCCTCGGCGGGATCCTCAGCGGCCTGACCGACAACCTGCCCGGCCTGCCCACCGTCCCGGGCCTCCCCGGAACGGGCACCGGCGGAACCCTCCCGAGCCTGCCGAACCTCGGCGGGATCCTCAGCGGAATCACCGGCAGCCTGCCGGGTCTGCCTGCTGTCCCCGGTCTGCCCTCGATCCCGGGCCTGCCCGGCACCGGCGGCACCCCGGGCAACGGCGGAACCCTCCCGGGTCTGCCGTCCCTGCCCGTCGGCAACATCGGCGGACTGGTCGGCGGTGTCACCGGAGCCCTTCCGGCGGTGCTCACCCGCGCCGCCGGAGGGATCACGGGATCCCTCCCCGACGTGATCGGCGGCGTCCTCGGCGGGATCACCGGCTCCCTGCCGAGTCTGCCCACCGTTCCCGGAACCGGAACCGGCACTCCCGGAACCGGAACCGGTACCGGCATCGGAGGAATCACTCCGGGCAACGGGGGAGTCCAGGTCGTGTCCCACGTGACGCACAGCCTGAATGAGGCGGCGCGCACCCTGCGCGCTTCCTCGACCGCGAAGCAGAGCACGCTCGCGCAGACCGGGTTCTACGACCCGTTCCTGCTCGTCTCCGGCGTGCTGCTGCTGGCTGCGGGCGCCGCGACGAGGTTCTTCGAGCGTCGCTGAACCACAGGACGGAGGGTCGCCTTCCCCGGAGGGCGGTCCTCCGTCCCGTGCTGCCCGCACGCGAACGCGAGCACCGGACCCGGTTGTCCACACGCCCCGATCACTCCCCCGATGCCGCACCACCCGGCCGCTAGGGTGAGCCCATGACCCCCACCGTGGAGACTCCGGCAGGCCTAGGCCCCGGTGCGGCGGGTGCCCCCGCCCGCGCGAAGACCGCCGGATCCGGCCAGCCCCTGCGCGACTACCGCGTGCATCGCTACGTCAACGCGTTCTGCCCGACGTGCCACGAAGAGGATCCGGATCGGCCGCTCGCCGATGTCCGCCGCCTGAGCGGCTGGCTGGCCGTGCGGGACGATCGGGTCTGGCTGGAGCGCGGATGCCCGGAGCACGGGCTGCAGCGCACGATGTACGACGAGTCGGCCGAGATCCTCACCTACCTCGAGCAGTGGACCGCGCCGACCAAGGTGCACGAGCCCGACCTCGCGGGCAACTTCAAGCCGGTGCCCTCGGCCTACGAGGACGGACTTCCCGAGATGCAGACGCAGCACACCTGCATCCTGCTGGAGGACCTCACCGACCACTGCAACCTGCGCTGTCCCACGTGCTTCGCGGAGTCCAGCCCTGCGGCGAGCGCGATCGCCCCGCTTGCAGAAGTGCTCGCCTCGGTCGACGCGCGGCTGGCGCGGGAGAACAACCGCATCGACGTGCTCATGCTCTCCGGCGGCGAGCCGACCCTATACCCGTGGCTCGAGCAGCTGCTGGAGCACCTCGTGGCGCGCCCCGTGGTGCGCATCCTGCTGAACTCCAACGGCCTGCGCATCGCCCAGGACGACGCGCTCGTCGCGACGCTCAAGAAGCACCGCGAGCGGGTCGAGGTGTACTTGCAGTACGACGGCGAGAGCGCCGAGGCATCGGCGTACCACCGCGGCGCGGATATCCGCCGGTTCAAGGAGCGCGCACTCGCCCGCCTCAGCGAGGCAGGCGTGTTCACGACCCTCACGATGACCGCGGCCCTGGGCGTCAACGACGGCGAGATCGGCGCGGTGATCCGCCGGGCCATGGAGACGCCCTACGTGGGCGGCGTCACGATCCAGCCCGTGTTCGGATCCGGCCGCTCGGCGGGCATCGACCCGCACGACCGCCTCACGCACACCGGCGTGCTGGCACGGCTGGCGCCGCAGACCGACGGCGAGGTCACCTGGAAGGATCTCACCGCACTGCCCTGCAGCCACCCGCACTGCTGTTCGGTCGGCTACCTGCTCAAGGACGACTCCGGATCCTGGAACTCGCTCACCAAGCTCGTCGGGCACGACAGGCTCAAGGAGTTCCTCGATCTGAACCCCGACCTGATCGCGAACCGGATCGCCGACAGCGGCATCAACCAGAAGCTCAAGGACTCGGTCAAGCAGTCGCTGCTCGACCTGCTCAGCGAGCAGTCGTCGCTGTCGCACCCGTCGATCGGGTCCCTGTGGAAGGACATCTGCACGGGCTGCGACCTCGGCATCGGCACGCTCACGAAGCTCGCCAGCGCGGCGCTGCCCGGTCAGCACAAGCGACTGCGCCAGTTCCTCGGCGAGCGCGTCAAGCGCATCACCGTCAAGCCCTTCATGGACATCAACACGATGATCGAGGAGCGCCTCACGCAGTGCTGCGTGCATGTCGCGACTGTCAACGAGCAGACGTCGGCGCATCAGTGTGCTCCGTTCTGCGCCGTGCAGGCCTGGGCGCCGCTCTCCCGCACGCGCATCTCGACCGCGACCGGATCCGCCGGAGCCCGGGTGGCCGAGGCCGGCGGCGACGCCGGCGACCGCACGCGACTTCCGCTCTCGGTGGGGCACTGAGCCATGTCGTCGGGGGGCGATGCGCAGCGCGACCTGTTCCGAACTCAGTCGGAGACGGCGATTCCCGCGCGCCCCGCCCCCGTCGCACCCGAATCGACTGAGTTCGGAGCAGTCGACGCCGCCGACTCCGCCGCTGGCCCCGCCCCGCTCGACCTGTCCGGGCTGAACCGCTACGACGAGGCGGTCGGATCCCCCGCCCCGCCGTTCGATCCGCTGCGGCTGTGCGTGTTCACGACGGTCGCGCTCATCGCGTGCCTGCTCGGCCCGATCGCGGTCCTGGGGTTCGCGCTCATCGCGATCGCCGGCTACGCCCGCGCCCGCCGACAGGGGCTGCTGCGGTCGAAGTGCAAGCTCGGCGACACCCGTCTCGTGCTCGCGTACCTGTCCCTGCTCGCGGTGCTCGCCGCCGTCGCGACCCCGTTCTGGGTGATGTTCTGGATCGGGCGGATCTGATGTTCCCGACGCTGCAGGATCTGCTCGGGCCGTGGGCGCCGCCGCTCGAGACGCACGGCTTCTTCGTCGCGCTGGGCCTGGGCGCGGCGGGGATCGTGTTCCTCATCGAACGCCGCCGGCGGGGCGTCACGGATCCGCGCGTCGCGTATCTCGTGCTCGGAGCCCTGGTGGGCGCGGCGATCCTGAGCCGTCTCGGCACCTGGGCGCAGCACATCGACCTCACGAAGAACCGCGACCTCGTCTCGCAGCTCACGCACGGCAATGCGTCGATCCTGAGCGCGCTGGTCGGCGCCTGGCTCGGCGTGCACGTCGCGAAGAAGATCGTCGGATACCGGGACCGCAGCGGCGACCTGTTCGCCCCCGCCGTGGCGATCGCCATGGCGATCGGCCGGTTCGGCTGCCTCTTCACCGAGCGTCCGGGCACCCCGACCGGCGCGGGCTGGGGCATCGTCCTGGATCCGGCCGCCGCCGCACGGGTCGGATCCCCGGCAGGAGTGCCGCTGCACCCGAGCTTCGTATACGAGATCGCGTTCCATGCGGCCGCGTTCTGCCTGCTCTGGTTCTGGCTGCGTCACCGCGACATCGCCGCCGGGGAGACCCTCACCCTCTACATCGCCGCCTACGGCATCTTCCGGTTCTTCGTCGAATTCGTGCGCGGCAACGACGTCGCCTGGCTCGGACTGACCCGCCCTCAGCTCTTCTTGATCGTCACCATCCCGCTCCTGCTCGCCCGCATCGTCTGGAAGGCCCGACATGGCGCCTTCCCGCTCATCCCCAGGAGGACCCCGAGTGAACAGCACGCCTGACCTCCCGTCCGAACCGGATCCGGAGCGCACGCCGACGCCGCCGGAGCACCCGCCCGCGGTGCCGGGACCGCCGAGTCCCCCCGAGCCGCCAGCACCACCGGTGCCGCCGCTCGCACCGCCTCTGACCCCCGCACCTGTCCCTCCGCCGGGTCCGGTGGCACCCACCGCCCCTCCCCCGGGCGGCCCGGCTACGGGGCCCTACCCCGCAGCGCCGGGTGCCCCGGGGGGCTATGCCGCGTACGTCGGTCAGCCCGGCGCCGCGCCCCGATCCGGGTTGAGCTTCGGCGCCGGGATCGGCGTCGGAACCGCGGTGGGCTGCGGATCCATGCTCCTCGCCCTGTTGCTGTTCTTCGGCCTGGCCAATCTCGGCACGGCGTTCTCGATCGGCGCATTCGTGTTGCCGGTGGTGCTCGGCGCGGTGCTGCTCATCTGGCCGAAGACCAGGGGCATCGGCGTGGGCGTGCTCATCATCTCGGCGGCGGCGTGGCTCGTCGTGATCGGACCGTGCCTGGGGATGTTGAACGGGCTCTGACCCGCACCGCGTCGCGGGGACTGGAGCCGTCTCTTCCTGCGGCCGAAGGTGCATAGGTTAGGCTTACCTACCTACCCGTTCCTTTTCTCCGAGGAGATCCATGCCCTCCCTCCGCCTGCGCCGCGGCGCGGCCGTCCTGAGCCTCCTGACCGCCGGCGCCCTCGCCCTGACCGCGTGCTCGACCGGGTCCGCGCCCAGCGCCACCGGGACCGGATCCGCCGACGGCGCCTTCCCGGCAACCGTCGAGCACGTCTACGGCAAGACCGTCATCGAGTCCGCGCCCAAGAACGTGGCGACGATCGGCTGGGGCAGCTTCGACGCGGCGATCGCCCTGGGCACCATCCCCGTGACGATCCCGACGGCGACCTTCGGCGACCCGGACGGCGACGGCTACCTGGAGTGGACCAAGGATGCGATCGTCGCCGACAAGGCGAAGCTGCCGCCCGTGCACGACGAGACCGACGGCATCCCCTACGAGAAGATCGCCGACACCTCGCCGGATCTGATCCTGGGCGCGAACTCCGGCCTCACGAAGCAGGAGTACGACACGCTCACCAAGATCGCGCCCACCGTCGCCTACCCCGGCGCCCCGTGGGGCACGTCGTGGCGCGACTCGACCACGATGGTCGGCACGGCGCTGGGCAAGTCCGCCGAGGCGAAGACGCTGATCGCCGACACCGAGAAGGCGATGGCGACCGAGATGGCGAAGTACCCGGCCGCCACCGGCAAGACCGGAATGGTCATCTGGGTGGACGCGAAGGATCCCGGCAAGGTGCAGTACTACACGCCGAACGACACCCGCGTGAAGTACCTGAACGACCTCGGCTTCGCCACCCCGAAGTCCCTCACCGACCTCGCCAAGAACGAGAAGGGCTTCGTCGGCACGATCTCGGCCGAGCAGGCGGACAAGCTCGATGCCGACGTGGCGGTCGTCTACGTACAGGGCGGCGACCTGTCGACCCTGCAGAACGACCCGCTGCTCAGCCGGATCCCCGCCGTGAAGAAGGGCTCCGTCGTGCTCATGAACGACGAGGAGCTGCTCATGGCCGTCTCCGCGCCCACCGTGCTGTCGATCCCGTGGGCGCTGCCGACCTACGCGAAGATGCTCGGCGAGGCCGCAGCCAAGGCCTGATGAGTCTCGCCCCCGCGCCGACGACGCCCACGTCGGGTTCCGGTGCACGCCGTCGCGTGCGCCTGAGCCCGGGGTGGGCGATCGTCGTGTGCCTGGGCGCGATGATCGCCGCCGCCGCGCTCTCCCTCGCCCTCGGCGCGCGGATCGTGCCGCTCGACGCCGTGTGGGACGCGTTCCTGCGACCCGACGGATCCACGGATCAGGCGGCGGTGCTCTCGCGCGTGCCCACGACGATCACCGGGCTCCTCGTCGGCGCAGCACTCGGCATGGGCGGCGCCGTCATGCAGGGCATGGCCCGCAACCCCCTCGCCGATCCCGGCCTGCTCGGCGTGAACGCCGGCGCGTCACTGTTCGTGGTGCTGGGCATGACCCTGTTCGGGTGGCAGGCGCCGCTCGTGATCGTGTGGTGCGCCCTGGCCGGAGCCGCCGTGGCGGTCGTGGTCGGCTACGGCGCGGCCGCGGCGAGCCCCGGAGGTGCGACCCCGGTGACGCTCGCCCTCGCGGGTGCGGCCGTCGCGGCGATCGCGACGGCCGTGATCACGGGGATCCTCATCGTCGACCAGTCGACGCTGGAGAGCTTCCGCTTCTGGCAGGTCGGATCCCTGACCGCCGCATCGTTCTCCTCGCTGGCACAGCTGGGCGGCCTCCTCGCCCTCGGCGCCGTGCTCGCGGTCGCCTGCTCCGGCCGGCTGAATGCGCTCGCGCTCGGGGACGATGTCGCCCGTGGACTGGGCGTCCGCGTCGGGGCCTCCCGCCTCACCGCGGTGCTCGCGGTGGTGCTGCTGTGCGGCACCGCGACGGCGCTCGCAGGTCCCATCGGCTTCGTCGGGCTCGCGGTGCCGCACGCGGTGCGCTTCCTGGTCGGCGCGGACTACCGCTGGATCGTCGCGCTGTCCGCGGTGGCCGGAGCGACGTTCCTGCTCGTCTGCGACGTGATCGGCCGGATCCTGGCCCGCCCTGGCGTGCTCGAGGTGGGCATCGTCACGGGCGTCATCGGAGCCCCCGTCTTCATCGCGCTGCTGCGCCGGCGGAAGGCGGTCGGGCTGTGACCGTTCTCGACACCGCGCGTCCCGCCGCCTCCGCGCCCGCGGACCGGCTCCGCGCCGCCCGCCGCCGCCGTGCGGTCCGCGACACGGTGCTCATCGCGGGGCTCGCCGTCATCACCCTGGCGCTGTTCTGCGCCGCGCTCGTGTTCGGCGCGAAGACCCTCGCCCTCCCTGACGTGCTGCGCGCGCTCGCCGGCCAGACCGTGCCAGGTGTGAGCTTCGCCGTGGTCGAGCTGCGCCTGCCCCGTGCGGTCGGAGCGCTGTTGGCGGGGGCCGCATTCGGCCTCGGCGGCATGCTGTTCCAGACGCTGCTGCGCAACGTGCTCGCGAGCCCCGACGTGATCGGCATCAGCACGGGATCCAGCGCGGCTGCGATCACGGCCATCTCGTTCTTCGGCGCCTCCGGACTCGTGGTCTCGGGGGCCGCCATCGGCGGGGGTCTCGTGACCGCTCTCCTGATCTGGATGCTCGCGTACCGACGGGGGCTCTCCGGCCTGCGCTTCGTGCTCGTCGGCATCGGCGTCGCCGCGGCACTGCAGGCCGTGATCAGCTACGTCCTCACCCGCTCCGACGTCAAGGCCGCGGAGCAGGCGACCGTGTGGATGGCCGGATCCCTCAGCCGCAGCCTCTGGGACCAGCTCGCGCCGACCGCCCCCGCGCTCCTCGCGCTGCTCGTGATCGCGCTGCTGGCGGCACGCACGCTGCCGGTGCTGCGCCTCGGCGACGACTCCGCGACGGCACTCGGTGCACGCCCGCAGCGCTCCCGGATCCTGCTGATCCTGTGCGCGGTGCTGCTCATCGCGGTGGCGACCTCGCTGACCGGGCCGATCTCGTTCGTCGCGTTCCTCGCCGGCCCCATCGCCATCCAGCTGGTCCGGCGCGACGCGGCACTGCCCCTGGTCTCGACGCTCCTCGGCGCGATCATCGTGCTCGCCGGCGATGCGGTCGGGCAGCACCTGTTCCCGATCGCGCTGCCGGTCGGCGTGATCACCGGCGCCATCGGCGCGCCGTTCCTGCTGTGGCTCCTGATGAGAGGACGCACGCGCGCATGAGCTCGCACACCCTGGAAGCGACCGACCTGACCGTCGGCTACGACGGCGATCCCGTCATCGACGGGCTGGATCTGGCCCTGCCCGGATCCGGGATCACGATGATCGTCGGTGGAAACGGCTGCGGCAAGTCGACGCTGCTGCGCACGCTGGCCCGGTTGCTGAAGCCGCGCCGCGGATCCGTGCTGCTCGACGGAACCGCGATCGCGCACCTGCCCACCAAGGAGGTCGCCCGCATCGTGGGCCTACTGCCGCAGGCGCCGGTCGCCCCCGACGGGATCAGCGTCGCCGACCTCGTCGACCGCGGCCGCACCCCGCACCGCGGCTGGCTGGGCGGACGCGACCACCGCGATGACGAGGTGGTGGCCGACGCGCTGCAGGTGACGGGTATGGCGGAGTTCGCCGAGCGCTCGATCGACGAGCTCTCAGGCGGGCAGCGGCAGCGCGCGTGGGTCGCGATGGCTCTCGCGCAGGAGCCCGACATCCTGCTGCTCGATGAGCCGACCACGTACCTCGATCTCGCGCACCAGGTCGAGCTGCTCCAGCTGCTCGTGCGGCTCTCGCGCGAGCGGGGCACCCAGGTCGTCGTCGTCATGCACGAGCTCAATCTCGCGACGCGCTACGCCGACCATCTCGTCGCGATGCGCGAAGGCCGCATCGTCGCCGAGGGCGCTCCCGGCGACGTCGTCACGGTCGAGCTGCTCCGCGAGGTGTTCGACCTCGAGGCCGTCGTGATCCCGGATCCGGTCGCCGGCACGCCGATGATCGTGCCCGTGGACGTGCACCGGGGCTGATCGCACACCGCGCCTAGGATCGTGGCATGGGTGCCGAGGACGTCGAGATCAAGGGGCGTCCCGTCGACGCGCAGACCCGCTGCGTGCACTACCGCACCGAGCTCGACGTCGTCGCGATCCGCTTCGCGTGCTGCGGCGAGTACTACCCATGCCACCTCTGCCATGAGGAGACCGCCGGCCACCCGTCCCGCCCGTGGCCGTCGGCCGAACAGGACGCGAAGGCCGTGCTGTGCGGCGTCTGCGGCCACGAGCTCGAGATCCGCGAGTACCTCGGCGTGACCGCCTGCCCGCGGTGCGCCGCCTCATTCAATCCGCGCTGCGCCCTGCACGCGGACCTGTACTTCGAGATCGCGCCGGTCGAGTCCTGAAGGACGGATCCAACTCCGCAGGATGATCCGCACGGAATCATCCTGCGGAGTTGCAGAAGTCCTGTGGAAGCGAGGCACGGGACCACGAGGCCGGCCCGGCCCGGTCTCAGCCCTTCAGCCCTTCAGCCCTTCAGCCCCGAGTGAGCCAGCCCCTCGACGAACTGCCGCTGCGCGATCAGGAACACCACGAGCACGGGCACCACGGTCATGGTCGCGGCGGCCAGCTGCGTGTTCCACATCTCGCCGCCGTATGCGTCGGTGTAGCGCGTCAGGGCCTGCGGCAGCGTGAACAGATCCGGCGAGGTCAGGTACACCGTCGGCTCCAGATAGAGGTTCCAGGATGCCAGGAACGTGAGGATCGCAACGGCCGAGAGCGCCGGCTTCGCGAGCGGCAGGCAGATCCGCCACCAGATCGCCAGGCGGCCGAGTCCGTCGAGCCGCGCGGCCTCCTCCAGCTCGACGGGCAGGGCGATGAAGAACTGCCGCATGATGAAGGTCGCCAGCACGCAGGGCGCGGCCAGGGCCGTCACGAGGATCAGCGGCCAGTGGGTGTTGATCAGTCCCACGCTCTTGAACATCTGGAAGAGCGGGACGATCGTCACTTCGCCCGGCACCAGCAGCCCCACGAGCACGATCAGGAAGAGCACGTTCTGCCCCGGGAATCGCAGCCGGGCGAAGGCGTAGCCGGCGAGGCTCGACACCAGCAGCACGATGAGCGTCACGACCACCGCGATGTAGACGCTGTTGGCGTACTGGCGGGCGAAGGGCTGGAAGCCGAAGGCCTGCACGTACGCATCCCAGGTCGGCGATGCGGTGAAGATCGAGGGCGGAGCGGCGAAGATCTGGTTGAGCGGCTTGAACGAGGAGGCGACCATCCAGATCGTCGGAACCACGAACGGCAGCGCCATCACGCCAAGCGCGACGTAGAGCACGATCCGGCGGAGGATCCGGCCCCGGGAGGGCCGGGTCCGCGCGATCGGCGACGTCTGCACACGGATCCTCGCGGGCGCGTCGGTGAGCGTCTCAGTGCTCATAGAAGACCCATTTCCTTCGGAGCTGCCACTGCAGCACGGTGAGCAGCATGACGAACGTGAGCAGCATCAGTGCGAGGGTCGAGCCGTAACCGATGTTGTTGAACGTGAACGCCTGCTGGAAGACGTAGTAGACGAGCACCGTCGTGGAGAGCGCAGGCCCGCCCTCGGTGAGCACGGCGATCTGCGCGAACGCCTGCAGCGCGCCGACGATCGTGATGATGCTCGTGAGCAGCAGGGTCGGGGAGATGAGGGGCAGGGTGATGCGCGTGAAGATCGTGCGGTTGCCGGCGCCATCGATGCGCGCGGCCTCGTACAGCTCGCCCGGCACGCCCTGCAGCGCGGACAGGAACAGGACCATGTTCACGCCGACGCTGCGGATGACCTGCGTCACGATGACGGCGCCCATCGCCGTCGGCCCCTCCTGCAGCCAGTTCGGCCCGTGGATGCCGATCTGCGCGAGCAGCGCGTTGATCCCGCCGTTGTCCTGGAGGAGGAACCCCCAGACCAGGGTCCAGGCGACGACGGAGATCACCACCGGGGAGAAGAACAGGGTGCGGAAGAACGTGACCCCGCGGAAGCGGCGGTTGAGCATCACGGCCAGGCCGAGCCCGAGTCCGATGTTGAGCACGACCACGCCGAGGGAGAACACCGCGGTGGCGCCCAGCACGCTCGGCAGCTGCGGATCCGCGGCGAGCGCGGCGTAGTTCGCCCCTCCCACGAAGCTGAGCTGCCCGGTGAAGATGTTCCACTTGTTCAGGCTGTAGAAGATCGCGAGGCCCACCGGGATCAGCACGAAGAGCACGACGCCGATCACCTGCGGCGCGATGAAGAGGTATCCGGCGGCCGCGTCCCGGCGTCGCATCGTCCAGAACCTCCTGCGGCGCGCAGCTACGGGACGCGGTCCGGCCGAGGCCGGGGAGGCGTCGGAGCGCGCCTCCCCGGTGACGGTGCCTGCGGCGGTCATCGTCCGCCCGCGAGGAGCGGCGTGATCGCGGAGCAGACCGACGTCAGCACCTTCTTCACGTCTGCGTCCGGCTTCCACATCGCATCCAGGGCGGTCTTGCCCTTCTGCGCGATCTCGGCGGGGCTGGTGTGGTTGGGCAGGGTGACCGCCCCGGCGACCTGATCGACGACCACGGTCTGCAGCTGCTCAGCGGTGAGCTTCTTGTTGTTCGCCGCGAGCTTCTCGCCGGTCAGCAGCGAGGTGCGCGCCGACGGGAAGAACTGCGAGAGTTTGGCGCTGTTCTCCGGCCCGGTGAGATAGGCGAGGAAGGAGCTCGCCTCCTGCGGGTGCGCACTCGTGCGCAGGACGCCCACGCCCGCCTGTCCGATCACCGAGTAGCTGCCGGCGGGACCGGCCGGCAGCGGGAGGACCTCGTATCCGAAGTCCCCGGTGAGGAGCGAGGCCCGGGAGACCTGGGCGACGGTGAAGGCCGAGTCACCGGCGAAGAAGTCGGCCTTGGTCCCGGGCCCGGGCATGGCCGAGTCCTTGAAGACGGCGTCGTGCAGGAAGGTGAACGCGTCGACCATCTTGCTGTCATCGAAGGTGCACTTCGTGCCGTCGGCGTTCCACGCGCTCGCCCTCCAGCCGGTCCAGACCGTGGCGAGCGTGTTCCACGCGGAGAAGTCGAAGTCGCGGATGACGAACCCCGCCTTCCCCGTCGCCGCGTTCACGGCCGCCCCTGCCTTCGACACCTCGTCCCAGGTCAGCCCGGAGGAGGGCAGCGACTGGCCCGCGGCGGCGAGGAGGTCCTTGTTGACGTAGAGCGCGTAGGGCGAGTTCGAGAACGGGTACGCGTAGAGCTGCCCGTCCTTGGAGAACTCCGCGGTCGCGCTGGGGAGCAGGTCGTCATACCCCCATCCCTTGGTCTCCTTCAGCACGGGGGTGAGCGGGAGGAGGGCGTCGGAGGCGATCAGATCCTTGGACAGATCCCCCATCCAGGCGAGATCGGGAGCGTTGCCGCCGGCGATCTGCGTGGTCAGGGTCGTGTTGTAGTCGGCGAACGGGAGGCTGTCGAAGGTGATCGACCTGATCTCGGGATGCGTGGCCTTGTAGTCGTCGGCGATCGAGGCGAACAACGCGAGCTGCGCTTCGTTCGAGGTCCATACCGTCATCCGGAGAGCCACGCTGTCCGGGGCGGCGGTGGTGGGTGCAGGGGTGCTCGGGGTGGCGCTGCATCCGGTGATCGCGACGATCGCGGCCGTCGCCAGGGCAGCAGCGCCGACCAGCTTCTTTGCTGTGTTCATGGGGGGCTTTCTTGATAGGAGGGGGTCGCTAGTAGCCGAGGATCTCCGGCCAATGGAGTTCGATGCCCGACTCGACGAGCCGGTTCTGGAACCGCTGTCGCAGTTCCTGGTCCGAGAGCACGTGTCTCGGAAGCGTGGATTCGTCGATGCAGAAGCTCGCGAGCTCGCCCGCGGCCTCCCCGATGTTCCACTCGACGGGATGGAGCCGGTAGGCGCCGTTGGTGATGTGGGTCGTGCCGATGTTCTTCGCGGCGGGGAGAAGGTTGCGCGTCGCGACCGGCACGAGCGCTCCGAGCGGGATCTCGAACGGCGCGCATTCGACGTCGATGTAGTTGTCGCCGCCGGTCGAGGGATGCAGATCGATCCGGTACATGCCGATCCCGACGGAGTCGTCGAACGTCGCCGGCCCGGCGTGCCCGCGGTGGGAGACCGAGATGTCCTGCTCGACCACGGTGGTGATCGCCCTGATGCGCCGGGACTCGCGGATGTACGGGGCCTGCGCGAATCCGTCGGTGGTACCGGTCTGGTCGCCCCTGGGGCGGAGCCCGGGCCAGCCAGTGCCGCCGTCCGGACGCGGCGCCTCGGTCTGCAGCCAGTACAGGTAGGAGCGGGACAGTTCCTTGGCCGCCGCGCGATGGGTCTCGGCATCCTGATCGTCGATGATCGACCCGTCCAGGTAGTCCAGCATCGGCCAGTTGGCCACCACGATGTCGCTCTCGTATGCGCCGGGCTGGAAGTTCTGACGGGCGATGATCCGGCGGAACTCCCACAGGTCGAGGTCACCGGGATCCTGCCGCGGGTCCTCCCCGGCACTCGTGCCGTAGGGCGGGTTCACGTGGAAGGTGCGGGATTCGGGCTCGAGCGTGCGCGGTTGCGGCGCGGTGAACGAGAGCAGACGGTCGCCCCAGAATGCCGGGGCGTACTCGCGCCAGTAGTCGTAGGCCGCCGGTCGCTCGATCGTGAAGTCGGCGCCCTCGATGTGGTCGAAGACGAAGCACCAGGAGATCGATTGAACGTTGCCGGGATCCGCGTCCTCCGGGGCGCTCGGCTCGCCCGTCTCGGCGCGTGACTCGGCTCCGAGGACGAAGTCGGTGCCGGTGAGCGGGAGGAGCTCGCCGGTCTCGGTGGCGTCGAGGATGAACGGCGCCTCGACCTGCACCTCCGTGCCGTCCTCGGCGTGGCGCAGGATCACGGACGAGACGAGGTGCTCGGCCACCGCCGCCGACGTCGGCAGGTAGGGCTGGAGGATCGTGAGCCGACCGCTGGACAGGTGAGGGGCCAGCTGCTGCGCGATCACCGCGACGGCCACCCGGGGCTCGTGGCAGAGCCGGCTCACGCGTCCGAGTCCGGGATTGAGCCGGGGGTCGCGGCGGGCGGCGTCGGTGAGCGGGTAGAAGGAGCGGTAGTGCGCGCGGATCCCCTCGCGGAGGGCCCGGTAGCGCGCGGTGACGCCGAATTGCTCGACCCAGATGTGCTCGTCGGGCGGCACCGCCTGGGAGGTGAGCTGGCCGCCCAGCCACGCATGCTCCTCCGACAGGATCACGCGCTTCCCGCGACCGAGGGCGGCGAGGGCGGCGGCGATGCCCCCGAGCCCGCCTCCGATGACGGCGACGTCCGCACGGAGGACCCTCATGCGTCCGCCCGACGCGCCCCGAGCGTCTCGCCGAGCTCGAGGGAGCCGTTGAGGAGCCGCTGCCGGTCGATCGTCCCCGCGTACTCGGGCGCGGCCGCGATCAGCTCGCGGAGCAGACTCAACGCCTCGAATGCGATCCGCTGGCGCGGGGTGTGGAATCCGGACAGGCGCAGCCCGCCGATCGTGTGGCTCTGCACCTCACCGAGCGCCGCGAGCGAGATGTCGCCGGGCAGAGAGACGCCGAGACGCTCGAGAGCGAGTGCGAGATCCTCGGCGGCGAAGGCGTCTTCGGCGACCACGAGCGTGGCACCGCTCTCGACGATCGTGCGCGCGGTCGCCGCGAGGTCACCGCCGACATCCGGCAGGGAACGGAAGGACAGGGGCCCGGACTCCCCCGCCGCCTCGATCTCGGCGAGCCGGTCGCGGGACGAGGGGGTGTCCCTGTCCCCGTGCACGTAGACAGCGGTCGTGTGCCCCAGCTCGGCGGCCCTCGCGATCAGATCCCGGGTGAGCGCGCGGTAGTCGATCCCGACGTACGGCACGCCTTCCGCCTCGTCGCGTCGTCCGACGGCGACGAAGGGGAAGCCCTCGCTGACCAGCCGGGCCAGCTCCTCGCCGTCCATGTGCTGGCCGAGCAGGATGCAGCCGTCGGCGAGACGCAGCCGAGTGTTCCGGTGGAAGAGCCGACGCGACCCGTTCTCGACCGGCGAGCTCGTGAAGAAGAGGAGGTCGCAGTCGTGCTGCTCGGCGGCCCGCTCGATCCCGTTGAGCAGCGGACCGTAGAAGTCCATGCTCTCCGCGGTGAGCGCGGATTCGTAGGTGAAGACGCCGAGGATCTTGTTGTCGAGTCCCGCGAGCCTCCGCGCGGCGGGATCGGCCACATACGTCGTCTGCTCGATCGCGCGTCGCACCCGCTCCCTTGTCGCCTCCGGGATCCGGACGTTCGTGCCGTCCCGATCGTTGAGCACGAGGGACACCGTCGTCTGGCTGACCCCGGCGATCCGCGCGATCTCCTTCTGGGTCGTCTTGCCCGTCTTCCCCGACATGCCGGTCCTCCGCGTCTGTCTGATAATGCCTATCACCAAGGCATGACCACGACGCTAATGCGTATCTTCAGGAAGCGCAACCCTTCTTGACATCGACGCGAACGGGGGATCAGACTGAGGACCGTTCTGGCGCTAATGCGCATTATCACGATCAAGGGAGATCCGATGACGAACGGGAACGAAAGCACCGCGGGGTTCACCCGCCGAGGATTCCTCGGCGCGACCTTCGCGGCAGGAGCGCTGCTGGTCGCGGCGCAGAGTCCGATCCGGGCGAATGCTGCGGCGGGCGACGTGACGCTCAGCGCGGACGGCGTGAGCATCGTCGCCAGCCCCGGCGGTCGCGTCGCGATCAGGGACGGCTCGGGCGTGATCCGCATGCAGGGATCCAAGTTCCAGACCAAGGACACCGCCACCGGCATCCAGGTGTCCACGGGCGGCACCCCCGCGCTCGTGACGCTGGCCGACGGCACCCCCGCGATCCGGATGGACTACACGATGCCCACCGCCGCGGGCACGATCGCGGTCTACGGTCTCTTCTCGATCAGCACCCGGCACGTACGACTCGAATGGCACGCCTCGGGATCCGGCGCCTTCATCCCCGACGGGTTCCTGTTCAGCCGCGCGATCCTCTCGGCGACCGAGCCGGACGGCTATGTCGCCCTCACCGAATGGAAGAGGGACACGGGCGGAGGAATCCCCTTCGAGGACGCGGTGGGCGTCGCGCACACCTCGGCCTGGGGCGCGCTGCACGGCCTGCTCATCCTCGATCGCTCCCGCCAGTCCTGGACGAACTCGACGTGGGTGCACGCGCCCGGCGCACTCCAGTCCGACGGCACCGTCGTGAGCCGGGCGGACTTCTTCTTCAGCGACAAGCGCCCCTCGGCGGTCGCGTCGATCGGCACGGCGCAGGATCTCGGGATCGAGGTCTGGACGGACCGGACGTTCGGGCTGTGGGATTCCGCCGGACAGCAGCTCACGGTCTCTGCGCAGGTCGCGAACGGCGCCACGGCCGACCGGGCTGTCGACCTGGTGTGGTGGGCGCGCGACTTCAACGGGACGGTTCTCGCGAGCCAGACGGTGCCGGTCGTCGTACCCGCCTCGGGAACGCTGGATCACAGCTTCACCCTGACATCGCCGGGTTCCGGTTTCATCGTCACCGAGGTCGCGGCGGTCTCCGGCGGGACAGAGGCCTTCGCCCGCACCAACCTCGCCGCGATCCCGCCGCGCGACCATCCCGCGACCGCGGACAGCATGTTCGGGATGGCCAACTACCCCTGGCTGCAGGTCCCCTCCGCGACCGCCGTGCTCGACCTCTGGCAGAGCATCGGGGTCGACCGGGTCCGGATCGCGTACGACGGCGGCCCCGGCCTGCCGCCGTCCGCGTTCGACACTCGCGGCATGACGCACAACATCGAGCTGCAGCCATCACTGACCGCGACGGCTGCGGAGGCCACGGCCTGGGCATCCGCCAACACCGCGACCGCAGTGGCGGCCGGTGCCGAGTACTTCGAGGTCGGCAACGAGCTGAACCGCCCCTTCAACACGGGGACCGCCGCGCAGGCGTACGTCGACAAGGCGCTGCGCCCGGTCCACGATCGCGTGGTCGCCACCGGAGCGTCGCTCAAGCTCCTGAACAACGGGCTCGCGGGCATGGACGAGCCGTGGGTGCAGAACTTCCACGCGGCCGGCGGCTGGGACCTCATCGACGGGATCGCGTTCCACCCCGGCCGGGGCAACTTCACGCCCGACTTCGTTCCGCAGGATCCCGTGGACGCGGGCGCGAACGGCACGTACTGGAACTTCCTCGGCGGCCTCCGCCGGCTCAAGGCGCTCGTCGCGCAGTACGGGCCGAAGGAGATCTGGATGACGGAGGCGTACGCCTGCACCAAACCCAACGCGTGGTGGTACGACACCTACCGGCACGCCGCGGAGAACGTGTTCCTGAGCCTCGCCCTCGCCAAGGCGGAAGGCGTCCGCTGCGTGTGCTGGTACCAGTTCCACGACAGCGTCCTCGGCAATCCGCAGGTCGCGAACCCCGCGGACGCCGAGTACCACTACGGCCTCATGAACCGCGACACCAGCGCGAAGCCGTCCCTGCTCGCCTACGCGAACGCGGCACGGCTGCTCGACCGCGCCACCTTCGTCCGCTGGCTCGACTTCGCCGACGACCACAACAAGGGCCTGCTCTTCGACGCGCCGGACGGCGGGTTCGCGGTGCTGTGGAACCGCGCGGACGGCTACATCCTGAACGCCGATCACGACCCTGCAGGGAGCACCTTCCCCGCACCGGAGCTCTGGCTGGATCCGTGGCCGACCAAGACGACGCTCGTCGTTCCGGCCACGGGCACGAGCGTGACCCGGATCGACTGCATCGGACAGGAGACGGCCCTCGCCTCCGGCGCGGGAACCGTGGCCCTCACGCTCGACGGCGCCCCCCGCATCTATCGTGGGCTCGACTGCAGCGGCACGCAGCTGGGGGTCTGACCGCCTCGTCTGCGCCGAACGCCTGAAGGACGGATCCAACTCCGCAGGATGATCCGCGCGGAATCATCCTGCGGAGTTGCAGAAGTCCTGTGGAAGCGAGGCACGGGACCACGACCGTGACCGGCCCGGATCAGAGCCGGGTCAGCTCCTCGAGCACCTCGACCACGTGCCGGTATGGCTGACCGGTCGCGCGGCTCATGCCGAGCTCGCAGGTGCGGTTCGCCGAGACGTAGGCGTCGAAGCCGCCGTGGTCGACGGCGGCCGCGGCGACCTCTGCCGCCTCGACCGCGGTGGCGCTCGCGGTCAGCTCGGGGTGCAGCATGCCGCGGTCGCCCGCGAACGCGCAGCAGCCCCAGCCCTCCGGCACGTACACCTCGTCCGCGACGGCCGCGGCGAGCGCACGCAGGGCGTCGTTCGCGCCGAGCTGAGTCGTCGAGCACGTCGGGTGCACCGCGACCGACCCGATGCGCTCCCGCACGGTCAGCTTCGGCAGCACCTCCCGCGCGAGGAAGGTCGTCGCATCCTCGATCCGCAGTGCGGCGTACTCCGGGCGCTCCGCAACGGCCTTCGCGAGCATGACGTGCAGTCCCTCGGTGCATGACGCGGCGTCGCAGACCACGGGCAGCGCGCCCTCGTGGCTCGCCCGCCACAGCGCGGGCAGGACGCGTTCGGTCATCGTGGTGTAACCGTCGAGCTGCCCCTTGGACTTCCACGGGGTGCCGCAGCAGAGCCCGCCGGCGTCCGGCGGCACGCTGTACGAGATCCCGGCCCGCTCCAGCAGCAGCCGCACGGCCTCCCGGGAGCCCTCGCCGCCCTTCGTCTCGCTCCGCTCGCTCAGGGACCGGGGTTCGGGCCCGAACATCGTCCCGATGCAGGATCCGAACAGCACGGCCTGCGCATCGACGGGGCTCTGGGCCTGCGGCGCGCGCGTGCCTCCTCCGGGGAGGCGCGCGTCGTACAGCGGCACCGTGTCGGCGCCGAGCACGGCGCGGGCGACCTTGGTCACGCCGGTCACGAGGGGCGCCGGCAGCGCTTGGGCGACGTTCAGCGCCAGACCGCCACCACGGGTGATCACGCCCCAGCCCTTCGCCGCGACGTTCCACACGCCCTGCTCGAGCCGGCCGGCCTCCTCGGCGCGCAGTCGGCGCACGAGATCTCCCGTGTTGATGTCGACGGGGCACGCGACCCCGCACATGCCGTCGACGGCGCAGGTCTGCACGGCGTCGTAGTCGTAGTCCCGCGCGATCTCGGCGGCCACCTCGACATCGCCGCGATGCAAGGCGGCCGTCATGTCGCGGCGCAGCACGATGCGCTGCCGCGGGGTGAGGGTGACGTCCTTGCTGGGGCAGGTCGGCTCGCAGTACCCGCACTCGACGCAGCGGTCGACCTCGCCCTCGACCCTGGGCACGAGCTTGAGGTCGGCGAGGTACGAGCTCGGATCGTCCGACAGCACGACGCCGGGATTGAGGATCCCGTCCGGGTCGATGTGACCTTTGATCTCCCACATCATGTCGGTCAGCACGTCGCCGTACTGCCGCCGCACGAACGGCGCCATGATGCGACCCGTGCCGTGCTCGGCCTTGAGGGTGCCTCCGTGGGCGAGCACGAGCTCGACGAGGTCCTCGGTGAAGGCCTCGTAGCGGCGCAGCGCCTCGGGATCGTCGAAGCGCTCGTTGACGAGGAAGTGCACGTTGCCGTCCTTGGCATGCCCGAAGATCACACAGCCCTCGTAGCGATGCTTCTCGAACAGGGCAGTGAGCCCCTCGCACACGCCGAGCAGGCGCTCGACCGGCACCGCGATGTCCTCGAGCAGCGCCGTCGTGCCCGACGGGCGGGCTCCCGCGACCGCGGTGTACAGCCCCTTGCGGACGGTCCAGAGTTCGCCGCGCTCGGCAGGATCCTCGGTCATCCGCGCCGGTGCAGTGAGCGGTAGGGAGGCGACGTGCGCGAGCGTCGCCGCCGTGCCCTCGGCGAGCGCGTCGGCATCCGCGGCGTGCACCTCGACGAGCAGCGCCGCGTGCCCCTGCACGTCGATCCCGGCGATCGCCTCCGGCACCGTGCTGAGTCCCTGCGCGACCCGCAGCGAGGCCGCATCCATGAGCTCGATCGTGGCGAGCCCGAGCGCGGTCAGATCTGGCAGCGCGGCCATCGCATCGGAGAGGGTGTCGAAGACGAGCAGCCCGGTCGAGATCGCGGGCTGGATCGGGATCGTGCGGAATCGCGCCTCCGCGACGAACGCGAGCGTCCCCTCGGATCCGATCACGAGGTGCTCCAGGATCCGCACCGGATCATCGAAGTCGAGAAGGGAGTTGAGGCCGTACCCCATCGTGTTCTTCATCGAGAACTGTCGCGCGACCTCGGCGCTCAGCGCGGGGTCGCCGCGGAGGCGATCGCGCAAGTGCTGCAGCCCCTGGGCGATCTCGGGCTCCCGGTCCCGCAGCTGAGCGAGGGCATCGGGTGCCGCGGTATCGAGGATCGTGCCGCTCGGCAGCACCAGCACCATCGACTCGATCGTGCGGTAGGAGTTCTCCACGATGCCGCAGGCCATGCCGCTCGAGTTGTCCGCGACCACGCCGCCGATGGTGCAGGCGATCTCGCTCGCCGGATCCGGACCGAGCTTGCGCCCGAACCGCGCCAGTCGTGTATTCACCTGACGCACGGTCGCGCCGGGCTGAGCCGCGACGGAACTCCCGTCGGCGCTCACGCTGATGCCGCGGAACGCCGAGCGCGTGTCGACCATGACGTCGCCGGTCACGCCCTGTCCGCTGAGGCTCGTGCCGCCGGAGCGGAAGGTCAGGGTGCGCCCTGCCGCGCGCACGGCGTCGAACACTCGCGCGACGGACGCCGCGTCCTGAGGGACGAGCACCGCGTCCGGCACGAGCAGGTAGTGCGAGGCGTCGTGCGCCCGGGCGAAACGGTCGATCGTGCGCGAGGCGACCCGGACACCGGGGCCGAGGGCGGCCTCGTCCAGTGGCGAGGTCAGGGTGGCGGACATGCGGAACTCCTCGCGACAGCGCGATCAAGATTGTCTGACAAGCATACCGATCGCGTTCACGTCTTCTACGCTGTTGCCATGATCAACAGCACCCTGGACGTCGTCGGCGTCGTCGAGGCGACGAGTCGGGTGCTGCGCGCACGGATCCTGAACGGGACGCTCGCCGGCGACGCCCCGGTCACCGAGGCCTGGGTGTCCGCAGAGTTCGGCATCGCCCGCCCGAGCGCCAAAGCGGCCATCGAGCAGCTCGTCGCGAGCGGACTGCTCGTGCGGACCGCGCACCGCAGCGCCCGTGTGGCCGCGATCGACGCGGGCATGGTGCGCGACGTCTATCGCACCCGCGCGCGCATGGAGAGCATGGCGCTGCGAGAGCTCGCGGTCGACGCGCGCATCCCCGCGGCGGCCGTCGCCGCGAACGACGAGATCAGCGCGTTGCCCCCGGGACCGGATGCCGCGACCGTCGATCCGGACATCCGCTTCCACACCGCGCTCATCGATGGGATCGAGAGCGAACGCACCTCCCGCATGTACCGCACCCTGCTGGACGAGACGCGCCTCTGCATGGCCCAGGTGCAGGGCCGACGCCTGCTCGACGCCCATGACATCGCGGCCCAGCACCGCGCGATCCTGGACGCCGTGCGCAACCATGACGGGGATCTCGCCTCTCGGCTCCTGCACGAGCACCTCGGCTCCGCCGAGGAGCGGCTGGTGGACGCGCTGGGCGCCTGACGGGCCGGGCCCGCCGGTTCGTTCAGGTGCGGATGCCCGGATCCGCCACCCGGTACACGCCGTCCACGAGCACCGGCACGGTCGAGGACACGTCGGTATGGGCGGCCAGCTCGACGTCCGCACCCTGCCCTTCTTCACGCAGTTCGACGCCGCTCGACGATGCCGTGAACAGGTGGCGGGTCGCCCGGGCAAGGCCCGTGTAGGCGGCGCAGGCCGCGGCGGCTTCGGGCGAGCAGGCGTCGATGCCGAGGGCACCGAGGGCGTCGATGACAGCGCCGGCGGTGAGCAGGTCCTCGACGGAGAACCGCACGGTCTCGTCGTCGCGCACCTCGCCGCCCGCGACCACGGCGACCTTCACGCGGTGCCCGAGGGCGTGCTGGTGGTCGAGGATCCACTGCGCGACGGCGGAGCGGTTCCGCAACGACGCGGCGAGGACCGGCACGCCGAAACGCGCGGCGGCGGCGGACAGCCGGGATCCGTTGAACGACGGCACCACGGCCCTGGTCGCACCGAAGGCCGCGACGTTCTCGCCGGTCAGGCTCGATGGCGACAAGGTCACCCCCGGTCCCCCGCGCGGTCCCGCGAGACGGGCCTCGCCGAAGCCGTGCTCGGCGGAGATCCGCTCGGCCTCGACCCGCGTGCCGGGGAACGGCTGCACCTCGAGGCCCTCGGTCACGGCCCGCTCCACGGTCGTCGTGAACGAGATCGCGTCGATCACCACGATGACCCCCGCCCCCTGCGCGATCGAGCGCAGGCCCTCGCGCGCCCAGTCGAAGCGCACCTCGTAGTCCTGCTGCAGCGGATGGTCGGGGCTCATCGGGGATCTCACCCGGGAATGGTACCCGGCCGGGGCGCCCGGATCGCTCCTCCGACGATCGCGCCCATCACCGACACGCCCGCGGCGATCGCGAAGAGCAGCGTGAACGACGATGCTCCGCGCGCGCCCCCGATGACGAGCATGGTCACCGGCGCACCGAGCGCAGAGCCGATCGTGCGCAGCACGCCGTTGACGCCGACCGCGGCCGCGATCTCGTCGCGCGGGACCATGCGCGAGACGAGATCGGCGGCGAGCGCGAACCCCAGACCGTTGCCGAGTCCCACCAGGGAGAAGAACACGACGATCGCGGGCAGGGATCCGGCCATCAGCGCGGAGCCGATGCTGCCGCCCGCCATCGCGCCGAGGGCGATCACCGCCACGACCGCCGCCGGCATCCGGCCGAGCAGCACCGGGGCAAGCCGCCCGCCGATGACGACCAGCACGGCACCCGGCAGCATGGCCAGTCCTGTCGCAGCCACCGTCATCCCGAATCCCGTCCCGGGCGGGGCCTGGAACAGCGCCGGCAACCCGACGTAGAAGGCGTACGGGATGAAGCCCAGCATCAGAGTGAGCAGGTTCACCAGCACCATCGCCGGGCGCGCCAGGACGCGCACATCGATGAGCGGTTCGCGCACCCGCCGCTCGACGACCCAGAGCGTCGCGAGCAGCACCGCCGCGAGCACGAGCAGGGCGGCCGCGGCGACGGCTCCCCAGGCGGCCCCCTGCGCGACGGCGAGCAGCAGGGCGAGCAGGCCGCCGCTCAGCAGGGCGGTGCCCGCGACGTCGATGCGGGACCCACTCGCCGTGCGCGCCGAGCGCCGCGGAACGAGCACGGCGACGAGGACGAGGGCCACGGCGCCGAGCAGCGCGCCGACGGCGAACAGCCACTGCCAGCTGGAGACTTCGGCGATCACGCCGCCGATGACGAGAGCGATCCCGGCCCCCAGGCCCAGAGCGCCGCTCAGCCACCCGATCGCCGCGGGCTGGCGCTCGACAGGAAGGTGGTGCCGCACGATCGCGAGCGCGAGCGGGAAGGCCGCGGTCGCAGCGCCCTGCAGCACCCGCCCGATCAGGAAGACGCCGAAACCGCCGCCGAGGGCGCACAGGATCCCGCCGAGGATGAACGTCGCGAGCGAGACGAGCAGCACCCGCCGATGACCGTGGCGATCACCCAGGGCACCGAGGACCGGTGCCGCGACGGCGCCGCTGAGCAGATACGAGGTGAGGATCCAACCGCTCCCCGCGGCATCCAGCCGGAGGCTCGCGGCGAGCTGCGGCAGGGCGGGGACGAGCAGCGTCTGCATGAGCGAGTACGCCAGCACCGCGCAGAGCAGAGCGGGCAGGATGCCCCGTCGTGCGAGGGAACGGTCGTCGAGATCGACGAGGGGGATCGAGGCGGTCATCGGCTTCCTTTCTATCGGAACGGAGCGCTCCGTTCCGATCAAGATATCCGATCGCCACGAGGATCGCTAGCCTGAGGAGGATGGACGGACTCCCCGACCGCGGCCGTGCCCGCGAAGCGCGTGCGAACGACCGCACCGTGCTGGAAGCCGCGCGCGACGTGTTCGCCGCCCGAGGGTTCGACGCGCCGACCTCGGCGATCGCGCAGCGCGCCGGGGTGGGCGTCGGCACGATCTACCGTCGGTATCGCTCGAAGGACGAGCTTGTTCACGCTCTGCGCCTGCTGGCGCTGGACGACGTGACGACGATCGCGACCGAGGTGGCGCGGGAGCGCCCGCCCTTCGCCGTGGGGCGGTTCATGACCCGGCACCTCGAGGAGGCGGCGAGCCCGCTCGCCACGACCTTCGGCCTGCTGCTGCCCACCTCCGCGGAGATCGACGCCGCGGCGGACCGCCTGCGCGATGCCCTCGAGGCTCTCATCGCCCTCGACCTGGCACGTGGTCTGGTGCCGGAGGACTACTCGTCCGGAGAGATCATGATCACCTTGAGCCACCTCCGGCCGCACCTGGCGGTCGGACGGGAGCGCGCCGTGGAGCTCAATCTCCGCCAGCTCGACCTCTATCTCGCCGGGCTCGGTGAGATCGCCGCCGGTCGCGCCGCCCAGCGCGGCACCCCGCTCACCTGGGACGAGTGGGTGACGTTCAACAGCACGACCTGACCGGAGGTCGTGCCGGCCCGGCCTGGCTCGGACGCGCTCCGCCCGTGCGGTGCCGTGCCGTTGCGCGCGGTGCCGCGGCCGTCGCGCGCGGTGCCGTGCTCAGCCAGCCCGCCCGCGCGGTGCTGTTCAGCGGGCGCCGCGCTCAGCCCGCCCACGCGGTGCCGTGCTCAGCGGGCGTCGTCGGAACGCAGTGGCGCGCTGCTCCAGTTCGATGCGGCCCCTGTCAGCGCCGCGTCGAGCGATTCCTGCGCGTACCGCATGTTCTCGGCGTAGCGCGGCTCCTGCAGGCGTTGCCACATGACTTCCTCCGGCACGTCCTCGACCTGGGCCGTCACCCACCAGATGTTGCCGAACGGATCCTTCACGCGCCCGCCGCGCTGCCCGAAGGCGTTGTCGCCGAGCTCGGTCACGATCGTCGCGCCGCGGTCCAGCGCCCGCGCGAAGGCGGCATCGGCGTCGGCCACCCAGACGCGCAGCAGGCTCGGCATCACCGGCCAGTCCTGGCGCCGGTCGAAGGCCAGCACCACGGTGTCACCGACACGGATCTCACCGTGGCCGATCGAGCCGTCCGCGGTCTGCACCCGGGCGAGCTCCTCGCCCTCGAAGGCACCCGCGATGAAGTCGAGCAGAGCGCCGGTGTCGTCGGTCACGACCCAGGGCGCAACGGTCGTGTAGCCGGTCGGAGTGGCGGGGTCGATCATCGCCATGAGGGATCCTCTCGTCGTCATCCCGAGCCTACGAGCGGCCTCCGACATCGACCGGATAGCCTGTACTGCGCTGTTCCACCGCCGCAGACCACCCGAGGAGGGCGATGTTCGACAGCCCGCTCTCCGCGTCCGCGTACGAGGTGCTCGGCGTCGTCGCGACCATCGACGACGAGGAGCTTCGTCGCGCCTACCGGCTGCAGCTGCGCCGCACGCACCCCGATACGGGCGGCGATGCGACCGTGTTCATCCAGGTGCAGCGCGCCTGGGAGCTCGTCGGCACACCAGAGCTCCGCGCCGTCTACGACCGCGGGCACGGGTTCTCCGACGACGAAGTCGCGTGGGACGGCTGGCGAGCGCCGGCCGCACGCACCGACACCCGCCCGCGTGCGAAGGCCTACGGCGAGGCCGGCGCGAGCCGGCGGCGTCACTACGTCGCGCAGGTGCACGCGTGGGCCGGGTCGGACGTGCCGGATCCGTACGACCCCGCGTTCGTGCGCACGATTCCCCGCGAGCTGCGCCGAGTCCTCGCGCACGCCCTCGCCGAGGAGCACACCGCCCGCTCCGTCGCCGATCTGGGCATGGGCTTCACCGCCTGGCACGACGTGGCGGTGCCTGGCACTCCGACCGGCTTCGGCGGTGCCGGCGGCGCGGGCGCTTCGGTCCCGGCACCCCCCGACACGCTCGACCACATCGTGCTCGGACCATCCGGGCTGTACGGCGTGATGTCGGCCGACTTCGGCGAGATCGCGCGCTTCCGCGGCGGTGAGGTCATCAGCTCCGGGGCCGGGCCCCGCGCCCCGATCACGGCGCTGGTGACGCAGGTGCGCACGGTCGCACGCTCGGCGCGGGTGCGCTTCGGCGGGGCGATCCTGGTGCTCCCCGACGACGACCTGGCGCAGGCGACCACGCCCCTCGGCGCGATCCGCGGCACGACCGTGGTGGTCGCGCGCCGCAGCGCCCTCCGCACTCTGCTTCGGTCCGGTGTGCCCGGATCCCGGACGATCGGCGGCACCGAGCTGTTCGACGTGCGAACCCGGATCCAGCAGACCGTCCGCTTCGCCTGAGCGCGTGCTGGCCTGGTTGCGGGGCGGGCTTGGCATCGAGGTGAGCTGAGCGTTGGGGCTGGGGGTTCCGTCGACGCCCCCTCTGGGGATCCACGCCCCCTCTGACGAACGGCCATGCGAGGGGGCGCCGACCCTGCGAGGGGGCCTCGACGTTGCCGGAGCCCCACACGGCAGAGCCCACACGGCAGAGCCCACACGGCAGAGCCCACACCGCAACCACGCGGTCGAAGCCGGCGCACCGCCCCAGCACGGGACTCAAGCCCATGGTCACCGCCCCTGCGGCGCGACATCATGGGGTGTGCGCATCGCGAAGAGCGAAACATCGCGAAGAGCGAAGCGTCGCGAGGGGCGAAGAGGAGAGGCGATGGCGGATCCGGGAACCGTCGACCTGTCTTCCGCCGTGCGTCCGCGCCGCGGCTCGGAGCGCCCGCTGCCCACCGCACTCGTCATGATCGCGGCGTTCGCGCTCCTGCTGGGCGTGGTCGAGCTCGGGATCGGGCTGCGCACGCCCGACACGCTCTGGGTGGTCGCGCTGTTCACCGGCGTCTTCTGGATCTGGGTCGCCGCGGGCCTGCTCGCGTGGTGGCGTCGCCCGCACAACAACACGGGCCTGCTGCTCGTGGTCGGCGGGATCGCCCTGTTCCTCGCCGGGCTCGTGAACCTCGGAGTCGACGCGCTCTCAGTGCTGAGCGCGATCTTCGCGACGAGCCCGCTCGCGATGACCATGCATCTGCTGCACGCGTTCCCGTCCGGGCGCCTGCGCGGCCGGCTGTCGATCACCACCGTCGTGCTGGGCTGGGTGGCCTGTCCCGTGTCCCAGCTCGTCCTCGTCGTGCTCTCCGGGACGGCGCAGGGCGCCATCCCGGTGGTCGCCGCGGTGCAGAAGACCCTCGGGATCACCGTCATGGTGCTCACCGCGATCGTGCTGGTCCGCCGTCTCATCGTCGCCGATCCCGGCCACCGGCGCGTGCTGCTGCCCCTTTTCGGCTACGGCATCGTCGCCGTGCTGCTGCTCGCCTTCGCGCCCACGATCGTCGGCGCACTCGGGTGGGATCCGTCGCTCGGCGGGGTGATCCAGCTCATCGTCTCCGCGGCCATGCCCGTCGCGTTCCTGCTCGGAGTGCTGCTCGGCGGATTCCGCCGCACCGGAGCACTGGAGCCGCTGAGCGCCTGGCTCGGCATCACCGGCGCCGGCGGTCCTGCCGTCGCCCGCGCGCTGGCCGGCACGCTGGGCGACGACTCGCTGCGGGTCGTCTACTGGTCGCCGGAGCGCGACGAGTACGTCGACGAGAGCGGCGGCCCGGTCGACCCCGCCCAGCGCGGACCCGACCGCGGCTGGTGCGAGATCCGGGTCGACTCACGGCTCGTGGGTGCGATCGTCTACGACACCCGGATGACTGCGGATCCGGCGCCGGTGCGACGCGCGGGCGACGTCCTCGCGATCGCGATCGACCGCGAGCGCCTCACCGCAGAGCTGCTCGCGAGCAACGACGCGCTCACGCAGTCACGGATCCGCCTCGTCGAGACCGCCGACCGGGAGCGCTCGCGCATCGCGCAGGACCTGCACGACGGCATCCAGGTGCAGCTCGTGCTGCTGGCCCTCGCCGCGCAGACCATCGCCAACGCCCCCGACGCGAGCGCGGACACCAGCGAGGCCTCGGCGCGACTGCGACACGGGATCGACGAGGCCGCGGCCGACCTCCGCCGCCTCGTGCACAATGTGCTGCCGGTCACGCTCACGGAACGCGGGCTCACGGCCGCCGCGGAGGACCTCGTCGATCGGCTGGCGATCCCGGCGTCCCTCGAGACCGACGTCGAGGATGCGGCGATCTCGTCCACCACGGCCCACACCGCGTACTTCATCATCGCCGAGGCCCTGACGAACACCGTCAAGCACTCGAAGGCGTCCTGGGTGCGCGTCACCCTGCACGCCGACGCGGGACGGCTGCACATCGTCGTCCGTGACAACGGGGTGGGCGGGGCGAGCGTCGACCGCGGTGCGGGCCTGCACGGCCTGCTCGACCGCGTCGACGCCCTGGGCGGCAGCCTGCGGATGCGATCGGATCCAGGACACGGCACCGAGGTGAGGGTGGAGCTGCCATGCGCGTGATCATCGGCGAGGACGAGGTGCTGCTGCGCGAGGGCCTGCGGCATCTGCTCGCACAGGACGGTTTCGAGGTCGTGGCGGCCGTCGGCGACGCCGCGGCGCTGCTCGAGCAGGTGGATCTGCTCGAGCCGGAGCTGGTCATCACCGACATCAGGATGCCTCCGACCCACACCGACGAGGGGCTGATCGCCGCTCTCCGGATCCGTGAGACGCATCCCGGGATCCCGGTCGTCGTGCTCTCGCAGTACGTGCAGCGCCGTTACGCGACCGAGCTGCTCGATCAGAACGGCGGCGGCTTCGGCTATCTGCTCAAGCAGCGCATCGCCGACGTCACCACCTTCACCGCGGACCTGCGCCGCGTCGCCGCCGGCGGCACGGCCCTGGATCCCGAGGTCGTCGCCGTGCTGGTCACGCGCGCGAGCCGCGCGAGCGGGGCGGTCGGATCGCTCACCCCGCGCCAGCTCGAGGTGCTCTCGCTCATGGCGGAGGGGCGCAGCAATGCGCGGATCGCGACGGAGCTGTTCCTCTCCGAGAAGGCGGTCGTGCAGCACACCTCGCACATCTACACCGCCCTGGGACTCGCCGTCGACGGGGAAGACCACCGCAGGGTGCTCGCGGTCCTGCGCTTCCTGGCGTCCGTGGCGGAGGAGTACCGCTAGCGGGATCCATCCCCGGCCGTTGAGCGAGGACGCGAAGCGACCGAGACGAAACGTAGCCCCCTTCGCGGGCGGCCGACGCCTACTTCCGCGGCGGCGGCGTGTACGCCGTCCCCAGCTCGGCGGTGAGGGCGACGAGGAGGCGCACCGCGGGCGTCTGACAGATCGCGTCGCCCGGATCGTCGGTGAGCGTGGGCGATGTCGTGCACCCGCCCGATGCGATGTCGCTGTTGGTCTGCACCGCGACCGTGGTGTCGGTCGCCGTGTCGTAGAAGAGCGAGGTGTTGTAGCCGGAGAGGTCGCCGGTGTGCCCGACCCACCCCTGCGAGCAGCTCAGCCCGAAGCCGTAGCCGATCGGCGAGAACGACGTCAGCCGCAGGGTCTGCGTCTTCGCGTCGACCAGCCCCTGCCCGGTGCCGAGGGCGCGGCCCATCGTCAGCAGGTCGTCGATGTCGGAGATGATCTCGCCGGCGGTGAAGCTCCACGACGGGTTCCAGTCCGTGGAATCGGTCGGCGCGTCGGGGGTCGCGGTGTTGCCGTTCAGCGTGTAGCCGTGCGCGTACGGCTCGGGGAGCGCGGCAGAAGTGCCAGGCCACGACGTGTTCGTCAGGTGCAGCGGGTCGAAGATCCGCTCCTGCATGACCTGGCCGATGTCCTGGCCCGTCACCTTCTCGATCACCTTCCCGAGCAGCACCGTGTTCGTGTTCGAGTACGCGAAGCTCTCCCCCGGCGGGAACAGGGGCGACACGGCGACGCCCGCCTCGATGATCTCCTCCGGCGTGTAGACCGCGGTCGGATCCGCGAAGTACTTCTGCAGGAGCTTCTCGTTCATCGTGTAGCTCGCGACGCCGCTGGTCATGTCGGCCAGCTGGGTGAGCGTGATCTTGTCGCCGTTCGGGATCCCGTCCACGTACTTCGCAATGGTGTCGGCGAGGGCGAGCTTGCCCTCATGGGCCAGCTGCAGCACGATCGTCGCGGTGTACATCTTGGTGAGCGACGCGACGCGGGTGTGCATGCCCACCTGCATCGGCGTGCCCGCCGCCGGATCCGCGGATCCGTAGGCCTTCGTCCAGGTGCCCTCGGGCGTGCGCACGCCGACGACCGCGCCAGGGGAAGCGCCCAGGGCGAAGGCCTTGGCCGCGGCGGCGTCGAGCGTGGCGACCGTCTCCGCGGACAGCGCGGACATCGTCTTCGCCCCGGGCTTCGCGGCGACGGTCTTGGCCGGATCCGCGACGCACGCGGCCGCCGCCGCGGCCGTCGGGGTCGCTGACGGCGAGGGCGTGCGCGACGACGCGGCGGAGGGACCGGAGCAGCCGGCCAGGACGAGCGCTCCGGCGACGGCGGCGAGCGCCAGGGCGCGGCGCAGGTCGCGCCCTGTGCGGTGGGAGTCGCGCGGAGTGCGGCGGGGGGACGGCATCATCTCAACCTCCGTAGACGCTCTTCATGAGCGAGGTGGCGATCGGTCTCCGCCATCATCGTGAGCCTCCTCGTCGCACACACCGGAACACCGCATGTGCGGATCCGACCCCCGATCCCCCCTCGAGCATCCCCATGCGCTCACCAGTCTCCCGGGACGCGGCGGCGGGCGGAATGGGCCTACGTCTATTCCTCGCAGACTCCGCCGGTGCCAGAGTCTCCTGTGGGGAAGGACTGATCCGCCTGAAGGAGCTCCGCCATGGTCACCGCTCGTCTCGCGAGGCCGATCGCGCTCGCGGCCGCCCTGCTCGTCCTCGCCGGCTGCTCGGCGCAACCCTCGACCGGCCCCACCTCGACGGGCACCGGAACCCCGTCATCCGCGGTGCCCGCGGTCTCGACATGCGTCGCCGACCCCTCGGCCGTCGTGACGCGAACCGCGGATCTGCCGACCTCGGCACTTCCCGAAGACCTGACCGCGACCATCGACAAGACCGCGCAGGCCGCCTTCGCCCAGACGTCCGCGAAGGGCGCCATCGTGGCCGTGCAGTCGCCGAAGGGGCTGTTCTTCAAGGCCTACGGCGTGGCGGATCCGTCCACCGGCGCCCCGATGACGACCGATGTCTACCAGCGCGTCGGATCCATCACGAAGCCCTTCACCGGAACCCTGACCCTGCAGCTCGCGGCCGAGGGCAAGCTGAGCCTCGACGACAAGATCTCGAAGTACGTCGACGGCGTGCCGCGCGGCGACGAGGTCACGATCCGCATGCTCGCGGACATGAGCAGCTCGGTGACGAGCTACACGAAGGACCCCGCCTGGCAGAAGATCTTCTTCTCCGAGCCCGACCGGGTGTGGAAGCCCGAGGAGCTGCTCAAGGCCGGCCTGGGCCTGAAGCCGCAGGACTTCACGCCCGGGACCGCGTTCGACTACTCGAACACCAACACGATCCTGCTGGGCTTCGTGATCGAGAAGGTGACGGGCAAGAGCTTCCAGGACGTGCTGGCGGAGAAGATCCTCACCCCGCTCGGCCTCACGCACACGATCTTCCCGGCCGGATCCGCCGCGTTCCCGGATCCGCACGCGCAGGGATTCACCCTGCAGGGCGGGCATGGCACCCCGGAGAACCCGGCGAACACGACGAACTGGAACCCCTCCTGGGGCTGGACCGCCGGTGAGCTGATCTCGAGCGCGCAGGACCTGCTGAAGTTCGGACGGGCGGAGGCGACCGGTGCGGGGCTCGTGCCGGCGAAGGACCAGATCGAGCGGCTCACGTCGTTCCGCGAGTTCAACGGGCCCGGCAACGGCGGGTACGGCATCGGCTGGGGCTGCCAGAACGGCTGGGTCGGCCACGCCGGGGAGCTGCCCGGCTACAACACCTCGATGTTCTACAGCACCAAGGACGACACCACGATCATCACGATGGTCAACAGCGACATCCCCTCCGGCGACTGCCCGAGCGATGCCAGGACGTTGACCGACAACCCGACGGATCTGCCCTGCAGTTCCCCCGCGACCCGGATCTTCCAGTCCCTCGCGCAGGAGCTCGGCACCCCGTTCGCGCCGCAGAAGAAGTAGGCCCGTTCGCGGGATCGCCGGGCTCGGCCGCCCACTCCTGGTGTCGACGCCCCCTCTGAGCGTCGGCGCCCCCTCGCAGCAACGCCACCACAGGGGGGCGCGGATGCTGCGAGGAGGCGTCGGCTCGCCTGGCGCGTCGATCGCACCCACCGTCCGCTGGGATAGCGTGGCGGCATGAGTGGCTACGACGTGAGCGAGATCGGCGGAATCGACACCTGGGGTGTCGCGGAGGGGACCGGGAAGAGGTTCGTCGACGGGGAGGCGGCGAGGTACCTCGGGATGTCGGCGAACGCGACGGATCCCGGTGCGAGCTCGCCGTTCTGGCACCGGCACGACCGCTTCGAGGAGCTCTACGTGTTCCTCGAGGGGCGCGGGCAGATGGCGCTCGACGACGACGTGGTCGACGTGCAGGCGGGCACCGTGGTGCGCGTCGCGCCCGAGACCTGGCGGGCCGTGCACAGCGCCGCCGATGCCGATCGCCCGCTGAAGTGGCTGTGCCTGCGCGGGGGCGGCGACAGTCTGTCCGCGATCGGACGCGATGGCGAACTCGACAAGGAGCGGACGTTCCCGTGGACCGCATGAGCGATGACATCTCCATCGGGGGCGAGAGCATCCGGCTCGGACAGTTCCTGAAGTTCGCCGGACTGCTCGACTCCGGCGGCGACGCCAAGGAGGCGATCATCGACGGGTACGTGCGCGTGAACGGCGAGGTGGACCGCCGCCGCGGACGGCAGCTCGTCGACGGCGACCTCGTGACGTACGACGGACGTACGGTCCGCGTCCGCCCCTGATCCGCCGGCAGTCGGCTCAGTCCCGCGCGGGCCGGCGCAGCAGCTCCACGGCGACGAGGACGAGCAGCGCGCCCAGCAGCACCCACAGCACGAGCCACGCCGTGAGCGGGTGCACGAGCAGCACGACGGCTGCGGCGACGAGCGCGACCACGACGAGGATCCACCGGTGCGAGCGGTCGATCCAGTCGCCGAGACGGGCGGGCCCGGTCGGCTCGACCTCGGCCGACGTGCGAGGAGCACCGGGGCGCACGGCATCGGCGACCCTGTCTCCGGCGCGGCGGACGGCCCGCGCGGAGCGAGAGGTGCCGATGACCCATGCGACGAGGGCCACCACGAGGGCGAGCAGGCCGAGGGCGAGGATGCGCTGTGTGAGCGGCGCCGTGATCTGGTCGAACACGGATCCGGCCGCTGCCGGCGTGATGACGGATCCGCCGGATGCGAGCGCGCCGACCCCGACCGCACGCCCGACGGCGATCGCCGCCAGCATCAGCACCATGATCACGGTCGCGGCGATTCCGGCGGCCAGGACCGTGCGTCGGCGCTGCCGTGCCACCAGTACGCCGGCGAGCAGCAGGGCCAGTGCGATCCACGGCAGCCAGGTGGAGACGGTCACCACGAGCCCATAGACGGTGACGGCCTTGCCCAGCGACGCGTTGTGGACGAGCACGATCGTCTGATCCGTCGTGGGGATGGCCTGGGCGAACGTCACGCCCTCGGCCAGCAGGCGGGTGCGGACCCCGTCGAGGATCGGGCCCAGCTGCAGCCGCAGCCCGCCGTCCGAGCCCGCGGCGAGCGCGGCATCGGGGGCGCCTTGCAGCACAGCGAGGGCCTGCGTGTGCGAGACGCTCAGCGCCTGCTTCCACACGTCCGCGAACGTGGGCGAGGTGATCACGTTCTGGACCATGCCGTGCACGAGGTTCTGCGCCCCTTGGGCGACCGGAGCCTCCAGCAGACCCAGCGCCACCGAGGCCTTGGGCGGCATGTCCAGGGCGCGCAGGCCGTCGAACACATCGCTCGTGAGCGCGGGGATGTCGACCTGCCGGTCGATCACCTGGTTCGTCGCATTCACCAGGACCGTCTGCACGGCGGGATCCGCGGCGAGCGGCGCGAAGGTCGCGACGAACTGATCCGTGTCGGTGAGCAGCGCGTTGACATAGCCGGTGACGGCACTGACGGATCCGAGGACGAGTCCGAGCACGATCAGGATCGCCGATCCGGCGCTGCGCCACCATGCCGCGGAGCGCCGTTCCGCACTGTTGCGCAACGCCTCGTTCTCGGTTTCGAGCCGCGCGATGCGCGCCGCCGGATCCTCATCGCTCGTCATGACGCGTCCCTTTCGTCGAGATGCTCGGTCGGGGCGGCGCCGCGCGGATGAGCTGAGAGCAGACTATTGCGCCGTACATCGCGCGCGCACGATCTCAGCCTCGCGGGCGCAGGACTTCAGCGCGCCATTCCGAGGTACACCATCAGCAGCCGCTCGACCTCCGTGAGCTGATCGGCAGACAGCCGCCCGATCCGCGCATCGACGTTCTGCCGTCGGACGGACGTGGCCTTGTCGATCATCACGTCGCTCTCCTTCGTCAGGCCCGAGAGCTCGCCGGGGCGGATGCGAACCCTCAACAACGGGGCATCGATCACGGCACCGGTCAACGGCAGCACGGTCACGGACGCCGTGGCGGCGAACAGGTCGTCCTGGATGATCAACGCCGGCCGAGGCTTCGACGCGTACGCACCGCCGGCGACCGTCCAGAGCTCGCCGCGGATCATTCGTCTTCCCACTCCACCGACACGGCCTCGATGAACGCCTGATCCTCGGTCGCCGATGCCGCGCCGGCGCTCAACGCGGCCTGGCGATGCGCCTCCCCCGCGAACGAGGCGCTGCGCACATCGGGCACCCAGACCTGCATCGGACGGAAACCGCGCTCGCGCATTCGCCGCCGATACTCCCCCACCCGCTCATTGACGCCCATGTCGCTCATCGTTACATGTAACGGGGTGCCGGGCAATGGTGACTTCGACTGCGTGCGCTCTGACATGACCCCATGGTCGGCGAGCGAAGCTCCCCTGAGGCCGCGCTTCACGCAATCGGTGTGCAATGAGCGGACGACGCGATCCGTGCGGACCGAACCGTCCTCGCCCGACCGATCGGTGTTCGACCCTGACCGATCGGTGGATCCCCGCGGCGCCGCGCCTGAGGACGCTGGATACATGAACAAGACACTCCCCCTCACCGCCGACCGCACCCTCGCGACGGCCCGCCGCGCGGCGTTCCGTCCGGTCCTCCTCTTCAGCGCGGCCTTCGTCGCCGTCAGCGCCGCCATGATCGCCTACCTCGGCGTCGCGAGCGCCACCGGGCTCGGCTTCGACACCGCGATCTGGATCCGCTGCTCCCTCGTGCTCGCGAGCGCGATCGTCGTGCTGGCGATCGCGCTCTCCGCGGCCCGCGGATCCCGCGGCGCCTGGGTGCGCCTGCGGATCGTGAGTCCGATCATCGTCGCCGCGGTCGTCGTGATCGTCTCGATCCCCGGCTTCCTCCCCGACTGGGTGCGCGTCGAGCAGGCGGTCTGCGGGCTGCTCCTGCTTCCGGTCGCGATCCTGGTGAACCTGCCCCGCATGGGCGCTCATTTCCCGAAGTCGGCGTAGGGTCGGGCCGTGATGGACTCGCGCTGGCGGAGCGTGCTCGCGATCGCCCCTTACGTTGTGCTGGGGCTGCTGGTCGCGTTCGTGGTGCCCGTGCAGTGGGGCCGCTGGTCCCAGCTGGGCCCGACACTGGCGCTCTGCGCGGCCTACGGGCTGTGGGTCCTCGTGATGCGCACCCTGCCGTTCCGCTGGCGCGATCGACCAGCCGCGATCGCGGTGTTCCTGACCGGGGCGATCGCGCTCAACCTCCTGCTCGTGCTGCGCGAGGGCACGTTCGGGTTCCTCGCGATCGCGACCTTCTCGTTCGCGTACTCGCTCGTCGACTGGCCGTGGGAGCTGCTCCCGGTCGCGGGGACCGCCGTCGTCGCGGGCCTCGCGCAGAGCTCCGGATTCCGTGCGGATCCGGCCGGCGTCGCAGGGACCATCGCGGTGATCATGCTGAACGTCGTCGTGATGTGCGGGCTGTCCTTCGGCCTGCGTCGGGCCGAGCAGACCCAGCACCGCACCGCCGTACAGGACGAGCGCGCGCGCCTCGCCCGCGAGATCCACGACACGCTCGCCCAGGGCTTCACCGGCATCATCACGCAGCTGCAGGCGGCCGAGCAGGCTTCCGACGAGGCGATCCGCCGCCGCCACACCGAGTCCGCGCTCGCCCTGGCCCGAGACGGGCTCGCCGAGGCGCGGCGCTCGGTGCAGGCCCTGCGTCCCGCCGCGCTCGAGCAGACCTCGCTCGCCGACGCCCTCTCCGGTGTCGCGCGCTCGTGGTCGGCGCGCACCGGCGTCCCCTCCGCGGTCACGGTGACCGGCACGGCCCGCCCGCTGCCGACCGAGACCGAGGTCGCGCTGCTGCGCATGGCGCAGGAGGCGCTCGCGAACGTCGAGAAGCATGCCGCGGCGCACCGCGTGACGATCGCGCTGCGGACGGATCTGGCCGGGGTGCGCCTCGAAGTGCGGGACGACGGCCGCGGCTTCGACGCCGTCGAGCGCCTGCAGAACGCCGCCGCGGGATCCGGGGGCTACGGGCTCATCGCGATGCGCGAGCGGCTGGAGTCCTCCGCCGGCAGCCTCATCGTCGAGGCCCGCCCCGGACGCGGCACCGTGGTGCGGGCGGAGGTGTCGGCGTGAGCGCGCTCACCCTGCTCGTCGTCGACGATCACCCGGTCGTGCGGGACGGAATCGTCGGCATGGTCGGATCCGCAGAAGGCATCGAGGTCGTCGGCGAGGCCTCGGATGGCGCCGAGGCGATCGCGCTGGCCGAGGTGCTCGTGCCCGATGTGGTGCTCATGGATCTGCGGATGCCCCGGATGGACGGCGTCGCGGCCCTGCGGGAGTTCGCCCGCCGCGGCATCCCCAGCCGGGTGGTGGTGCTGACGACGTTCGACGCGGACGCCGATGTGCTCCCCGCGATCGCGGCCGGCGCCACCGGATACCTGCTCAAGGACGCCTCCCGCGATGAGCTCCTGACGGCGATCCGCGGGGCGGCGGCCGGCAGGACGGTGCTCTCGCCCGAGGTGGCGTCGCGCCTGGTCGGGCGCGTGCGCACCCCGGAGGCGAGCCTGCTCACGCCGCGCGAGCTCGAGATCCTGGGCCTCATCGCCGATGGTGCGACCAACCGCGCCGCCGGAGATCGCCTGCACGTGAGCGAGGGCACGGTCAAGACGCACCTGCTCAGCATCTACGCCAAGCTCGGCGTCGGCGATCGGGCCTCGGCCGTCGCCGAGGGGTTCCGGCGGGGGTTCCTGGACACGACGCGCTGATGACGTCCCCGGAACGACCGCCGACGTTCCGACCAGCCGCGCCTAGTCCACAGCGCGTCCTTCGACCGCCGCGAGCGCGTCCCGCGCCCCGCGCGTCGGGGCGATCCGCACGAGGCCGCGGTAGAGGCGCAGCAGCGCCTCGCGATCCGTCGCGCCGGTGCGGGCCCGGTCGCAGTGCACCGACTGGATCGCCGCCTCGAGCTGGAACCGCCCCGGCTCTCCTCCCCCGGCGACGCCGCTGAGCTTCGCGGCGCGGTGCAGCAGCGCCTCGCCCTCCGCGATGAGCTCGCGGTCCCACAGCGCCGGATCCTGCTCGTCCAGTGCGGGCCAGGGATCGCCGATGCGCGCGGGCGCCCGGGACTGCGCGAGCGTGAGCAGCGCCGCAAGTCCCCACGCCTCCGGATCCGTGTCGAGCAGGGTCGCGGTGAGCACGGCGAGCCAGCGCGCCTCATCGGCGAGCGAGGTCCGCACGTCGTCGTGCCGGTCCAGCCAGTCCAGCGCATAGGCGCCGTAGATCGCCTCGAGCACCGCGGTCGTGCGGGCGGGCATGTCGGCGCGCACGGGAAGGGTGAAGGGGATCCCCGCGTCGCGGATCTTGCGCTTGGCCCGCACGAGGCGCTGCGCCATGGCCGCGAGCTCGACGTCGAAGGCCTGCGCCACCTCGGCGGCGTCGAAGCCGAGCACGGCCTGCAGCATGAGCGGCGTGCGGATGCTCTGATCGATCGCGGGGTGCGCGCACGCGAACAGCAGTTCCAGTCGCCGATCAGGGATCGCGTCGGCGCGCTCCACCAGGGCGGTGACGTCCATTCCGGCATCGACGTCACCCAGAGCGTCGTCGAGCGGGGCGTTCGTGCGGCGTGCCGCGGAGCCCCACACGTCGCGCAGTCTGTTGCGGGCCACGGTGAGCAGCCATCCTTCCGGGTTGTCCGGCACGCCGACATCGGGCCAGGTGCGCAGGGCGCGTTCGAGGGCGTCGGCGAGGCAGTCCTCGGCGAGCGCGAGGTCTCCGGTCCCGGCCGCCAGGAGCGCGACGAGCCGACCGTAAGAGGCACGGACCGCGCGCTCGGCGGCGGTCCGAACCTCCTCGGCCGTGCTCATGTCGCCTCCTGGCGTTCTCGGATCCGATGGATCCTCCGGGGGTCGCGGCGATCGGCGCCCGCGCCGGTCGTGTCTACCGGACCGGCGAAGCGCCCTGCCACGCGCCGTCCGCGAAGCGCGTCGCGACAGGGCGCACCTCGACCGCGCCCCACTCGACGGACGGCGCCTTGGCGGCCCAGGCGATCGCGGCGTCGAGGTCGTCCACCTCGATCACGAAGCTGCCGCCGAGCTGCTCTTTCGTGTCGGCGAACGGTCCGTCCTGGACGACGGGCTGCCCGTCGCGCACGCGCACGGTCGTGGTGGCGGCCGACGGGTGCAGCACCTCGGCGCTGCGCAGCACGCCCGCCTCGTCCAGGGCCTTGGCATAGACGTCGAAGGCGCGCATGCCCTCGGCGAGCACCTCCGGCCCGAGGTCCTCGGCGCTCATCTCGGGGTACTGCAGCAGAAGCGTGTAACGCATGATCCGTCCTTTCGTAGGTATCGACATCATGGTGACGATCGAAGGATCCGCCGATCGACATCCTCCTCCGCGACGGCGCAGATCGGGAGGGTGGGGATCACTCCCGGCCCGTGTCGGCCGGTGTCGACGCCAGAAGATCGTGCAGCAGGCCCGAAGCGGCGAGCAGCGCGAGACTGCGGCGAGTGAGGTCCGCGAGCCGCTGCTGCAGGATCCGCTGCGCGTCGCCGGGGTCCCCGTGCGCGCGCACCTCCT
The DNA here is from genome assembly GCF_002979495.1 of Microbacterium sp. MYb64. Lineage (NCBI taxonomy): Bacteria > Bacillati > Actinomycetota > Actinomycetes > Micrococcales > Microbacteriaceae > Microbacterium > Microbacterium sp. MYb64. The sequence goes on along the minus strand of NZ_PCOW01000007.1, from coordinate 19,041 downwards.
GGAGGATGCTTCGGATCGCCGGGATCCCGTACCCGCCGGCACGGAGAGCTGCGACGATCCGCGCCTCGGTCACCGCGAGTGCGCCGTAGATCCGGGGGCCGGAGCCCTCGGATCGGGTCGTGCGGACGAGCTCCTCGCGTTCCCAGTGCCGGAGCGCGGAGGCTCGCACGCCGAGGGCCTGGGCGAGCTCGCCGATCGTCATCGCGTCGCCATCGTCGAACTCCTCCCCTGCCTCCGCCAGCACGGCGTCAAGGCCGCGAAGCGCTTCGTGCACCCTGCGGCGCTCGAGGGCCAGGTCGGCGTGCAGCTCGTCGATGCGGGCGGCCGCGTCGTCGACCGGCCCGGCTGCGAGCGCCGGAAGGACCGTCCTCGCCACGACCGGACCGATCGCAGTGGCAAGGGCGCGATACGCACGGGCCGCGATCACGTGGCGGGCGTCGTAGCGGCGGTAGCCGTTGGCGGCACGCGGCGCGGGCGGGAGCACCCCGAGACGCTCGAGGTCGCGCACCTGCTGCGTGGAGTATCCGACCAGCCGTCCGATGTCCGCCGTGGAAAAGTCCTCTGGAGGGTTGATGGCGCACAACTCGGATGAATCCACGCCTTCCTGGTGCATGAGTCCACATAAGCACGTCAAGCCCACGATGGAGGGATGGAGATGCAGCAGATCGTGGATCACGTCAGGACGTTCGATGGCGTCCTGATCCTCACCCCTGAGCCTGGAGGACCTTTTCCCGACATCGCGTGGGGTGACGCGTTCTTCTACTTCGCCCCCGACGGCGCCGTGCCGGAGCGCACCCAGCCCTACGGCACGATCGTGACGAAGGACTACCCCGACGACCGGTCCTCCGCGCTGGACGCACCGGATCGCTTCCGGGTCAACATCCATGTCGGCCGGGAGCGCGCCGCGGAGCTTCCACTCGGGGAGGATCCGGCCGCGAGCGATGCCCTCGCCCGGCACCCGCAGTACGGCGACGCCGGATGGGTGAGCGCGGTCAACCCCGGGCCCGGGACCGCGGAGCTGGTTCTCGCGCTGCTGCGCGAGGCGCACGAGGCCGCACGCGCCCGCACGAAGCGCCGGGATCGGGGTGGGCGATGACCCGGGCCCTCTCCGCGCAGACGTTGTCCGAGGAGGACCGGCGGCTCGTCGCGGAGTGGGCCGCGACCTGCGCCGAGCATGTGCTGCCGCTCTTCGAGGCGGAGGCGCCGGACGATGATCGCCCCCACGACGCGATCGCCCGGGCGCGCGCGTTCTCCCGCGGCGAGCTCGATGCTGCGGGAGAGATCCGTCGCCGGTTCGTCGCGGGCAGGGCTGCGCACGCCGCGTCCTCCGCTGGTGCCGTGTCCGCAGCCCGCGCCGCCGCGCAGGCCGCCGGCGTCGCGCACATGGGAGCGCACGCGCTGGGCGCCGCCGCCTACGCCGCACGCGCGGCCGGCGCCGCCGCCGAGGATCGGTCGGCAGCGGTCGCGGCCGAGCTCGCCTGGCAGCGCGGCCAGATGTCCGACGAGGTGGCGACAGCCCTGTGCCGGCTCCCTCCCGTAGGGACGGACGACTCGGGCCCGCTCGGGCACGGGCTGCTCGCCTCCGGAGAGCTCGGGTCGATCATCCGGGCACTCCAGGCAGCGCTGGCCTGACCCCGAGGCGTCCTCGGCTCCGTGGCCGCCTCGGGCGTAGGGTGGCAGCGGATCCACCGGACGCAGAGGAGATGCGATGTTCGGAGAGAAGCGACGCGAGGAGAAGCGCGAGGCGGAGGCGCTCGCGGAGGCGAAGGCGCAGGCCGCCGCCGCGGTCGAGGACAGCGAAACGGATGACGCCTCGTTCGAGCCCGACGAGGCGCTCGAACAGCAGGAGGAGCCGGACAGCGGGGACATCCGGAAGTAGAGCAGGCCGGCCGGATCCCGTCACCCGGATCCGCGCAGCAGCTCCTGCAGCACGGTCGCCTCGCTGATGTCCGAGCGCTTGGCCGCGGTCAGCAGCGTCACGGGCTCCTGCCGCAGGAGCGCCCGCAGCCCGGCGAGCGCGTCGGCCCGCGTCGGATCCGCGAGCTCCGCGCGATAGCGGCGCGCGAACTCGGCGAACTTCTCGGGGTCGTGCCCGTACCACCGGCGCAGCTCCGTCGATGGAGCCACGTCCTTGCACCACTCGCGCAGATCGGCGCGCTCCTTGCTCACCCCGCGCGGCCACAGCCTGTCCACGAGCACGCGGGCGCCCTCGTCCGGCTCGGCCGGGTCGTAGATCCGGCGCACTCGGACGCGGGGTCCGTCGCCCATCGTCATCGGCGGACTCCCGTCACGGGGCGGCCGACGCGGCCGGCGCCGGCGGCACGTCGTCGAGGAAGTCCACCGTGGGCACGAAGAAGAGCGATCCGGTGCGGGCGGTGGAGAACTCCAGAATCCGGTCGGTGTTGCCGGGGGGATCGCCGAGGAACATGTTCCTCAGCATCCGCTCGATCACCTCCGGATGCGCCGCGTAGCCGATGAAGTAGGTGCCGAACTGGGCGCTGCCGAGCTCTCCGAACGGCATGTTGCTGCGCAGGATCTGCCGCTGTGTGCCATCCGGATCCTCGATCGTGTTGAGATGCACGTGCGAGTTCCGCGGCTTCACCGCGTCGGGCATCTCGATGTCCTCGAGCTTGCTGCGCCCGATGACCCCCTCCTGCTCGTGCACGGGCAGCTCGCCCCACGCGGAGAGGTCGTGCGTGTACTTCTGCACGATGACGTAGCTGCCGCCGGCGAACTCCGGATCCTCGTCGCCGATGAGCACCGCCGCTGTGGCCGCCGCCCCCTCCGGGTTCTCCGTGCCGTCGACGAAGCCCAGCAGGTCGCGCTCGTCGAAGTACTTGAAGCCGTGCGTCTCGTCGACGACGTCGGCGTGACCGCGGAAGCGATCCACGACCTGGCGGCACAGCTCGAAGCACACGTCCATGTGATGCGCGCGCACATGCAGGAGCAGGTCGCCCGGCGTCGCGGGAGCCACGTGGTGCGGGCCGTGCAGTGCCTCGAACGGGTGCAGCCCCTTCGGCCGGGGTGCGCCGAACATCCGGTCCCACAGCAGCGCGCCGATGCCGAGTACGGCGTTCAGGTGGTCCGACGGGGTGCGGAACGACACCGATCGGGTGATCCCCGACAGGTCGGCGAGCAGGTCGCGGACGACCTCCTCGCTCCCTTCTCGCACCGTGAGCACGAGGAAGAGCGCGGCGCGGGCGGGCGGGGCGACGACCTGCTGTGTGACCACTGGATCCGTCCCTCCACGCGCGTTCGCGGCGCACGGTCAGCCTGTCACGGCCATGCGTCTGCATCAAGCGCATGTCCGCCGCTGCCACCGGCGGCCGCCCGGAATGGTCGGCCGCCGGCTGAGCGCAGCCTGGTCAGGCCGTGCCGAAGGGGTTGTCGATGACGTAGCGCCAGCCGAGATCGGGGTCGAACACCGCGACATCGGCGGTGGTACCTGCGAGCTCGACGGAGGAGCCGTCGGGTCCGATGCCGGAGATGGCCCAGTCCGCCACCGCAAGGCCGATGTTCCCGCTCTGGAAGACATGTCGCACCGCCATCGTGATCGGAAGGTTCAGCGCGAGGAACTGCTCGAGCGCCGCTCGCACGTTGTCCGAGCCGCTCAGCGCCATGCCCGGCGCCGGCGCGAAGATCACGTCATCACTGTTGAGTGCCATCAGGCCGTCGAGGTCCCGGGCGTTGAAGAGGTCGGCGAACGCGGTGTTCAGCTGGTCGAGGGAAGAGACGATCATGGTGTTCCTTTCTTCTGAGCCGCGATGTCGGGCTCGAGAAGAAGGACGTCGGGAGTCCGTCTGCGTGACAGACGGCTTTCTACTCGCTGGACATGCCTGCTTTCCTGCATGCGGCGAGCGCCTTGCGCGCCCGCCGTATCCGCTGGCGGACCGCTTCCGGGGTGAGTCCGAGACGATCGCCGATCTCCTGGGTCGAAAGTCCGTCCGCGACGCTCATCACCAGGGTGTCCCGCAGTGCCGGGGGCAGGCTCCGGATGGCCTCCAGCGCTCCGTCCAGGATGATCCGCATCTCCGTCTCGTCCTGTGCGTCATGCTCGTCCGCGACCGAATCGTCGAGCGTGACGGTCGGGCGCCGCCTCCTCCGCCGGGCGAGATCGATGGCCTCGTTGCGGGCGATCGTGTCGAGCCATGAGCACAGTCGTCCCGGCGTCGGCTCCTCGAGATGCTCGATCGAACGCCAGGCACGCAGAAGCGCGGTCTGAGCGACGTCGTCGGCGTCGTCCCGTGGGACGCCTCGTGCGAGGCTCCGTCGCCGGAGGCGGTGAGGATCCCCTTGGATCATGCTCTCCAGCAGCGCCCTGCCCGCGCCCTCTTCACGAACCATCGTCCTGCGCTCCGAGCGTCTACGGACGGGCCGGTTCCCGCCACCGTGTACGAGAATATGATCCGATCCGGGCGCGAGGAAGTCTGCGAGCCCTTCAACGATCAGAGCCGGGACTCACAGCCGGTCGAGGCCCTCCTCGCGGCGCTCGTCCTGCGATCCCTCGTCGTCGACGCCGCCGGTCTCCTCGAAGGTCTCGTCGCGGTGATGCTGCCGGCGCTCCTCCTGCTCCTGCCGGCCCTCGCGCAGCTCGTCGTTCTTGTCGTGGCCCATGCGGTCCTCCTCGCCTTCGCGCGCGGTCCCGTGCGCTCCTGAGTCCAGGATGCTCCTCCCCGTCCCCCGGCGCACGGGTGGGCTCAGACTCCGGGCGGGCCGTCGAGCACCGTCGGGACGTACTCGAGCAGCTGCAGCCGCCCGTCGAATGTGCGCGACTCGACGAGGTCGAGGCGCACGTCGGGATAGCCGTCGAAGATCCGGTCCTGTCCCGTGGCGCCGGTGATCACCGGGAAGAGCACGACGCGGTACCGGTCGACGAGCCCTGCGTTCAGCAGGGCGCGGCAGAGGGCGATGCTGCCGAGGGTGCGCAGCGGGCTGTCCGACTCCTCCTTCAGCCGGCGCACGTAGTCGACGGCGTCGTCGCGGACGAGGGTCGAGTTCGCCCAGGCCAGCGGTTCGTCGAGGGTCGAGGAGAACACGTACTTGGGAATCGCGTCCAGCACACCGACACCCTCCTCCCCTCCCGCGGCGAACGCCGACATGAGCCGGTAGGTCGTCGCCCCCATCAGGATCGGATAGTCCTTGTCCGGCGCGGAACCGAGCCACTCGAAGTACTCGGGACCGCCCATCCCCCACAGGCCCGGCCAGCCCTCCGCGGCGCCGTAGCCGTCGAGCGAGCAGATGAAGTCGATCGTCAGGTTCTGCATGTCTTCTCCTTCAGCTCCGCCGGGCGCCGAGGATCTCCGGTGCGATGCGGAGGCTTCGCGCAGGAGTCTAGGCCGGGGACGGAACCCGCGGAAGGGATCGGCAGGTTCCGCTCTCCCGCCGAACGTGAGATAACAGAGCCATGCAGATCCCGCGACCGTCTGAGGACTCCAAGGAGTTCTTCCGCGCCGTCATCCCTGAGGCGCCCGGCGTCGAGGTCAAGCCGATGTTCGGCAACCTGGGCGCCTTCGTGAACGGCAACATGTTCGCCGGACTCTTCGGCGACGATCTCGGCGTGCGCCTCGTCGATGAGGACTCGCTCGGCGCCCTGCGGGCCGTTCCCGGCGTAGGCCCGTTCGGCCCTGCGGAGAGGCCGATGGGCGGCTATCTCGCGCTGCCGCCGGAATGGCGGAGCGACCCGGAACGCGCCACGGAATGGGTCTCCGCCGCGCTCGAGCAGATCGGGCGGCTCCCGGCCAAGCAGCCCAAGACACCTGCTCCGCGGAAGAAGGCCTGACATGAGCGCGACGTTCCCGGGGTGGTCGGAGCGCGCGAGTGCGTTCTACGTCGGCCTCGAAGCCGACAACAGCAAGGACTACTGGACCCGGAACCGCGCGGTCTACGACGCCGAGGTCCTCGCGCCGATGCAGGCGCTGCTGGACGACCTGTCCGCCGAGTTCGGCGAGGGAAGGATCTTCCGACCGAACCGCGACATCCGCTTCAGCGCCGACAAGTCGCCCTACAAGACGTCGATCGGGGCCATGCTCGGCCAGGGCTACGTCGAGTTCTCCGCCCGCGGATTCGGCACGGGCGCGGGGTGCCACATGCTGGCCTCGGACCAGCTGACGCGCCTGCGCGCCGCGGTCGCCGACGATACGACGGGTCCTCGGCTCGAGGCCATCATCGGCGACCTCGAGGCTTCGGGCATCGACGTCACCTCCCACGATCGCCTCGCCACCGCTCCCCGCGGATACGCGAAGGATCATCCGCGCATCGAGCTGCTCCGGAACAAGGACCTGGTCGCAAGGAAGCACTGGGATCCGTCGACGCCCTGGCTGCGCTCCCCCGAGACCGTGGACCACGTGGTCGCCGTGCTCCGCGCCGCCCGCCCGCTCGTGCAGTGGCTCGACGAGAACGTCGGCCCGACCGCGATGGAAGGGCGCCGCTAGGAGTCCGCCGCCACGCGGCCTGAGGAGAGAATCTCGTCGCCGAGGCCCGCCCTTCACACCTCACCCGCTCTGTGTGAATCTCTGGGCCCCTACTCTGCGTGTCATGACGAAGGAGACGAACGCGACGCCACCGGCGCTGCAGGAACTTCTCCTCCACGTCCGAGACCGGATCCGCGTCGTGCATGCACGGATCGAACGAGGAGAGCTCGAAGAAGCGTGCTCGCTGCTCGCGGAGATCGACGAGAGTCTCGGCCGGGATGCGCCCGCCGCGGAGACATCGGTCGTCGCCGGACGCGCCACGCGAGCGGAACCCGCCGGCGTCGCCCGCCACGGCAGCATGACGCCCGCGGAGTTGCGGCTGCTCCCCCTCCTGCGGACACATCTCACCCTGGCCCAGATCGGCGAGCACCTCTTCGTCTCTCGGAACACCGTCAGCTCGCAGGCGAAGGCCGTCTACCGCAAGCTCAGCGTCGGCTCCCGCGCAGCAGCCGTCGACGAGGCGATCCGGCGCGGTCTGCTCGCCGGCAGAACGCCGGATCCGCCGGCCGGACCGCCGCCGCGCGGTGCAGCGCGGTCGCGCCGGCAGGACCGCCTCTCGACACCCGACGCCGAGACAGCATGACGGCGTCACAGTGGCCGCCTGGCATCCCAGGTTCACCCAATCCGCGTGATGTGCGCGATCTCGATCGATTCGTAGTCTGGGCAATGCTGTGCCGACTGGGGGGCGCAGCTGCTCGTGCTGGCCGCTGATCGGAACCCGCAGACCACCCTCGACCGCGTTCGCGCGCCTCTCCGCCCACGCACGGGCACACACGTCCTAGAAAGGAACCAGATGTCGATTCGACGAGTTGGCTACAGGCTCGGCGTCGCGGTCACAGCGGCGAGCGTGCTTGCGACGGCCGCCGCACCGATGGCCTTCGCCGAGACCGGCCCCGGTCTGTACGGGACGTACGGCCCGAAGTTCACCACCACCCAGGCCTCCGCCGAAGACGGGAACTTCGAGGCCCTTTCCAGCAAGCCGGGCGCACCGAAGACGATCTGGCTCGTCTTCGATGGCGGAACCCTCACCGGCTCGCCGTGGAACAAGAACCGTGAGAACGCCGCGCGCAACGACACGCCCGTCGCGTTCGGCGCCGTCGACGGCGACTCGAAGGAGCTCCGCCGCGAGGTGTATCTGCGCATGGCCGAGTACTACTCGCCGTTCGACGTGAACGTCACCACCGTCCGCCCGAGCGACGACCAGCTGGCGAAGACGAGCGAGACCGACGCCGAGTACGGCGATGTCGCGGTCTTCACCGCGAACTCCCTCGGCGAGGATGGCGGCAACGGGCTCTCCATCGTCGAAGGCGCGCTCGGCGTCGCCCACTCCAAGAGCTTCGGCGACTTCAGCGACAACTTCGCCTGGACCACCTCCGTCGGCCAGGAGCCCCGCAACGCCCGTCAGCTCGCCGCGACCGCCGCACACGAGGTCGGTCACACCCTCAGCCTCGGCCACCAGGGCTGGAGCAGCGTGCAGCCCGCCCCGGAAGGCGGGTACGTCGAAGGCCCGAACACGAACATCTACTACTCGCCGAACACCGGCTTCTGGGCGCCCATCATGGGCAACGCCGACAACATCGGCATGGACCGGTGGACGGACGGACAGTACCCGAATGCGACCAACGGCGGGCAGAACGACCTCGCGGCCATGACCAGCCCCTCGTGGGCCAGGTCCCAGCCCTGGGCCGTCACCTCGACCGGCCAGGAGGCGAACGACGGCTGGTGCGGCGACAACCCGAACGCCTACCTCCCGAACGCCGCCGGCGCCTGCGACGGCACCGGGGCGCACGTCGACGTCTACACCTACTACTCCGGTGCGCTCGACTTCCGGCAGGACGACCACGGCAACGCTCTCGACGCCACGGCCACCGCGCTCCCGCTCGGATCCAAGGTCCCGGGCGTGATCGAGCGCAACTTCGGCCCGAACGGGGTGAAGGACAAGGACGTCTTCCGGGTCGACGTGCCCACGTCCGGAAAGCTCGACGTGAGCGCCGCCGTCGCGGAATACGGTCCGATGCTCGACGTGAAGCTCAGCGTCTACGACGCTGCGGGCACCCTCGTCGGACAGCCCTTCGACCCGGCGCCCGTCGTGAACGACGGCAACCGCCGGTCGTACGTCAGCGGTATGAGCGCGTCCGGTCGGGTCGATGTCACCCCCGGCACCTACTACCTGACGGTCGAGGGCGTCGGCTACGGCACCACCGCCGGCTACACCCAGACCGACACGAGCTCCGGCATGCCTGAGTACGGTTCGATCGGCCAGTACACGATCTCGGCGTCCATGGTCACCCCTCTGCTCAGCGCGACGGCCACCGGGCGGGTGGTGACGGTCTCCGCGACGACGGAGGGCGCCCCCTCGACCCCGGGCATGGAGTACCGCATCGGCGCCGGAACGTGGCAGTCCTACGCCGGTCCCGTCACGGTGCCGGGCTCGGACGCCCGCACGCTCGAGTACCGTCTGACCGGATCGAGCACGACCGCCGGAACGGTGACCGTCGCGGCGACGGGGGCCGCAGTCGCGGCCGCGCAGGCTCTCGGCCAGGCGGTGACGCTCAACGTCGGCCAGACCGCATCGGGCTCCGGCGTGCGCCTCACCGACGCGAGCGGCGGACCGGTCGTCGGTCAGAACGTCGTCTTCGCCTGGAACGGCACGATCGCGGCCGTCGCGGGCAGCGGGGCGACGACGGCGACCGTCAAGACCAACGCGGACGGCATCGCCGTCGTCCCGCCGCTGACCACGACGGCCGCCGGCCAGCTCGTCATCACGGCGAGCCACTCCGCCGGGTCCACCACGCTGCCGACCGTCTCCGTCGTCCAGGCGAGCGCGTCGATCGCGGGCTGGACGGATGCGACGCCCAAAACCGTGACCGGCAAGGTGGCGCTCGACGTGCGCGCGTACAACACGGGCGCCGATCCCGTCACGATCCAGCTCAAGACGAAGTACGGCCTGAAGACGTACGGCGGCATCACCACCGACAAGGGCGTCAGCGTGACGTTCAAGTCCTACACGACCAGCATCCCGACAGGCGCCGTCTCCGCGGTGTTCACGTCGGCGACCGGAACCAACACGTTTGGGTACACCTATGACGCTTACGCAGCCCAGTAACCCCGCCCGCACCGACGTCCACCGGGCGGGAGAGGGCGCTGCGCCGCTGTCGCGACGTCGGCTCATCGCCGCCGCGGCGTGGTCCGTCCCCGTCGTCGCACTTGCGGCGGCGGTACCCGCCGCCACCGCGTCCACACAGGATGTCTACACGGCGACCGTCGCCAACGGGGACGTCAGCCAGGACGGTCATTCGGTGACGTTCGGCGTCGACGCCGGCGACCAGAGCATCGCGCTCGCACTCGCGCTCACCAAGAACGGCGCCCCCTACACGGGGGACGTCACGGCCACGCTCAGCGGCGCATCGGGAGTCGCGGCGTGGAGCGGCTCCGGGAGCGACATCACCATCGCGAGCGCCGCGGGCGGGTCCGCCGACCTCCCCGTGGACATCCTCGGGTACGGCACGTTCTGGGTGATCGTCAGCGTCGGGGGCACGAGCATCGTCCTCAACGTGACTTTCCAGGCGGCATGATCGCGCGGCGCGTGCTCGGCGGCGTGCTGGCGCTGCTCCTGTTGGCGGGAACGACCGCGTGCACAGCCTCTGCCGCGGGCGGAGGCGCGAGCGGAGCACCGCCCTCAGCACGTGCCGGCGCGGCTCCCTCCACGGGTGCGGAGAGCTCGGGGGCGGGCACCGCGACGGCGCCCGCCCCGACCGGGATCCGTCTGCTCGGCCCGGACGAACCGGTGCCGTTCGACGGCGAGGCCGTATCCGTCGTGGTCGAGGTCACCGGAGCCGGCGGGCCGATCTCCGGCGCCGACGTCACCTTCACCGTGGTCTCGGGACCGGCCGCGTTCCCCGGCCGGTTCGAGGTCTCGACGACCGACGAGACCGGCGTGACCGCCGCGCTCATGCTCACGCCGACCGGACCGGGCGAGATCGTGCTCCGCGTCGCCAGCGGGGCCCTCGCGTCCACGGTGACGGTGACCGTCGCGCCCTGAGCGGTGCGGCGGATGGGTTCGCGACGTGCCGTGCCCGGCTCCGAAGCGCACTAGCGTCGGTCGTCGACCCACGCCCGGATGATCGCCTGCAGCGCGCTGCGCTTCGCCTCCAGATCCGCGGCATCCGCGAAGCGGGCTACGCGAGAGACCGCCCCCTCCCCTTCGAGCAGGCCTTCGGGATCCGCGATCGTCGCGCCCAGGTGGAACATCAGCGTCACGGTCTTCTTCGACTTCGGGAAGAACGAGGCGATGTTGCCGCGATAGATGAAGGTCGGAGCCTGCCACTTGATCGCTTCGGACACGGAGGGATCCGCGTCCAGGACGACGGCGGTGCGGCGATCGTGCGCGCCGCGCGCCGCACACTGTGGGGTCCGACGCCGCGTCCGATTCCCGCCAGCGTTCGCTGCGACGGCTTGATTGGGTTGGTGATGCGGTCGCTCACGTGACGGTCGCGAAGCCCAGAGGAGAGGACGTCGACTGTGAAGATCGCGCTCGTGACCGGTGCCAACAGGGGGATCGGTTTTGCTGCCGCTCGACGGCTCGCCCGCCACCACGACCATGTGATCGTGGCCGCCCGGAACGCTGACGCGGGCGCCGAGGCCGCGGATCGGCTCGTCCGCGAGGGGTATTCCGCGAGCAGCCTCACGATGGATGTCGCGGATCCGGCGTCGGTGCGAGCGGCCGCCGATGAGATCTCCGATCGCTTCGGGCATCTCGACGTGCTGGTCAACAACGCGGGGATCCTTCCCGAGGCGACCAACACGGATCCCAAGGAGGTGCTCGACCTCGCGATGTTCGAGCAGACCTACGCCACGAACGTCCTCGGACCGGTCGCCGTCGTGGAGGCCTTTCTGCCGTTGATCCGCAAGAGCCCAGCCGGACGGATCGTGAACGTCTCCAGCACCGTGGGGTCCTTGGCCCATCAAACGGATCCGGATTCACCCTGGCACGCCATGGTCGTGCCCGCGTATCAGTCGTCCAAGGCGGCGCTCAATGCGATCACGATCGTGCTGGCCAAGTCACTCGCCGACACCCCGATCAAGGTGACCTCGGTGTGCCCTGGATGGGTCCAGACCGATCTCGCCCCCGGCAACAAAGAGCAGGCGCCCGACACCCCCGAAGAAGCTGCGGAGATCATCGTGAGGGTTGCGACTCTCGGCGACGCCGACGCGACGGGGACCTTCATCGACGCCCACGGGCCCGTGAGCTGGTGAGGCCCGCTCGTCCCGCAGGGATCCACGCGCCTTGACCGCCCTGCGTGCCGGCGGTAGGCAGGGTGCATGACGACAGCGGGCGAGAAGTGGACAGCGGACTATGTGGCGGCATGGCGCTCCAACGATCCGGAGCAGATCGGAGCGCTCTTCAGCGCGGACGGCCGGTACTTCACCAGCCCGGACTCCGCACCCCGCGTCGGGCGAGAAGCGATCGTGGCGGGGTGGCTGGAAGACCTCGATGAACCGGGCTCATGGACCTTCGAGTGGAGCATCCTCCGGGAGGACGCGGGCTGGTTTCTCGTGCAGGGCCGCACCGAATACCCCGCGGAACGCGACTATCTGAACCTCTGGATCGTCCAGCTCGATGAGGACAGGCGAGCCGAGGAGTTCACCGAGTGGTATATGGCGCGACCGCATGAAAACTGAGACGGCGGCGCGGCGTTCGATCCGCAGTCGGCTCTGGCACCAGGGGCTCACGTCCAGTCGGGTCAGACCGCATGACCGGACTATCGCTGGAGTACGTGCATCCGACGTCCCGCTGCGGGTGGTCGGGCTTACCTTTGTCAGCGAGTTGACGACCCCGCGTCGCAGGCCTGGTCATTCACCGATCCGTCACCATGCACGTACCTGCCTGGCCTCAACGACGCGACATCGACATCCAGATACGACATCTCCACCCGCCCGGCAGGACCATCTAGAGCAAGCGTGAGGGACACTCGCTCCCCAAACTTGGCGATTTCAACATCGTCGATAACACTCGGTCGCATGAGCTTGCCCAATTGGGACATTGTTACGGATTCTCCGTACGGCAGCGGCACACTCTTTCCCAACTCCAACTCTGCAAGAAGGAGGCGCTCCTTTTCTCCATCTACCGTCGGGCCGGCCATTATCGAAGCATAGTCGACAGCATATGCCGAATCGACACATTGCGCGAAAGCAAAGTGCTGACCCTCAACCGTCAGAGAGATGTTCGCTCGAAGATCTGGCCTGGTCGGAAAGATCGGAAAACAACCACTGAGCATAGATGTGAGGAGAAGGAGCACTCCCAGTGCTCCAAGACGAGGCGAGTTTGTCACCAATCGACCCCGGGTGATCTTGGTTGAGGCGTTCATTGGATCGCGTAATTCCCCTCAACCGGACCCGCATCGAACTCGTACCAGTTTGCGAGTCCATAGTTTCCCGTCAGGTTTTTCGATTTGACCGCCTCCTGAAAGTATGAGATCGCGAAGTGCAGGTTGCCCATAGCGCTCCATTGCGCGGCGTGCCAATTTTCGTACGAAAGCAACGCATTCGATGACCTACTATTATCAAGAAATTCTTCCGGACTGTCACCTCGTCGAGTTAGGAAGACGCTGCCGAGCGAAGTTCCTCACTGTTGGAAGTCGCGGTGAGCTTCAGATCCACATCCGGCAGGACCTCGGCATACGTAGCCGTATCACCCTCCACCGTCGGCGTGGGCAGCGTGCCTTGTGTCCACCGCTCCGACACCCACTCACCGGAAGTCGTCTGCGTCTGCGCAATGACATCGGAGCCACCTGAAGAGAAGCGAACGCCCGCAACTGAAGCGGTCGGCGAGAACCAATCACCGTCCCGTTCCAGCTCGGTGTCCACGTCAACCCACCCGCCATCACGAGGCACCCGCACAGGAACGGTTGACTGCTCCAGTTGCATCGAGCCATCCGGCATCGCCCGAGTCACTGATGTCGGGGTGGTCAGATCATCGACGACAACCGGGGCTCCCTTGGAAGCCGCTCGTGAAAGCGCCGACGCCGTCGTCACGCCGCTCAACGGCGCCAAGGAGGTTGCCAAGGTTCCCGACTGGTTAGCATTCGCCCGCGGCTCCGCTTGGGCCGCAGAGACCGAACCAACTACCAAAATGCAAACAAGAGTAGACACGACAAACGTCGGTGTTGCGCGCACGCGCCCCCCCTATTTCGACGGATCGAAACCACGAAAACGACCGCCAAAAGGCCGGCCGGGGATCAAGCTAGCGCATCAGGCAACTCAAAGGGAATACCCACTTCTTGGATAGATTCAGTGGCCACAAGGCGCTCAAATGAACCTACGGTCCAGCCAATGCCTGTCAGAACGGGCCCGTCAGGTTCGCCGATCAGTGGAAGTCGCCGCCACCACCACCCTGGAAGTCGCTGGCCATGTCGGCGAAGCGGGAGAAGTGGCCCTGGAAGGCAACCTGGATCGTCGCCGTGGGGCCGTTACGGTGCTTGGCGACGATGAGGTCGGCCTCGCCGGGGCGCACGTCCTTGTCGTAGACGGAGTCGCGGTGCAGCAGGATCACCATGTCGGCGTCCTGCTCGATCGAGCCCGACTCGCGGAGGTCGCTGATCGCGGGCTTCTTGTCCTGCCGCTGCTCGGAACCACGGTTCAGCTGCGAGAGCGCGATCACGGGCACCTGCAGCTCCTTCGCGAGGAGCTTCAGGGCGCGGGAGAACTCGGAGACCTCCTGCTGACGCGACTCGACCTTCTTGCCGCTCGTCATCAGCTGCAGATAGTCGATGACGACCATCCTCAGCCCGACGCGCTGCTTGAGCCGGCGGCATTTCGCGCGGATCTCGACGAGCGTCATGTTCGGGCTGTCGTCGATGTAGAGCGGAGCGTCGTTGATGCGCCCGCGGGTCGAGGCGACGGTCGTCCAGTCGCGCTGGTCGAGTGTGCCCTTGCGGATGTTCTGCAGGGGCACGGCGCCCTCGGCGCTGAGCAGACGCATGGCGATCTCCGCCTTGCCCATCTCGAGCGAGAAGAAGATGGACGGCTGGTTGTGCCCGATCGAGGCCGCCCGGGCGAAGTCGAGCGCGAGCGTCGACTTACCCATCGCGGGTCGGGCGGCGACGACGATCATCTGGCCGCCGTGCAGGCCGTTCGTAAGCTCGTCGAGCTCACGGAATCCGGTCGGCACGCCCGTCATGGATCCGTCGCGACCGCTCGCGGCCTCCATCTCCTCGACGGCGGCATCGACCGCCACGGTGAGCGGCACGTAGTCCTCGGCGGTCTCGGTGCCGGTGACGGAGTAGATCTCGGCCTGGGCGGTGTTGACGAGGTCGGTGGCGTCGCCCTGACCGTCGTACCCCATCTGCACGATGCGGGTGCCGGCGTCGACGAGCTTGCGCAGGATCGCGCGCTCCGACACGATCCCGGCGTAGAAGCCGGCGTTCGCGGCGGTCGGCACGATCGAGGTCAGCGAGTGCAGGTAGTCGGCCCCGCCGGCCCGCGACAGGTTGCCGGTCTTGATGAGCTCGTCGGTGACGGCGATGACGTCTGTGGGCTCGCCGTGCGAGTACAGGGAGAGCACCGCATCGAAGATCAGCTCGTGCTTGGGGATGTAGAAATCGGCCCCGCGCAGCGACTCGATCACATCGGCGACGGCATCCTTCGACAGCAGCATGCCGCCGAGGGTGCTCTGCTCGGCCATGAGGTCGTGCGGCGGGGTCCGCTCGGGGCCGCGGCCTGAACCGAGCCGCTCCTCCGCGATGTCCGCGATCGACACGCGCGCCCCCTTCTTCTCCACCGACTGCCGAGCACATCCCGGTCAGATCCGCGCTCCGGGCGGGATGATCCCCCGCCACACAAAGCACATCACCAAGGTCCGACATCGGGATGCTCGATAACGCTAGAAGCACCCCTCTCCCCACGCAAGAGTGCCTGTGGATAACTCTGTGGAGAGTCTGCGGGAAACTCTGGAGTGTCTGTGCAGAACACCTGGGGATAACTGTGGGGAAGGTCTCGATCTCTGACTATTTATTCGACTAGGACCTGGGCTTTTCTTGTTCCCCACCCTGTGGATGGAATCCTGCTTCAACTCCGTGTTTAAGGTTCACGTCGCAGATCGTCGGATGTGCACAACTTGGGGACAACATCCACGCGCGCACCTGTTTGTCAAGTCGGCCATTCGGCGGGTGTGGCGTCGCGCATCCGAGCACACGAGCGCAGGGACGTGCTCAGGTGGCGGTGCTGCTCACGGCTTCGAGGACACCACGGTCACACCTTCCGGCAACGGCGTGCTGAGCAGCGCCGCGAACTGGGTGGCTTCATCGCGGTCGAGACCGCCGGCGATCTGCGCCGAGTCCCCGAGAGACCCCCCGCACTCGAGCGAGAGCACGGGAGCCGTGAGGATCCTCCCGTCGACGAGGATCGCGAACCGTCCCTGCGCCGCATCGTCCTGGCAGGCGACGGCATCCGTCAGCGTCTTCAGCGCAGCCGCGCCGTCCTTCGTGAAGTCGAGCTGCACGGCCCACTGCCCCTGCGCATCGACGGGCTGCGCAGCGCGCAGATGCTTGTTCGTGACGAACGACCGCCCCAGCGCGAGCGTCTCCTTCTCAGCGGTCTCGACAGTGCAGCTCGGGGCATCGACCGTGCACTCCGACGCGGAGGAGCCGGCGGCCACCGCGACGACAGGTCTCATGCCGAGCACCCCCGCGGCCTGGAAGAGCTCGGGCCTCACTGCAGACGGCTTCCCGCCCTTCAGCGGAGGGTTGTACCGGACCGTCACCGTGTCGCCGGCGGTGCTGATGCTGCGCTCGGTGATGTCGGCGACATCGAGGCGATGCCCCAGCTGCTCGGCGACCGCACCCGCTTCACCGCTCGGAACCCTCAGGACGACCTCGTCCGACAACGACGGCGCGACGAAGGGGAAGGCGGTGCAGCCCGACGCGAGCAGGAGGACGGCGACCACGAGGACGCAGGAGCGGATCGAGCGGCTCATGCTCCGGAGCCTAACCCGGCACGCGGGAGATCCCTGGGACGCGCGGTCTCGAGAGAGGTCCGCAGACCTCTGGACGTGCGCCGCGGTCGGGCGTACAGTCAGCGCCAGCGACATCGTGTTCGCAGCGTTTCTGCGGTTCTGGAGGAGGTGACCGTGGACGTGACCGCTCACCGGCTCCGTGTCGGTCTGCTCTCCGGTGCCTGCCTCGCACTGGGCTGGGCCGCGCTCTCCGTGCTCCTCGGATCCTCACCGGCCCACGCGGACGACACGGGCGGGCCGCTCGATGGCGCCGGCGGGCTGCTGGGCACCGCGTCCTCCGCGGTGTCGTCCACCGTCAACGGCACCATGAGCGCCGTCGCCGCCACGGTGGACGCGGTTGTCGCACCCGTGCAGAGCGCTGTCCAGGCTGCCGCCCCCGCGGCGTCCGATGGTGTCTCGGCCGTACCTGGAGTCGTACAGGATGCGGGCTCGTCCCTCGTGGATGCCGTCGCCTCCGCGCCGGCTGTCCCGGTTCAGGTCGCGGCCGTCGTGACGGATCCCAGAAGCGCGGTCTCGACCGCCGTTCCGGACGCGCTCGCCCCCGTATCGTCGGTTCTCGCATCGTCGCCCGTCTCATCGCTCACCGCCCCGGTCGTCGCGACCCTCACGTCCGTTCCCGTCTTGAGCGACGTGACCACGGAGCTCGGCGTCCCCGCTCTGGTCGACCAGATCAGCGGTGTCGTCGACCGCGTCACCGGATCCCTCGCTCCTGTGCTGGGCGGCCCGAGACCGACGATCCCGCCCGGTGTTCCGCCGACGGAGACCGGCGGCGCGTCGGCTCCCGTCGTGTCAGGAACGGATCCGCTCGCGCCGACGTCGACCGCGCCGCTGCCGACTGCGGTCGCGATCGCGGAGTCTGCGGCCGGGCCACCGGTGCGGACCATCGATGGATCCTCCGGCGCGCTCCGCGACATCCTGCGCGCGGCCGGCCCTCCGGACTCCGCGCCATTGCCCCCGTCCGCGCCGACGTCTCCGAGCGCGCCCGATCCGTGGGCGACGCCCGTGGGAACGGGAACCTCGTCATCCTCCGTCGGAGCCGGCGGGGGCTCGACGGGGTGGTTCGCCACGTTCTCGGCCGTCCCGGCCTCCACATCTGAGCTCTCCGTGCCGGCGGGCGGCGCTGCCGACGACGCCTTGCCGGCATCTCCGGTGTTCGCCACCGACGTCTCCCCCGACTGAGTCGATCCGGGCTGCCCTCCGCGGCAGCAGCAGACGCGCGATCCCGCGCGTTCCCCCATCGATTCGACGTCAGGAGAAGCATCATGCGCAGTTTCGTGAAGCATGCCCTCTGGGGCACGCTCATCGCCGGCGGGATCACCCTGCTCGGCGCAACGGCCGCGAACGCGGCCGACAACACCTCAGGAGACGACGCGATCGGATCCGGCACACAAGTCGTCGCGCCGATCACGGCTCCCATCACCGTGATCGGCAATGCGATCTCGGTCCTCGGGGTCTCGACGGCGAGCGGCCCGGCAGCACCCGCCGCCCCCGCTCCCGCGCCCGCATCGGCCACGACATCCGGTGACGACAGCGTCGGATCGGGCACGCAGGCGGTCGTTCCCGTGGACATCCCGATCACCGTGGCGGACAACGCCATCAGCGTGCTCGGGGAATCCGACAGCACGGCCTCGGCACCCGCCGCTGCTCCCGCTGCCGCGACGCCTCCGGCACCGGCCGCGACCACGAGCGGCGACGACGGGATCCTCTCCGGCACCCAGGCGCTGGTCTCCGTGAACGTGCCGATCACGGTCACGGGCAACGCCGTCAGCGTGCTCGGCGACAGCACCGCCACCACGGCACCAGCCGGCGGCTCTGCTCCCGCATCCGGTGGCAGTGCTCCGGCGGGCACCGGGCCGCGCACCAGCGGCGACGACGCGATCCTGGGCGGCACCCAGATCGCCGCACCGGTCACCGCGCCCGTCACCGCGGTCGGCAACGCCATCGCGGTCCTCGGTCGCAGCACCGCCACCACCACGGGATCCGCTCCTATGACGGGCGACTCGGGCGGTGGCTCCGGCCCGACGACGTCGGGAATCGGGTCGCTCCTCGGCGGCACGCAGCTCGTGCTTCCGGTGACGGCCCCGATCACGATCGGCGGCAACGCGATCGCGGTGGGCGGCACCAGCACCACGACAACCCCCGGCACCCCGGGAACGCCCGGCAGCCCGGGAACGCCCGGAACCCCAGGAACCCCAGGCACTCCGGGAACCCCCGGCACCCCCGGAACTCCCGGCACCCCCGGAGGCCACGGCGCTGCGTTCGTCCCGGTGTCGAACCTCGTGTCCGCGCAGAGCGGCCCCGGTCTCGCCCAGACGGGCGGGGCGTCCCCGATGCCGCTGATCCTGGCGGCGCTGCTGCTCATGATGATCGGAGCCGGCATCCTCACCCGGCGCACACTCGTCCATTGACCGGTCCGGCGGTGCCGCGCCCCAGGAGGGTGGCTGCCGCACCGTCGGGCCCTGCCGGCCGAAAGTCGTCCCCAGCATCGGCCGGCCGGCAGAAGAAGGGGGCCGTCTCCCGAGGAGACGGCCCCCGATGGGGCGCGCCGGAACGGTCGCA
>NZ_PCOW01000006.1:0-175919 GCF_002979495.1 Microbacterium sp. MYb64 | reverse complement strand
CGACCTGCGATCCGCCGCGATCGACGGCGTCACCGCCCGGCGAGCATCTCCCGCAGCCGCGCGACTTCGTCGGCGGGCATCGAGTACGCGTGCTCCGGGGCTGGATACACATGCTCGCGCACCTCGTCGGCGTAGGCGGTGACGCCGTCGATCGCGGCGGATCGCAGGTCGGCGTAGCGCTTCACGAACTTGGCCGCGCCGCCGTCGTAGATCCCGAGCAGGTCGTGGAAGACGAGCACCTGCCCGTCTGTGGCGGATCCGGCGCCGATGCCGATCACCGGGATGTCGAGCAGGGGCATGAGCGCCGTGGTGACCTCGCTCGGCACCGCCTCGACGACGAGCACCGAGCATCCCGCATCCTGCAGCGCGACCGCGCTGTCGATCACCGCGAGGGCGGCCTCGGCGGTGCGCCCCTGGGAACGGTAGCCGCCGAGCGACGTCGCCGTCTGCGGGGTGAGGCCCACATGGCCGACGACGGGGATCCCCGCGGAGACGAGCGCCCGCGCCCGATCGACCGAGGTGCCGCCCCGCTCGATCTTGACGAGGTCGCAGCCGGTCTCCTTGATGAAGCGCTGGGCCGTGGCGAGAGCCTGCGCATCCGAGGTCTCGTATGAGCCGAACGGCAGATCCGCGACCAGCAGCGGTTTCGTGAGCCCCCGGCGCACGGCCTTCGTGAGCATGATCATCTCGTCGACCGACACGGGCACCGTGCTGTCGTAACCGAGCACGGTCATCGCGGCGGAATCGCCCACGAGCACCATGTCGACGCCGGCCGCCTCGACGATCTGCGCGCCGGGGTGGTCGTATGCGGTGACCATCACGATCGGCTCGCCCGCGGCCTTCTTCGCGGCGAGGTCGCCGAGCGTGAGCCGACGAGCGGGGGCGGCGTGCGCGCTCACTTCGTCTCCCTCCGGTCGCTCAGTGCGGCGCATGCGAGGGCCTCCGTCAGCAGCGTGTCAACGGCCGAATCGACCTGGATGATGGCGTTCGACCGGTCGACATGCACCACGGTCGGCGCGTAGTCCGCGAGGTCCTCGCGCGAGTAGTCGGCGTAGGAGATGACGATCACGGTGTCGCCGGTGTGCACAAGACGGGCGGCGGCGCCGTTGACCTGGATCACCCCGGATCCGCGCTGTCCCGCGATCGTGTAGGTCTCGAAGCGGGATCCGTTGTCCACATCGACCACGTGCACCTGCTCGTGCGGGAGGATGTCCGCAGCCTCGAGCAGGTCGGGGTCGATCGTGATGGATCCGACGTAGTGCAGGTCGGATCCGGTGATCGTCGCGCGGTGGATCTTCGACTTCAGCATGGTGCGTCGCATCAGGCGTCGCCTCTCCTGTCGGCAGAACGAAGGATGTGGTTGTCGATCAGTCGTGCAGCGCCCACGCGAGCGGCGACCGCGAGCAGCCCTTCGCCGTCGAGACGGGTGACGGGCTGCAGAGTTTCGGCGTCACGGAGCTCGAGGTACTCGGGAGTGATGCCGGCAGCGGTGAGGACGGTCCGGGCCGCGGCGGTGAGGGCGTCGGCGTCGCGCTCCCCTGTCTCAGCGAGAGTCTGTGCCGCGTCGAGTGCCCGGTTGAGCGCCGTCGCCTGCGCACGGGCGTCGGCGTCGAGGTAGACGTTGCGCGAGCTCATCGCGAGACCGTCGGCCTCGCGCACGATCGGGCACGCCTCGATCCGCACGTCGAGGTTCAGGTCGCGCACGAGCCGGCGGACCACGAGGACCTGCTGCGCATCCTTCTGCCCGAAGTAGGCGACGTCGGGGGCGACGATACCGAACAGCTTTGCGACGACCGTGGCGACGCCGTCGAAGTGATGCGCGCCGCGGCTGGCGCCGTCGAGCACGTCGGTGATGCCGCTGATATGGATCGTCGTGGCGAAGCCGTCGGGGTAGATCTCGGCAGGTTCCGGAGCGAAGAGGATGTCGACGCCGCTCTGCTCAGCGAGGCCGGCGTCGCGCTCCTCGTCGCGCGGGTAGCTGCTGAGGTCCTCGTTCGCACCGAACTGGGTCGGGTTCACGAACAGCGACACCACGACCAGGTCGTTGTTCGCCCTGGCTTCCCTCATGAGCGACAGGTGACCGGCGTGGAAGGCGCCCATGGTCGGCACGAGGCCCACGGTCCTGTCCTGGTTCCGGGCGTCGCGGACGGCCGCGCGCACCTCGGCGATCGTGCGGATGATCCTCATGCGCGGCTCCTCTCGGAATCGGTCGTCGACTCACGTTCCACGGTTCCTGAGCGCCCTTCGTCTCGTCGCTCTGCTCCTCGCTCAGGAACCGCGAAGCGAGACGAAACGCCGTCACCGGCGGTCGCAGCGAGCGCACGGGTCTGCGCGGTCAGCGCGTCAATCAGCGGGAGCAGTTCGGGGACGCCGTCCACGACGGCCGCCCGCTGCCGGGTAACGGTCTCCTCGTCGCCTCGGGCGATCGGCCCGGTGAGCGCCTCCGCGGCGCCGACCTCGACCCAGTTCTCGACGGTCTGCCGCACGAGCGGGGCGAGGATCGCACGCGCCTCTGCCGAAGGGATCCCGGCCGACCCAGCAACCTGCTCGGCCGCGTCGAGCACGGCGAGCAGCAGGTTCGAGGCGATCGAGGCGGACGCGTGGTACCCCGCACGGTGCGCGTCGTCGACGCGGAACGGGTGCGCCCCGATGGCGTGGGTCAGCTGCTCCGCTATCGCCAGGGCTTCCGGCGTTCGTCCGTCGATCGCTGCGCCGATGCCGTGGAAGACGACGGGCGACTCGGACCCTGTGAACGTCTGCAGCGGATGGATGCTGAAGTCGACGTCGTCGAGACCCGTCGCCCCGGAGACGTGACCGATCAGCCGCGCATGCGGGCGCGCAGCCTCTGCCGCGTCGTGGATCGCCGCGTCAGGAACGCACAGAACAACGAGGTCGCTCGCGGGGATCGCGTCGCCGCGTCCGAGCGGCCCATTCACGTCGAGTCCAGCTTCACCGAGCGCCCGTGCGAGCACGCTGCCGAGCCGCCCGGCACCGATGACGGCGATGCTGCGGGCCGGCGCGGAAGGCACGGAAGGGGCGGATGCGTTCATTGTTGGACCCTGGGCGGGATCGGCGTCCGGGACGGGTCGAGTATCCGCCCGCGGACGGATACTCGCCAAATCGGAGATCAATAAGAAGCCTACTTAACGCCAATCATGACGCATATTGATCTTGTCGAACGCTTCTCACTTGTTGATACGATCCGCGCTAGCCCTGAGCGACTTCTCGCGGACTCGTCCCGCACATCTCGAAACTGGTACGAGTTCTTCCCCTGGTCCGTTCGTGGTGCGGACCTCCGTTGGGGTCACGACGCAGGCTGAGCGGATGGGAATCAGATACTTCGCTTTCGCGGTTTCGACCAGGCAGATCGCTCAGTCACGAGAGTGCCCGCGGGGATGCTTCGACGGAGCCGATGCTTGGGATCACTGGGAGCCGGGAGAAGATCCCACCCTCGACCTCGACAAGTGCTATCCCGAGCTTCAACTTCTCCTAGGAGGCCCTCCGGCTCGCGCGTCCTTCGCGCTCGTCGAAGGCGCCGTCACGCACCACCGCTACGGCTGGTTGCCGTACACCAAGACCCTCGACAACGATGCCGCTCGCGCGATCGCCGACGACCTGGGCGAACTCCTCGCCGACCCCGCGAGCTTCGTCGAGGTCGGTTGTCGATTCGAAGGCGGCCGCGACTGCGTGCCAGGCAATCTCGTCCGCGCCAGAGAGTTCGCTCAACGGGTCGCGGACGCAGGGTTCGGTATCCGCTATCAGATCGGATGACACGCATGCATACTGTAAGCATGCCGAACGTGCTGATTCGAGACCTCGACCCGGCGGTGCACTCCGTTCTGTCAGCGCGAGCGGAAGCGCGCGGACAGTCGCTTCAGCAGTACCTGACGGCGGAGCTCACGCACCTGGCTGAGCGGCCGACGCTGACGGAAGTGCTCACGGAGCTGGGTCAGCGCCCGCCACGGCACATCCCTCGCGAAACGATCCTCAAGGCGATTCGAGACGGCCGGCGGGGTCGATGATCGTCGTCGACGCCTCGGCGGTGGTCGAGTTGCTCGTCGATCACGGAACCGCTCCGCCGCTGCTCGACCGCCTCGTGAGCGAGACTCTCATCGCTCCCGACGTCCTGCCCGTCGAGACCGCCTCGGCGCTCCGCGGCTTGCACCTCGGGGGACATCTCGACAGTCATGACCTCGACGTCGCCTGCAACGACCTTCTTCGCCTCCCCATCGACCTCCACCCCACGCTGCCGATGATCCCGAGAGTGCTGGCACTTCGAAGCAACTTCTCCACTTATGACGCGAGTTATGTCGCGCTCGCGGAGGCGTTCCGATGCCCCCTGCTGACGCTCGACCGGAGGCTGGCGAAGGCAGCCCGACTGCATTGCGACGTGGAACTGGTGGACTGGTGACGTTCAGGATGGGCCGCCTGACCATGTCCACACACGGAAACCAAGATCGCGGCGGCCCGGCGGCTCGCCCCATGCCAGGGCGTGACACCGCGAACCATGCGGCGGCCGCACGCCCCAAAAGCCCGGAGTTCCGATTGAAGAAGCAGATCGAAGTCGTCGGCGCGGTTGTCATACGGGACGGCACCGTCTTAGCGGCCCGGAGGGGGCCTCAGATGTCTCTCGCCGGACAATGGGAGTTCCCTGGGGGAAAGATTGAGGCTGGCGAACGCGCGGAGGATGCCCTCGTGCGCGAAATGCTTGAAGAGCTTTTGTGTACTGTCCGAATCGGAAAGCACGTTGCAACCACAACCCACGAATATGACTTTGGCGTCGTCAGGATCTCCACGTTCTATGCGACGCTGATCGGCGCTGAACCAAGACGAACTGAGCATTCGGAGATCCGTTGGATACCAATTCCTCACCTACGCAGTGTCGAGTGGGCTCCGGCAGACGTGCCCACAGTCGAACGCATCATGTGCGAGCACGCGAATAGGCAAACCCCCGACAAGTAGCGGCGCTTGCCGTGCAACTTATCCGGAGAAGATCGCGAATCGGACGGCAAGACCTTCCTTGGACGGCCATTCCATTTCACGCCGGGGCAGCGACAGTTTCTGACCGTGCATGTTCTGCAGCCCATACCGCAGCATCGGACCGTCCACTTCGTCGAGCAGATCACGATCGATTCGCACCTGGTAGTCAGGGGTAATCCCCAACAGGTTCTGGTCGTACGAAGCGTGATGGATCTTGCAGAGCGCGAGCCCGTTGGTCACGTCCGCCACGCCGCCGTCCTCGGAATCGGCGATGATATGGGCAGCATCCAGCAATTCCGGATGCTTCAGATCGCAGATCGCGCACGACGATGCGTAGGCCCGCAGAACTCGCGCGCGAAACACCGGCTGATGTAGGCGCGCGCGGACTAGGCGCTCGGCATACCGGCGCTCGGTTTCCTTCAAATGCAACGGGTCTTCAAAGAAGCGCAGCGACTCATCGAGAGCGAGGTGTACTTGCCGGTTGACCGGATCGTCATGCACGACATACACGGGATAAAAGGCGACATAATGCCCAGGTCGTACGCCGAGAAAATAGGCAAGGGGATCCCCGTTCTCGTATGCAGCACGGAGCTTTACGTTGTCGCCCCCATCGCGCGACTGATAGGAATACCGCACAAGACCCTCAGGGCTAATGCCGTCTGCGTACTCTGTCTTCTTCGAGCTCGTCATGATGGTGAGCGTCGCGTCGAAGTCTGCTGGGTTGCGGATCCCGCGACTTGTATCCAGCAGAGGGATCCGCTCACCATTGTAGGTGTAGTTCGTAAGTTCCTCTCGGCTGAACTCGTACGCTCCCGAGTTTCGACGAGCATCCAGCCATCGGAAGACATCCTCTCGAATCGCCTGTTGTTCAAGGGGCAGCCTCTTCATGTGCTCAATCTATCGGCGACGAGGTCTCATGATTTGGCACCCTGGACCGCCGCCCGTCCCGAGCGAGCCGCCTGCTAGCCTCACCCCCATGCCGTCCCCTACTACCCTCGCCGCCCTCCGCACTTTCGTCGAGGAGCGCGACTGGGACCAGTTCCACTCCCCGGAGAACCTCGCGAAGAGCATCGCGATCGAGTCCGGCGAACTGCTCGAGTGCTTCCAATGGGGTGGCGAGTTCGACCAGACGCAAGTCGAAGAGGAGCTCGCCGACGTCGTCACGTACTGCATTCACCTTGCGAACCGGATCGGCGTCGACCTCGACGACATCGTGCTGCGGAAGCTCGAGTCGACCCGGGCAAAGTACCCGGCCGACCAAGCACGAGGACGGATGGTGAAGTACACCCAGCTCGCGTCCGAGCGCGACGCGAAGGCTCAGGCGAACGACGTTTCCGGCACCACATCAGACGCGGATCCTTCATGACGCGCATCGAGCACGTTCCCTTTCAGAGGGGCGCGATCGACGCGCAGGCGCTCACGGATCCGCAACTCACGAACTGGCCGGTCGTGTATGTGATCGACGGCGCCCCGCACCGGCGCGCCGCACCGGATCTGTACGTCGGCGAGACGGTGAACACGCACAAGCGCATGGTCCAGCATCTGGCCGGACCGAAACGCGGAGCACGACTCGAGACGATCCATGTCGTCGTCGACGAGCGGTTCAACAAGTCCGCCTGCCTCGACCTAGAGACGCATCTCATCCGCTGGTTCTCCGGCGACGGCAGATATCAGGTACTGAACGGCAACGCAGGGCTCGCCTCCGATGCGCAGTACTTCGATCGCAGTCGCTACCGGGAGTCTTTCCGCGACATCTTCGAAGAGTTGCGCAGGGACGGGCTGTTCACACGGAGCATTGACAAGATCGAGAACAGCGACATGTTCAAGCTGTCGCCGTTCAAAGCGCTCAACCGCGATCAGATCTTCACCGTCGACAACATCCTGAAGGCTCTCCTCGACGATCTACGCGAGCCCGAGGCGCGCTCGACGCTCGTCGTCCAGGGCGGCCCGGGAACAGGCAAGACGATTGTCGCCATCTTCCTCATGAAGCTGCTCGCCGACATCGCCGCCTATCAAGACGGTGATGAGATCGAACAGGACTCGCTGTTCGCCGACTACTTCCTCCGGGGCAATCGCGAGTTGCTCGCAAGCCTCCGCATGGCACTCGTCATCCCCCAGCAATCCCTGCGCAAGTCAGTGCAGCGCGTGTTCGGCAAGACGTCGCGACTGGATCCGAAGGCAGTGCTGAGCCCTTTCCAGCTCGCCGAATCCAAGAACGACTTCAACCTCGTCTTCGTCGACGAGGCCCATCGGCTCGGGCAGCGTGCGAATCAGGCCTCGGGCGTGCAGAACAAGAAGTTCACGCACATCAACGAGCAGCTGTTCGGCAATGACGATCCAGGGCATACGCAACTCGATTGGATCCGCGGGCGCAGCCGTCATCAGGTCCTCCTCGTCGATCAACTCCAAACCGTGCGGCCTCATGACCTGGCACCCGCGGTGCTGGAGCAGGTTGTCCACGCGGCGGCGGATCGCGGCCACCACTTCCATCTCATGACGCAGATGCGCGTGAAAGCGGAGGCCGACTACGTCGGATTCATCCGAGCAGCACTTCGCGGCGAAGATCCAGCTCGGCCCGATCTCGGCGACTACGACCTCCACTTCTTCGACGATCTGAGCGAGATGCGCACAGCGATCCGCGCCGCCGACAACCGCTTCGGGTTGTCCCGACTGGTCGCCGGATACGCCTGGGACTGGGTCACAAAACCTGGGAAGAACAAGAAGCGTGTTGCCGACTTCGACATCGAGATCGACGGCGAGCAGATGCGTTGGAATACGGCTGACAAGGATTGGATCAACTCCCCCGGCGCCCCGAACGAGGTCGGCTCGATCCACACCGTGCAGGGCTACGACCTCAACTACGCCGGAGTGATCATCGGCCCCGACTTGCGGCTGGATCCCGCGACCGGGCAGATCATCGCGGACCGCGAGAACTACCGAGATAAGAAGGGCAAGGAGAACACTGGATCCTTCGCCGGCGGGTTCTCCGATGACCAGTTGCTGACGTTCATCCGGAACATCTACGGAGTGCTGCTGACGCGCGGCATGCGCGGGACTTACGTCTACGTATGCGATCCGGCCCTGCGCGAGAGACTCCGGCCGGTCTTCGAGGGCTGATTGGGCGCGACCTCAGCGCCCCGCACCCGATGCGCAAGTATGGATCCATGACCACCCAGCGAACCGTCGTACTGCACGTGTCGGATCGGCCGGAGGACGTCACCCGGGCCATCGGCATGGCCGGCATCCTGCACGGGCATCGCCCGGAGACCCGGATCCGGATCATCGTGAACGGCCCGGCGATCCCCGGCGTCGCCGCCGATGCCGCTCCGCTTCCGGCGACGGACGTCGCCACGGTCGAGGCGTGCGAAGGCGGCCTGCGCAGCCATCGCATCTCCGTCGAGGCGCTCCAGCCCGGCATCATCACGGTGCCGGCCGCCGTCGTCGCGCTGAGCGACGCCCAGTTCGAGGGTGCTGCCTACGTGCGTGTCTGACGCACACCTCGACCGCGCACGCAGAGCAGCGGCGGCACAAACGGCCCCAGCCGCAGAACGACCCGACAGATCGGAGATCGTGTGGACGATGACGAGGTGATCGACGGCGTCGGCGTCCGGCTGCGCGGATTCCGCACCGCCCGCAACCTCACGCTGGCCGAGCTGTCCGCGCAGACCGGGCTGACCCCCAGCACGATCTCCCGCCTCGAACGCGGTCACATCCGACCGACCCTGGAGCAGCTACTCCCCCTCGCACGCGTCTACGCGGTCCCGCTCGACGAGCTCGTCGCGGCGCCCCGGGTCGGAGATCCCCGCGTCCACCTGCGACCGGTGCGACGGCACGGGCTCACCTACATCCCCCTCGGCGTCCACGCCGGCGGCCTCCAGGCGTTCAAGGTGATCTACCCGCCGCAGTCCTCGACCCGGCCGCCGCGTGACAACACGCACCCCGGACGCGAGTGGTTCTACGTCCTCAGCGGCACCGTGAACCTGTCGCTCGCGGGCCAGCTCTCCACGCTCGCGGCCGGGGAAGCTGCCGAGTTCGAAACCCTCACACCGCACTGGATCGCGAACGCCCGAGACGACATCCCGGCGGAGATCATCGCCATCTACGGGCAGCAGGGCGAGCGGGTGCACCTCACTGACGTCTAGTCAGCCAAAATTGCAGATCTGCAACAGGGCTCGCCCAAATCGCATCCCGCGTGGTTCCTTGTCGGAATGAACACCGAATACGACGCGATCATCGTGGGGGCCGGCCCGGCAGGGCTCAGCGCCGCGCACATGCTCGGCAGAGCCCGCCGCTCCGTCCTCGTCATCGATGGCGCAGAGCCGCGCAACAGATTCGCGAGCGCCATGCACGGAGTCCTCGGCATCGACAACCTGCCACCCGCCGAGCTGCGCTCCCGCGGACGCACCGAACTCGATCCGTACGACGTCACGTTCATCGATGGTCAGGTCGACCAGGTCACCGCATCGGACGACGCCGTCACCGCGCACCTGGACGCGCAGACGTTCACCGCTCGCGCGCTCGTCGCGGCCACGGGCGTGACCGATTCCCTCCCCGACGTCCCCGGCCTCGCCGAGCACTGGGGAACCCGCGTGCTGCACTGCCCCTACTGCCACGGCTGGGAGGTGCGGGGGCAGCGTCTCGCGGTCATCGCGACGAGCACGATGAGCCCGTTCCAGGCGCAGCTCGTCCGGCAGTGGAGCGATCGGATCACGGCATTCACCGCCGCCGCCGAACCCCTCGACACGGAGACGAGGCAGCGACTCAGCGCCCGCGGAACCACGATCATCCCTTCGCCTGTCACGTCCGTGACGGTGGCTGCCGACGGCGCGCTCCTCCTCCGCACCGAGGACGGCGTCACGACCCCCGCGGACGCGATCTTCCTCGGAACGGCACTCCACCCGCGCGACGAATTCCTCCCCGAGGATCTTGTCCGCATCGACACCGAGCACGGCCCTCTCCTGCGCACTGACCCGTCGGGCCGCACCAGTCACCCGCGGATCTGGGCCGCCGGCAACATCACCAACCTCGCCGCCAATGTCCCGATGTCCATGGGCGCAGGCTCCGCGATCGGCGGAGCCGTCAACGCCTCGCTCATGTTCGAGGACACCGACCGCGCCATCGCCGAGATGCGCTGACGATCGGAATATCGGATCCGTCCGGCGCGCAGTCGGTTGCCGGGAAAAGTCGGCCGTGCCTGATTGGCTGGACGGATGGAGACATCCACGCTCGCTCTGATCGTCACCGCCGCGGTCTTGTTCATCGCCCTCGTCGCCATCGCGTGGGTGATGAGCCGGCGCACCCGGCGCGCCAAGGAGGAGCTCGCCGCGGCGCAGCAGGCGCATTCCTCGGAGGAGAGCGCGCTCGCCGCTCGGCACGCGGGCGAGAAGCGGGAGCTCCAGCAGCAGCACGACTCGACGCTCGCCGAGCTGGCCGTCCGGAACGATTCGCAGACGCAGCAGCGCCTCGCGGAGCACGAGACCGAGATCACCCGCCTGCAGGCCGAGCGCGATGCCGCGGTCAAGGCCGGGACCGAGTCCCAGCAGCTCGCAGGGCAGGGCATGCGGTGGGAACTCGCCTCACGGGAGCTGCTCGTCGACGCGTGCACTGCCGCAGGACTCGACGCGATCATCGCGACGAACATCGTGTTCTCTCCGCACGACGACGAGGCCACCGCGCCGTACTGCGTGCAGCTCGACCACCTGGTGATCACCGAGAAGGCCGTGGTCCTCGTCGACAGCAAGAACTGGAAGGGGCTCATCTTCGACGGGAAGAAGCCTTCGTCGATGGCCGGTGCGTTGTCCATCCTGTTCGACGAGGCCGCGCTGCCGACGTCGTACGCGATCTCGTTGAAGCGCGACAGCGCCGGATCCGTGATGGTGCGTTCGAAGCTCGAGCACGAGTCGCCGGCGTTCCAGTTGCGGCGGCAGGCCCGGCGGTTCCACGGCCACCTCGCGGCCCGGCACGGCTCCGCCCCGTACCTGCAGACGTGCGTCTTCTACTCGCATCCGGACGCGCGGGTCTGGACGGACGGACTGGATGAGGGCGAGCGCGGCCGGGCGACCCGGATCGCCTCGGCCCGCACGATCCAGAAGGCGCTCATCGACGTGCAGGCGGACGGATCCGCGGCGCCGACGTCGCATCAGCTGACCCAACTGGTCGCGACCGTCCGCGAGCTCGGCGCCGACCTGCACGGCACCGGCCGATTCGCCTCCGAGTTCGCCAGCCCGGTGCCGCTCACGTTCCGTGTCCCCGCGCGCGCCGCGCGGACGACCGCTTCCGCGCCGACGGCGACGCAGGACGGACCGCGGATGGCGACCCGACGGCGCGCGGTGGCCTGACCCGCCGCCGGGGCTTACAGCCCGTCGTCGAAGACCTGCTGCGCCGACGTGTCCTTGGTGGCGTCGGTCTGGGCGAGCCGTTCGCCGCGGAAGAACGCCGGATCCGCCTTGGCCTGCACGAACATCAGGATCACGCCGATCCCGAGCACGGTCACGCCGATGATCCCGACCAGGCCCACCCCGGCGATGTTGCTGCCGGATCCGGCCGACGGGTCCATCGCGTCGATCGTCGTCTTCACGAACACGATGAGCAGCAGGATCCCGCCGATGCCCGGGAGCACGACCTTCGAGATCACGGATCCGAGGCCCTCGCGGAACGCGGACTTGCGGAAGTACCAGGGGCTCGCGAGGGCCGTGATGCCGTAGTAGAAGCAGACCATCATGCCGAGTGCGGTGATGGTGTCCCACAGCACGTCTTCGCTGATGAAGCGCATGACCGCATAGAACACGGAGGCGACGAGCGAGGAGAGCAGCAGCGCCACGTGCGGAGACTTGTACTTCGGGTGCACCTTCTTGATCGCTGCCGGCAGCGCGCCGTAGTGCGACATCGCGAGCAGCGTGCGCGCGGGCGAGATCGCCGTGGAGTTGATCGACGCCATGGCGCTCACCAGGATCGCGAGCGAGAGCAGGATCGCCGCCGGCCCCATGACCGGGTGGGCGAGCGCTGCGAAGACGTTCTCGATGATCTCGGGGTTGCCGAGGCCGGTCGGCCCATCGCCGAGACCCGCAAAGGCGACGGTCGCGGTCGCAGTGCCGACGTAGAGGACGACGAGGATCCCGACCAGGATCATGGCCGCCTTGCTCTCGGTCGACAGGCGACCCTTGGACGGCTTCGTCTCCTCCCCCATGGTCAGCACGGTATCCCAGCCCCAGTACACGAAGATCGAGACCGCGATGCCTGCCGCGAAGGCGCTGAAGCTCGACACCTCGAACGGGTTGAACCAGCTCAGCTCTGGCATCTTCGCCTGCTTGTTGGCGGGGTCGCCCGCGCCCACGAACATCGCGACGACGAACCAGACCATGACGGCCATCTGGAAGATGACGGTGATGTACTGGAAGATCTTCGTCGACGTCATGCCGCGGTACGAGATGTAGGTCGCGAGCGCCATGAAGGCGAGGCACACGAGGATGTTGATGAACTTGTTCGCCGCCAGATCGGCGATCGACGGATCCCCGACGAGGATGCTGATCGACTGGAACAGGAACTCCACCGCGATGCCGGCGAGGTTCGACAGCACGAGGACTGTCGCCGCGACGAGGCCCCATCCCGCCATCCAGCCGATCCAGGGGCCGAACGCGCGCGTCGCCCAGGTGAAGGACGTGCCGGAGTCGGGCATCGCAGAGTTGAGCGCGCGGTAGCCGAGCGCGACGAGCAGCATCGGAATGAAGCCCATGAGGAAAATGGCGGGCGTCTGGTAACCGACCTCGCTCGCCGCCGGGCCGACGGCGGCCGTCAGCGTGTAGGCGGGCGCGCACGTCGAAATGCCGATCACCAGGGCGCCGAGCACGCCGACGGTTCCCGTCGGAAGGCCCTTCTTGCTGATCCCGGTGACCGAGTCGAGGGTTCGCGTCGCCGGATCCGATGTGGCCTGGTCGTACTTCTCTACCATGAGAGTCCTGCTTTCCTGCGTGGGTAGCGCGTGTGCGGCGGCGATGAGCGGATCGGGAGCTCGTGACCGCGTGCCGCGATGTTACGACCTTATGGGTTGGCTGAATGGTTGCGGAATCCCCTTTCAGCAGCCGGGAGCCGACGGGCGCTCATGACAGGTGCCGAGCACGAGAGCCGTATGCGCCTTGACGACACGGATCTCCTGCGCTGCGGGTGGGCCGTTCAAGGTGCCGCGGATCGGGATCCAGCCGCTGCCGAGGTCGACGTCCGCGGTGTAGGTGACAGTGACCGTGGCGGTGTACCGACCGGCTTCCTTGTAGACGTGGCTCGTATTCGTCGGGGTGAACTGCGCCTGGCGGTTGGCATCCCACGCAGTGCCGGGCCCTGCGCTGTCTCGGCGTTCTCCGTCGCCGTAGTCGAAGGCGTAGTTCACCGGAGTGAAGCGGATACTCAGCGCCCGGCCGAGGATCGTGCCAGGGATGGTCTCGGTCTTCGCACTGCTGAGGAAGTTCGCCGGCAGGCCGACGACCGCGACGTTGCCGGGCTCACTGCCGACCGTGGCGGCGGACGGGACGAATCGGGCGAGATCGGTGATGGTGACGCTCCAGCTGCGGCCGCCGGGTATCCGTACGGCGTCCACTCCGCCCACGGGCCTGAGTGAGCGGCAATAGGCGCTCGGCGGCCCTGGGGTTGCCGCGCAGGCTTCCTGCGGGGACGGGGTTGGGGTGTTGCTACCCGGGTTGGGGCCGCCGCCCCCGTTCGTTTGGGGCTCGCTGTCGTCAGTCTCGGAACCTCCGACGATGACATCGCCTCCGCCAGCGACACAATCACCGTGGAGGATCTCCTCGTACGTGCAGACCCGATCCTGCACGACAAAAGGGACATCGACGGTGCAAATTGCTAGGACGGACAACACACTGAAGAGCGCCCCTACATGCGCCGTGCTCGACTTGATGGTCCGACCGAATGTCATGTGCATGGCACAGCACCCGGGGACATCGCGATGATCTTCAGATCGATCCCCTCGGAGAGGAACCGGACATCGAGACTGACAAGAGCAGGCCTGGAGCCGGGTGTGATGTCCTCCCCCTGAGAGCTAAGAATCTTGGTTGTCGAAACGTCTAGACACACCGCAGCACGAACAGACCCGTTGGCGGGTCCAGCACTTTCGCCAGTGAATCTGGCTAGCTTCGTTGCGCCTTCAACCCTGGTTCCGTTGGCCTTTGAGGCGCGCTTCGACTCGATGTCTCGACTGAGGGCGTCGCCAGTCAGATACAGCTCGGGCTTCGCGGACTGGTCGCCGCCCTGCAGCGCATTCTCGGCTGTGACGTAGTCGCGAAACACCCGCTCCGCCGCCTTGAACGCTTCCGCTTCGCTTGCGAACAGCGGGGTGGGTGTCGGTTCGGGAGTCGGGACGGGCGTGCAGGCTGAGAGCCCGATCACGCCCGCGACGACGGCCGTGGTGAGGAGAGCACTGCGCCAGGGAATCATCCCGACACCGTAGCCAGATCCGCCGGAGCGCCGCAGAAGTTATCCACAGGCCCGGCGAAGGACGGGACTCAGCGCACCGCGAGCCCGTGCATCACCAGGTCCACGAGTGCATCCAAGCGGTCCGCCGAGAGCGGGCGGCCGAGCAGCGCCGCGTACGACGTCGCCGCGACGAACTGGTCCGCCACGGCGGCGGGGTCGGCGTCTGCCCGCACCGCGCCTTCCTCCTGAGCACGGAGGATCCGGGCGACGATCCACGACACGATCGGATCCGCGAATCGATGGTTCAGGGCAGCGCCCAGCTCCGGATCCGTCGCGGTCACGGCGATGAGCGCGCGGGCGAGCTCCACGTTCTCTGAGCGGGACAGGTGCTCGCCCGCGGTGGCGAACCACGCCCGCAGGTCCGCCGCCAGGTCCCGCGAGAACGGCAGGGCGACGTCCGCGCCCGGAAGCGAGCCCTCGAGCAGCGCCTCGCCGAGGATCGCCGCCTTCGAGCCCCACCATCGGTAGATCGTCTGCTTCGAGACCCCCGCCTCTGCGGCCAGTCCCTCGATCGTCACGGCGTCGTAGCCGTCTGCGGCGAGCGCACGGCGCATCGCCGCCAGCACGGACTGGCGGGCATTCTCACTGCGCGGACGAGGCACCCTCCGAGGGTAGCGAGGTGTACGCTCTTGAATAAGTGGACGCGCCGTTGCGAAATTCGATCGCAGCCGAACCTACCGGATCCACAAGCGAACGAAGGAGACACCCATGGCCCTGACCGCGAATTCCTCCATCGGCGACTGGCTGGCAGATGCGACCGGCGGCGAGCTGATCCGCGGGCTGCTGGCGCAGTCCGGCGCGAGCGCCGACTCTCTCACCCCCGTGCTCGGCCTTCCGCTGCAGCAGCTCGTCGTGATGAGCCAGGGCGCCATGCCGCAGTCCGTCGTCGACGACCTCGTGCGCGCGGCGAACGGCGGAGTGATCCCCGCGGATGCCGCCCCGCAGGGCTGGACCGAGCAGGTTACGCCCGGACGCTTCGCTGGGAAGACCGTGATCGTGACGGGCGCCGCATCGGGCATCGGCAAGGCCACCGCCTCGCGCATCGCCCGCGAGGGCGGTCGCGTCATCGCGTGCGACATCGCGGCGGACAAGCTCGACGCCCTCGCCGCGGAGCTCCCCGGCATCGTGACCGTCGCCGGCGACCTCACCCAGCAGGGCGCGATCGACCGCGTCGTCGCCGCAGCGGGCGACCGCATCGACGCCCTCGCCAACGTCGCCGGCATCAACGACGACTTCTCCCCCGCCGGCGAGACGCCCGACGCCGTCTGGGACCGCGTGATCGCGATCAACCTCACCGCGCCGTTCAAGCTCATGCGCGCGGTGCTGCCCCTCATGGAGGCGGCGGGACGCGGATCCATCCTCAACGTCTCGAGCGAGGCCGGCCTGCGCGGCAACGCGTCCGGCAACGCCTACACGGCCAGCAAGCACGGCATCATCGGCGTCACCAAGTCGGCGGCCTTCATGTACGGCCCGAAGGGGATCCGCGTGAACTCCGTCGCTCCCGGCGGTGTCGCGACCGGTATCCCGATGCCGCCGCACATGTCCGAGTACGGATCCGCCCGGCTCGCGCCGTTCCAGCAGGCGATCCCCACGGTGGCCACGGCCGAGCACCTCGCCGCGTCGATCACGTTCCTGCTCTCGGACGACGCCGTGAACATCAACGGCGCGATCCTCGCCTCGGACGGCGGGTGGTCGGTGCAGTAGCGAGTCGCCGCACGCGCCCGACAGCGGGACACCTGCACGACGCGGGACCGTCTGCACGACGCGATCGCCGGATCCGTCGTGCAGGCGTGCCGAAGTCGTGCAGACGTGCCACGCGGAGGGAGCAGCCCGGGCTACTTGCGGCGCCGCACCACGAGCACGATGAACAGCGCGACGAAGACGGCGACGAGCGCTCCTGCGGTGATTCCCACGGTTCCTCCCCAGCGGCGCGGCCCGACATGGGCGGCGGGCTTGGATTGTCGCACACGGAGTTCGGCACAGGCATCGCGCGGCACGGCACGGGCGCGGCACTCGCGCCCCACGAGCGCAGACGTCTACCCCGATCTCCACAGCCGGTCAACCCCCTGTGCACAGCACCGGATCGTGCCTACCGTCGTCCTCGTCACCGGGAGATGGATACGGGAGATCCCGGCGCATGCGGGGCTTCTCTGGGCTTCAAGTCCTCGCCAAGCCGCGGAACTCCCAGGGTCCGGGCCGGATCACCACCGGCCCGGGTCCTCTCCCGTCGGCGCCGAGCGGATCGCCACACAGAAGAGCGGTGTTCGCATGCAGGATCCGGTGGAAAGGCGTAGCGTCCGGACCATGGCCATCCTCTACTACGGCGGCGCCGAGCACTCGATAGAGATCGAGGACATCGCCCTCGCCCATCTGAAGATCGTGATCGCGACGAAGCTCCGACGCAATGAGAGCTTCACCCTGTCCTGGCGCCATGACAGCGACCAGCCCCGCGGGCGCTCGACGATCTGGCTGCACCCCTCCATCCCGCTGCGGTTCGAGTTCGACGATCCGACGCCGCCGGAGATCGACCCGCGGCGCATCCAGGCCTATGCGAACTCCGCCAACACCTCCGGCGGGATCCTGCTCCCCGACGAGGCCACCCTGGCACTCTGAGCACCCCTGAGCCCTTCGAGTGCGAGGACGAGCGGCCCCGAACGGGGCGGCGGACCGACCAGCCCCGCCGCAAGTAGACTGGGTCCTGCCCCGCCTCCCCTCGCTCCAGGAGCCCGCGTGACCTCTCCGAACACCCCCACCGACCACGTCCCCGACTCGGTCGCCAACGCTGAAGCGACTCCGGAGAAGGAGCAGCCGTACGCGGCGCTCGGCCTCAAGGACGACGAGTACGCGCGGATCCGCGAGATCCTGGGCCGCCGCCCCACGTCGGGCGAGCTGGCGATGTACTCGGTCATGTGGAGCGAGCACTGCTCCTACAAGTCCTCGAAGAACTACCTGCGCCGGTTCGGGCAGAAGGTCTCGGATGAGATGAAGAAGCGCCTCATGGTGGGCATGGGCCAGAACGCGGGCGTCATCGACGTCGGCGAGGGCTGGGCCGTCACGTTCAAGGCCGAGTCGCACAACCACCCCTCCTTCATCGAGCCGTTCCAGGGCGCGGCGACCGGCGTCGGCGGCATCGTCCGCGACATCATCTCGATGGGCGCCCGCCCTGTCGCTGTCATGGACGCGCTGCGCTTCGGGGCGATCGACGACCCCGACACGGCCCGCGTCGTGCACGGCGTGACCGCCGGCATCAGCTTCTACGGCAACTGCCTCGGCCTGCCGAACATCGGCGGCGAGACGGTGTTCGACGCCGTCTACCAGGCCAACCCGCTCGTGAACGCGCTCGCGGTCGGCGTGCTCCGCCACGAGGACCTCAAGCTCGCGAACGCCACCGGCGTCGGCAACAAGGTCGTGCTGTTCGGCGCCCGCACCGGCGGCGACGGCATCGGCGGCGCGTCGATCCTGGCCTCCGACTCCTTCGACTCGACGGGCCCGACCAAGCGTCCCGCCGTGCAGGTCGGCGACCCGTTCGCCGAGAAGGTGCTCATCGAGTGCTGCCTCGAGCTGTACCGCGATGAGCTCGTCGAGGCGATCCAGGATCTCGGTGCCGCGGGCATCTCCTGCGCCACGAGCGAGCTGGCCGCGAACGGCAACTCCGGCATGCACGTGTCGCTCGACAACGTGCTGCTGCGCGACCCCACCCTGACCGCTGAGGAGATCCTCATGTCGGAGTCGCAGGAGCGCATGATGGCGATCGTCGCCCCCGAGAAGCTCGACGCGTTCCTCGCCGTCGTGAAGAAGTGGGACGTGGAGACCTCCGTCCTCGGCGAGGTCACCGGCGACGGCCGCCTCATCATCGACTGGCAGGGCGAGCGCATCGTCGACGTGGATCCCTCCACGGTCGCCGTCGATGGCCCGGTCTACGACCGCCCGGTCGCCTACCCGACCTGGATCGACGCGCTGCAGGCCGACGCCGCCGAGCTGCTCCCCCGCGACAACACCCCCGAGGCGCTCGAGCAGCAGTTCCTCGCGCTGCTGGAGAGCCCGAACCTCGCCGACACCCGCTGGATCACCAACCAGTACGACTACTACGTGCTCGGCAACACCGCCCTCGCCTTCCCCGACGACGCCGGCATGATCCGCGTCGACGAGGAGTCGGGCCTCGGCTTCTCGATCGCGACCGACGCGAACGGCCGCTACAGCCAGCTCGACCCGTACGCGGGCGCGCAGCTCGCCCTCGCCGAGGCGTACCGCAACGTCGCCGTCACGGGCGCGGAGCCGACGGCCATCACCGATTGCCTGAACTTCGGATCCCCCGAGAACCCCGAGGTCATGTGGCAGTTCGGCCAGACGGTCGACGGCCTCGCGGACGGCTGCTTCGAGCTCGGCACCCCGGTCACCGGCGGCAACGTCTCGTTCTACAACCAGACCGGCGACGTGCCGATCCACCCGACCCCGCTGGTCGGCGTGCTCGGCATCATCGACGACGTCTCGCGCCGGATCCCCTCCGGCTGGCAGGACGAGGGCCAGAACATCTACCTGCTCGGCACCACCTCGACCGAGCTGTCCGGATCCGCCTGGGCCGATGTCGTCCACGGTCACCTCGGCGGTCTGCCGCCCAAGGTCGACCTCGCCGGCGAGAAGCGCCTGGCGGGCCTGATCGGCGCGGCGCGCGACGAGTGGCTGATCTCCTCCGCACACGACCTGAGCGAGGGCGGCCTCGGCCAGGCTCTCGCCGAGGGCGTCATGCGCTTCGGCGTCGGCGCCCGCGTGTGGCTGACCGAGCTCATGGAGCGCGACGGCGTGGACGCCGCGACGGCGCTGTTCTCCGAGTCGGCCGGCCGCGTGATCGTGACCGTCCCCCGCGAGGACGACGTGAAGTTCCAGGGCCTCTGCGAGGGACGCGGATACCCGGTGCTGCGCATCGGCGTGACCGACAGCGCCCCGCAGCTCGAGGTGCAGGACGTCTTCACGGTCTCGGTCGACGAACTGCGCGCGACCTCCCAGGCGACCCTGCCGGCCGCGTTCGGCCCGACCGTCGCGGACACTTCGACGGGCTCAGTGGTCGAGGCCTGACGGCCCGCGAGGAAGCTCATGAACAGCACCCCCGACCCTTCGGCTGGCTCAGGGACCGACGAGGACCTCTCGATCTACAGCACCCGGCGGCAGCGCCGGATCCGCATCACCGCGTGGGTCGTGATCGTCGCGCTCATCCTGGTGGGCGGCGGATCCACCGTGCTCGCCGTGCTGCTCGGCTGAGACGCCGGAACCATTCAGGGCGCCGGGGTTCATCTCCGGCGCCCTGCGGCGTACCCTCGGGCAGGGAACGGAGGCGCCATGACCGTCCAGCCCATCGACGTCGCCCTCGACGCGAGCATCGAGGGATTCCTCATCGGATCTCCGGTGAGCATCATCCGCGAGTACGCATCGACGCCGGGATCCGGACCGCGACTGCACCGGCATCCCTACGTCGAGACGTTCGTGATCCACCGCGGTCGCGCCCTGTTCACGGTCGGCGAAGAGCAGGTCGTCGGCGCGGGCGGGCAGATCCTCGTGGTGCCGGCACTCGTCGCGCACCGGTTCGAGGTACTCGACGGCGGCACGTACGAGGCCACGCACGTGCACGCGAACGATCGGTTCGTGACGGAGTGGCTCGAGTAGAGGTCCGCGGATGTCGGATCCGGCCGCTACCGTGTCGGCATGACCCCCGACGCCCGCGTGCTGCTCGAGGAGCTCCGCGTGCGCGCCGCGGCGCGGGCCGCCTCGGCATCGCATGCGCTCGACGAGCTCGTGCACGACAGGGAGAGCTCGAACGACGACGACGAGCACGACCCGGAGGGCGTGACCCTGTCGTCCGAGTGGTCGCGGCTGTCCGCGTTGCAGGCCGATGCCGCCGCTCAGCTGCAGCAGGTCGACGACGCCCTCACCCGTCTGGCGGCGGGCGTCTACGGGGTCTGCACGTCCTGCGGGCGACCGATCCCGCCCGCCCGGCTCGAAGCGCGCCCGTTCGCCGAGCACTGCGTCGCCTGCGCCGAGCGCCTGGGACGTTGAGGGCGGCGATCGTGGGAGTGCGCGTCACCCAGGGGTGCGGCCGTGCGGCGACCAGCGGCCGGGTCGTCAGAGCTCGCCGTCGCGCAGGAGGCCGCGACCTCGGGCGACGGCGATCGCATCTTCCCTGTTGGTCACTCCGAGCTTGCGGTAGAGACTCCTGACCTGCGACTTGACCGTGTTCGACGAGACGTAGAGGGTCGACGCCACGGCTTTGATCGATGAGGTGCGGACGAGTTCGCCGAGCACGACGGCTTCGCGCTCGGTCAGGTTCGCCTCGTCTTCCCCGTGCAGCAGGAGCGATCGCGCCGGGAGGTCCTGAGCGATGTCGGCGCGACCGGCGTCCGCGAGCGCTCTTCGCACCCGTTCCAGGTCGGAGGGCGGGATCAGCACGAGTGCCAGACGCTGACCGCTGTGCACCAGCACGGCGGCGAGCTGGAGAGCGAGCCTTGCGCTCCGCACCGACGGCGCGGACCGCAGCAGGGCGGCCAGTTCGATCGTCAGCCGTTCCGCCTCCGAGCGGGAGGAGAGTCCCGTGCCGGCGGCGCGCCGCGACTCGCTGAGAGCCGTGTCGATGCGCCCGAGGACCAGAGCGACCCGCGCCCGCTGGACGTGCGCGTCCGCGTCGGAGCCCGGATCGTGACGGAGGGCGACCGAGGCGGCATCGGGGTCGCCGAGGGCGAGATGGATCACTCCGCGTATGCCGGCGAGCCGATGCCGGGACGCGACGGATCGTCCCTCGGCGCCTCGCCTCGCGACGAAGGCGTCGAGCCGCGCGATCGCTTCGCCCGCTCTCCCGTCGACGAGCTCCGTCCAAGCCTCGACGATCGCGATCTCCACCCAGAACTCGATCGTGTCTGGGTCGTTGACCATGCTCGCCAGATGCTCGCGCGCCGTGGCGGTGTCGAAGCGCTCGAGGGCGATCATCGCTTCGGCCAGGCGGTAGAAGGTGCCGGGATACATCGACCTCTGGACGTCCGTCCAGGAGTCTTCACGCGCGAGCGCGGTGTATCGCGCGGCCAGCCCCATGTCGCCGCGGAAGGCGTGGATGCCCGCCAGCATCGAGATGTTCGAGAACCCGTTCTGCGGGCGCTCCGGCGCCGCTTCGGCGTAGCCCTTCTCCAGGGTCCCGAGCGCTTCGTCGACGTTTCCCGCGCGGTAGAAAGACGTCCCGATCTGGCTGTAGATCCGGGGGACGTCACCGACCTCCTCGCGCTCGGCGTCGCTCAGGCCGTCGAGCGCGCGCACGGCCGCCCGCGCAGAGCGGAGCCCGAGGCGGGGACGGCCGAGGAGGCGATACGCGACCGCTTCGCTGGCGCGGATGAGAGCGCGATCGATGGCAGGGAGCTCGCGCTTCCTGCCATGCGCCGCCCGCAGGACGGAGAGGAGGAGGCGGGCGGACCGGAGGCGGTGGTGCGGGAGGCCGTAGAACGACAGGCCGTACACGAATCCGAGAAGCGGACGGCTCTGGAGATCGGACGGCGGCAGGTCGCGGAGAAGTTCGCGAAGATCGTCCGAATGGGCAGCGATCAGCGCGAACCACTCGGCCCGGAGCAGATCCATGACGGCGTCGTAGTCCTCGATCGCGACGGCGTCCGAGATCTGGTGCACGGTCGCCGGCACGGCCAAGCCGGAGTGGTGCCGGACAGGATCCTCCGTGCTACTCGTGTCGCTCGTCTGTCCGTCTCCCAGAGCCGGCGTGCTCTCCATATCCGATATTCTGCCGGAGTCGCCGCACCCCGACCGACAGCGGGCGCGGCGCCATGCTCCGCGCGCCGATGCGCCCGCCCGACCATGCCGCCCAGGCCAGAGGTGGCACGCCGCACGAGAGGCTGTCATGACGCATGTCGCGGGAGAACCGCTACCCCGTGATCGCCAGGAAGCACCGGCCGACGAGTCGCGGATGCTCGGCCTGCAGGCGAACCTCGCGAAGTTCTTCCTGCTGGCCGCCCTCGTTCCTCCGGCGACCGTGGCGATCGCGCGACGAGCGTCGGAGCTCGAGGGAACGGACGCCGCCGCAGGCTGGACGGCGGCCACCATCGCCGTCGGCTCCGGCAGCGCGATCGTGGGCGCGCTGCTCGCAGGGCGGGCCGCCGACCTCGGAACGCGCTCGGCCCGTAGCCGCTGGTGGGTGCTCTTCGGCGGAACGGCGCTCGGGGTTCTCGCGCTCGCGTGGATGAGCCTCTCCCGTTCCGGATGGGAGCTCGCCGCCGGCTGGGGTCTGGCACAGGCAGGTCTGTCAGGAGCGATCGCCGTATCGCGTGCTCTGCTGACGCACGTGCCGGGCGTTCGGCGAGAGCGCAGTGCGGTGGTCATGATCGCGGTGTCGTCGGTGGGGCTGTTCATCCCCATCGCGTTGCTGATACTGCTGCCCGGATCTGCGTGGGCTACGTCGATCTGCCTCGCGCTGTGCGCCGTGGCCGTGGCCGCGATCGCACTGGTGCGGACCCCTGCGCCGGCAGCTGTCCAGCATCGCCCGAGGGCCTCCGCGCCCGCCCCCGAGGCGGAGTCATCGGGGGCGCCGCAGATGTCCTGGGGCGCCGTTCTCGTGCTCGGCTTCAGCTCGCAGGTCGCCTTGTCGGCGTACCTGACCTACCACCCGCTGGATATCGTGACGCGTCTCGGTCTCGAATGGGATCAGGCGACGCAGGCGGGGACCCTCGTCCTGGCCGTGGCACTCCTCGGCCTCGTCGGAGCGTCCGTCGTCATGCTGATCTTCCCCCGCGTGCTGAGACGCACGCTGCCCCTCCTGACGATCGCGGGTGTGCTGCTCGTGTCGGGATTGGTCCTCCGGGCGATGACGACCTCCCTCGTGCTGCTGGCGATCGCGGGCCTTCTCAGCGGGATCGCGATCGGCATCAGCACGACATTGCTCTTCACCGCAGCGTTGGCGCTCACGACATCGGAACGGGCGGGCTGGAGGCTGGGCGTGTACAGCGCCGTCACCGGCATCGGCTCGCTCATCGGTCCGTCGCTCGTGCTCGGGGCCGTGATCGCGATCAGGGGCGTTCCGGACTACTCCGCACTGTTCCTGCTGCTCGCCCTCATCCCGTCGAGTTGGATCGCCGTCGCACTCACGGCGATCCTCCGCCCGCGACGCACAGAAGCACGGTGATCCGGCCCGTCGCCGAGGCACGGTGACCCCTTTTCACCCCCGTTTCACCCCGGAATCCGTCGCTTCCTCCGAGCCGCTCGGACAGTCTGTTCAGTATCCGATACCTGCCGAGCGCGGGGAGTGCGGCAGCTCCGCCGGCGTGAGCGGAAGACGTTCATGCCTGATTGCGGGATGCGATCCTCGCGCCTGCTGTCCGCGCCGTGAATCCGGATTCCAGAGCGCAAAAACGAAGGAGACATGCCGAGATGGTGCAAGGACGTGCAGGCGAATCGCTGGAGGCCACGGACGACGGCGGCGCCGTTCGGGACGGCCGGGTCAGTCGGCGCACGGTGGTCCGGGGCGCGGCGTGGAGTCTCCCCATCATCGCCACGGCTGCGGCGATGCCGCTGGCTGCGGCGTCCGTGGCCGCACCGGCCCTGAAGTTCGTCAACGGCCCTTACACGGCGACCGGGTGCGGGCCTCTGGGTGACGTTGTTCTGAATCTGACGTCGAACGGCGCGACGCCCGACGCCGGAAAGACCGTGACGGTCACGCTCCCGGCTGGGCTGCGGTGGGCGGATGGGTCGACCGCCCCTAGATCCTTCTCTCCGACGGACGCGACCGGCAGCATCACCATCCCCTCCGGACAGATCCTCGGCGCATCCGCAACCAACGCTGTGCTCACCGCGACGTCCAGCACCGGCGCCACGGCAACCGCCCCAGCGACCGTCACCCCGAATCTCGTAGCCCGGGACTGGCGTGCCGGTGATGGGACGATCGTGACGTTCGCGAACCCGGCCGCGACGTCGGCCGGGTGGAACTTCTTCTTCGGCCCCGGCGGAAAGCTGTATCACGGTGACACGCTGATCGCATCGAACGTCTCCAGCGCCGTCGGCGACACCCAGGGCGACGCGACCAACGGGGTGTTGGACGGCGTCGCATACGTCGACGAGAACGGCGTCGCACACATCTGGAGCTGGGATCCGGCGACCAACGCGATCAGTGCAACCGCCCTCACCGGCGTTCCCACGGGGGCGCGCGCGGTGGGCTGGAACTTCTTCCTCACCCCGGCCGGTGCGCTCTACCACGGCAACGACCTCATCGACACGGGCGTCACGAGCGCCGTCGGCGAGCAGATCGTCGGCGCCGAGTCCGTGACCTATGTGACGAACGGCCAGGCGCGGATCTACTTCATCAACCCCGCAGACCCGTCCAGCGCGATCCAGCGCGACTTCCCGGCCGTCCCCAACGGCGCAGGAGTGAAGGCGGTGGGCCACAACTTCGTCCTCACCGCCGGTGGAGACCTGTACCACAGCTCAGGTGAGCTGGTCGGGACCGGCATCAGCGCCGCCGTCGGCGACCAGCTGGGCGACCTGACCACCGGAGCCAGCGACGGGGTCTCCTACGTCGAAGGAGGAGTCGCCAAGTCGTACCAGTGGTTCCCCGACGGGTCGACTCCGATCACAACCACGTTCGCCACCGTGCCGGCAGGCGCCACCCCGGTCGGCTGGAGCTTCTTCCTCGCCCCCGACGGCGGGCTCTTCCACGGCAACGACCTCGCGGCGTCGAACGTGGTCAGCGCGGTCGGCGGCGAGTT
Source organism: Microbacterium sp. MYb64 (assembly GCF_002979495.1). Taxonomy (NCBI): domain Bacteria; kingdom Bacillati; phylum Actinomycetota; class Actinomycetes; order Micrococcales; family Microbacteriaceae; genus Microbacterium; species Microbacterium sp. MYb64. The sequence goes on along the minus strand of NZ_PCOW01000006.1, from coordinate 150,726 downwards.
CACCGCCGGCGTCGACGGCGTCACCTACGTCGAGGCCGTCGCGTGCTGATGCCCGCAAGGCGAAGCCAAGAGATCACAGCGAAAGGAAGCATCACGATGGTGCAAGGACGTGCAGCGGGAAAGAACCAGGAGCCGAGCGCGCCTGGGGGTGGGCCGTCGACTGCCACGGCGGGACGGATCAGCCGGCGTACGATCGTTCGCGGTGTGGCCTGGAGCGTCCCCGTGATCGCGACCGCCGCCGCCATGCCGCTGGCTGCAGCGTCGGTGGGCGCTCCGACCTTGAAGTTCATCAACGGCCCCTACTCCGTGGGCGGCTGCAGCAACCTGACCGACGTGACGCTCGCGGCGACCACGAACGGCACGACTCCCGCAGCGAGCACGACGGTGAGCGTCGTCCTGCCGAGCGGCCTCACCTGGGCGGACGGGTTCACCGGCCCCCGCAGCTTCACCACCGACCAGAACGGCAAGGTCGTCCTGCCCGCGATCACCGCGAAGCCCAACGCGGCCTCCGTTCCGACGATGGGCGCGTCGATGACCGGGGCGAACGCGACCGCGCCGGTGGCGGTGACGGCTCAGGTCGGCGCGAAGATCTACGACGTCGTATCGAGCGGGAACCCGCCCGCGACCGGGATCCCGCTCGGTTCCGTCGCCGTCGGCCACGGAACCTTCCTCAACCCCGACGGCAGCCTCGTGTACTTCAACACCGTCGCAGGGAAGGCGATGCCGCTCGCGACGAACGTCACCAGCGGCACGACCGTTCTCATCGGCGGCACCCAGTCCTACTCCACGTACGTGTCGGGCGGGGTCGCCATGGTGCAGGACGTGGCGACGGGCACCACGATCACCGCGGCCGGTGTGCCGAACGGATCCACCGCCGTCGGTCACGCGACGTTCCTCGCCGCCAACGGCGACCTGTACTACTTCAACTCGGCCACCAACACGTCCGTCCTCGTCGCGTCCGGGGTGTCGGGCGCGAAAGTGTCGCTCTTCGCCGGCACGCAGCCCGTGCTGACGTTCGTCGCGGGCGGCGCCGCGAGGGCGTACAACGCCACCACCGGGAGCTACGTCACCGCGATCGGAGTCCCGGCCGGAACCACCGCGGTCGGCCACTCCACGTACCTCGCACCCGACGGGCTCCTGTACTACTACCGGGCCGCGACCGGCACCGCGATCGTGGTCAGCTCCGGGGTGTCCAGCGCGACGACGGCGCTCCACGGCGGCACCGATCCCTACGTGACGTACGTGACCACCGGCATCCCCGCGGTCTACAGCGTCACCAACGGCACGTACCAGACGGCGACGGGCGTCCCCGCGAACTCCGTCGTCGTCGGGCACGCGACCTACCTCGCCCCCGACGGCCGGCTGGTCTACTACAACGCCGGAGCCAACGCCCCGATCGTCCTCGACACGGGCGTGACGAGCGCCGTCGTGCACCTCTACGGCGGCACCGACCCGATCGCGACCTACACGCACAACCTCGCCTGCTGACGCGGCGACGGAATGGCGGCAGCGCGTATGCCGCCATTCCGGCCGGCGCCGCGAACGGGCGGCGGAGCGCCTCGCCGACCGTCTGGGGAACGGCCAGCCGTCTGGGGAACGGCCACTGAAGGTCGAGGCGCCCCACCCGGCCCGAGTCCCGCTGGGCCGATCGGGGTCGTGCACAACCCCGTCCGATGATGATGCAGCCGATATACCAGTTAGGCAACCCCACCGCGCCGCGTCATCGATCTCGAACGGTGCGCGGCAGTGCCCGGCAGAATGGATCCATGACCGCCGACGCCGACGTCCTCGCCCGCGCCCTCTCCGCAGACGCCCCGCTCACCTGGGTGCTCACGGGAGATTCGATCACGCACGGGCTCGTGCACACCCAGGGCGGACGCACCTACGCCGAGCACCTGCACGAGATCGTCCGCGGCGAGCTCGGGCGGGTGCACGACGCGGTCATCGACACGGCGATCAGCGGCTGGCGGATCGTGCAGATCCTGGAGGACTTCGACCGACGGGTCGCGACGTGGCACCCTCAGGTGGTCACACTCATGATCGGAACGAACGACTGCTCCGACGGGGGCGTGTTCCCCGTGATCACCGCTGCGGACTTCGCCCTGTCGCTCACGGAGTTCGTACGGCGCGTGCGTGCGCTCGGCGCCATCCCGGTGCTGCAGACGCCGCCTGCGGTGGACGTGCCGAACGCTCCGGAGCGCGCCCGCATCGGCGCGTTCGCCCAGGCGGTCCGCGATGTCGCGGCGGCCGAGCACACGATCCTCGTCGACCAGTTCGCCCGCTACGCCGAGCTCGGCGGCGGCGGGGTGCCGTGGGGCCTCATGAACGACCCGTTCCACCCCAACGCCGCGGGGCACCAGGCCCTCGCCCTCGAGCTCGCCACGGTGCTCGGACTGGACCCGGCCGGATCCCGCGTGCTTCCGAAGCTCCGCGCCGACGTCGCCGCCGCGCGACTCGACTGAGCCGCGCAGCGCTCGCGGTGCGCTGTCCGATTTCCGCCAGACCCGCGGAGCGGATCCGCCGAGACTGAGGACATGGACTTCCTCACGGCGCTCGATCCGCACACCACGATCTCCCCGGCGATCCTGTACTTCGGCACGCCCGTGTCGCTGCTGTCGACCGTCGACGAGCAGGGGCACCCGAATCTCGCGCCGAACTCGTCGCTGTGGTGGCTCGGCCAGAACGCGGTGATCGGCATCGGATCCCGCAGTCAGACGGCGCAGAACCTGCTCGCGACGGGCGAGGTCGTGATCAACCTGCCCTCCGAGCACGAGGTCGACCACGTGGACCGGCTCGCGCTGACCACCGGACGCCGGGAGGTCTCGGCTCGGCGGCAGGCGGCCGGCTACCGGCACGTGCGCGACAAGTTCGCCGAGGCGCGGGTCACGCCCCTCGATTCCGAGACCGTCGCCCCGCCGCGCATCGCGGAGTTCCCGGTGCATGTCGAGGGCGTCGTCGCGAAGGTGCATCCGCTGGGCGGCGCCGCGAACGCCGCCGAGGCCGACCTGCTCGCGGTCGAGGTCGCCGTCGCGCGTGTCCACGTGCGCGAATCGCTGCGCCTCGCGGGGCATGCCAACCGCGTCGATCCGGAGCGTTGGGATCCGCTCATGCTGAGCTTCCAGCGGTTCTTCGGGCTGGGTGCGGAGACGCGGCCTTCGCGCCTGGCCACGATCGACGAGGAGTGGTACCGGGGGTCGTCGGCGCCGGTGGCGGCCGGGTGACGGACGCACCGGTCCTGACGAGGCTGCTGTGACCTGTGCCGCGCCGATGACGGGGCGGATCCGACCGGCATAGGCTGTGGATCATCATGGACGCTCTCAACCAGATCTTCGCGTGGTTCGGTGGCCACTGGTGGATCATCTTCCCCCTCATGGGCGTGGGTGGCGCCATCGTCGGGCGGCTGCAGGGCCTCTCCCGCCAGCACCACAAACAGAAGCTGGAGACGCTGCGACTGAAGGGCGAGATCAAGGCCGCCCAGCTCGCCGCGCGGGGCCAGATCGTGCCGCAGCTCTCTCCGCGGGAGATCGCGCAGCAGCAGGCGAACTCCTCCAAAGAGCTGCTCGAGCGCCTGTTCGCCGAACACGACGAGATCACCGCCCGCTGGCTGGACTACGAGCTCGATGTCGCCAAGATGATCGCGTTCCCCGCGATGAGCGACGGGCGCCAGCCGCTGACCGCCGCCTTCCTGCGCGCGAAGAAGATCGCCGACGCGCTGCGTCCGAGCTCCTCCGACGCGAAGATCACAGAGCAGCAGGTCACCGAGTACCTCGACGCCGTCGGCAACTACGCCGTCGCGTTCGAGATCGCGGAGAAGGACGCCCGCCGCCTGCGCGACTCGACGTTCACCGACGACGAGCGCAAGCGACTCGAGCGCGCGCAGCACATGCTCAAGGTCGCCGTCGACCAGTCCGCCACGCCCGCCGAACGCCAGACCGCCTACCGTCGCGTGCGCGAGGAGCTGGACGGCCTCATCGACCTCTCCGACGCCGCCGTCGAGAATCTCGAGAAGAAGGTCGCACTGCAGCTCGAGCAGGGTCGTGCACCAGAGCCCGTGACGACGACCGATCCGATCGCCGCTGCGGATCCGCTCGCTTCGGTCCCCATGCCGGAGCCGGTCGCAGATCCGATCCCGGTGCGGGATCCTCTCGCGAAGGCCGATCCACTGCCGCAGACCGCGCCGTTGCGCAACCCGGAGCACTGACCCGGGCGGTCTCAGACCGGCGCCCAGCCGTCCTCGGCGATGGTGCTGTCGACAAGACAGGAATAGACCGCGTCCTCGCGAAAAGGGAACTCCTGCTCGATCTCGGCCGTGAGTTCGATCCCGAGTCCGGGCTTCTCGCCGAGCGAAACCAGGCCATCCTCCACGGTCACGACGCCGCGCAGCAGCTCCGCCCGCAGCCCGAAGCGCGGCAGCGGCCACTCGACGACCTCGCCGCCGCCGGCGGATGCCGCGTGGTAGTTGGCGAGGACCCCAACTCCCGCACCCCAGCAGTGCACATATACCTCGGTCGCCATCTCACGAGCAGCAGCGAAGACGTCGAGGACAGGGCCGACGCCGCCGATCACGGTGGCATCCGGCTGGACGATGTCGTATGCCCCCGCACGCACCCGGTCGCAGAGCTCGGCTTCCGTCGTGACGATCTCGCCGCCGGCGATCGGGATGTCCGTGCGCGCTCTGAGCTCTGGCAGGCGGTGGATCTGGTCGGGGCCCAGCACCTCCTCCAGGAACACGGGCACCGCTTCGCTCTCCGCGCCCAGCTGTCTCACGAAGCGGAGCACGTCCTCCACGGTCTGCGAGGGCACGACGAGATTCTGGGTCATGTCGATCGCGATGCCGACCCCCTTCTCGGCGGCGGCGACCTGCGTCCATCGCACCTTGTCCGTCCGGGTCCCGCGGGCGCGGATCTTGAACACGTCGATCCCCAACTGCGAGACCTGCTCGATCTCCGCCCGCATGGCCTGCGGAGTCCGAGAGTCGCCACCGCTGGCATACGCGCGGAGAGGCCGATCGCTCGCCCCGCCGAGGAAGCGCCAGAGCGGCACACCCGCCGATCGGGCGGCGCAGTCCTGCAGGGCGATCTCGATCGCGCTGATGACGTGCCGCGCCGCTCCCTGAAGGCTCCAATAGCCCGTCGCGGTGACGAGATCCCGGATGCGGGATCCGAGCGGCTCGGACTCCGCGCCGACGAGGATCGGCTCGAGGAGCTCGACGATGCTGCGGAAGACCTGGGGAGCGAAGACGGCGAGGTATCCTTCGCCGATTCCGACGGTGCCGTCGCTCAGCGTGATCTCGACGAATCCCGCGGTCCGTACACCACCAGGAAGATGCAGGATGTTCTCCATGCTGCTCCCCGGCTCCCCGCACGGGGCGCTCAGCAGGATCGGTCGGACTCTTCGGATGGTGGCCATCGGTCCTTCTTCTTCGTGGTCGTGGACGTACGGGTGTCTTCCGGGCGCACTCGTCAGTATCCGAGCCGCGCATCGACCTGGCCGTCGAGCGGCTCGCCCGTCTTCCACCGCGCCAGGTTCGCCAAGAAATACGCAGCCTTGTCGGCGAGCTCGTCGCGATGCCCGCCCCCGGTGTGCTGGGTGAGGACGGCGCCCGGCGCGGCCCACAGTCGACTCGTCGGGGGCAGAGGCTCCTCCTGCGTCACATCGAGCGCGCATCCTCCGATCTCGCCGGCTTCGAGAGCGTCAGCAAGGGCTTCCTCGTCGATCAGGTCCCCGCGACCGATGTTCACGATGACCGCCGATCGGGAGAGCCTCGCGAGCCGCTCACGATCGAACAACAGCCGCGTGCCCGGCGTGCTCGGCAGGCAGCTGATGATCAGATCGGCGCCGGGCAGCGCGGCGTCGAGCGATGTCAGATCGTGCAGCTCAGCCCGCGGTGAGCTGCGGGCGAAGCTCTGCACGCTGGCGCCGAACGCCTCGAGCAGATGCCGGACGTGCCCTCCGATCGCGCCCGCGCCGAGCACGAGTGCGTTGCTGCGTGCGAGGAGGGCCGTGTCGGGTCTCACCTCCAGGCTCTGCCAGCGTCGCTCGTGCTGGCCGCGGGCGAGGGCGCTCACCCCGCGCATCAGGCTCAATGCGCCGGCGAGAGCCGTCTCCGCGGCAGGCTCGGCGAACTGTCCCCGGAGGTTGGTGACGAGGATCCCGCGCTGTGAGATCTCGGCGGCACTGTCCCGGTAGTACTCGAAGCCGGTCGATTCCAGCTGCAGCCAACGCAGAGCGGTCAGGCGCGGGATCCAGGAAGCAGGAATCGTGCCGAAGACGATCTCGCAATCCCGATAGACGTCGCGCCACTCCGGCGCCTCTGCATCGGAGACTCGCCACTGGACTACCTCGTCGATCAGCCCCTCACGGCAGAGTGAGCGCGCACGATCGTCGAGATGGGCGAGCACAGCGACATTCATGGAGCTCCTCGAGGAAAGATCAGATATCTGACAACTAAGCTAGAGAGAGGGGGCATTCGAGTCAAGCGCGAACCGTTCGCGTACGCTCGCACATTTGACGAGTTATCAGATATCTGATCTACTGCTGCTCGCATCCGAACGAAGGGAAGGCGCATGAGCCGATTCGAATTCTGGGCGGCGGCCCTCGCGCCGTACGACGGCGCGGGGCGGGTGGACGTCTCACGAGTGCCCGAGCAGGCCGAGCACTTGCGCGCGATCGGCGTCAGCGGCGTGTTCGTCAACGGCACGACCGGCGAGTTCCCGCTTCTCACGATCGAGGAGCGGGTGGAGATCCTCGAGGCCTGGATCCGAGCGCGCCCGGACGGATTCTCGATCGGCGTGCAGGTGGGCGGCCTGCCGATCGAACCGACGAGAGAGCTGGCAGCCCACGCCGCGGGACTCGGCGTGGACCTGATCTCGAGCGTCGCGCCGTACTACGGGCAGGCGCCGACGGTCTCGCACACGATCCGCTGGCTTGCCGAGGTGGCGGACGCCGCAGGGGCGACACCGTTCTGCTACTACCAGATCCCTTCCATGACGGGGTCTACCCAGCGTCCGAGCGAGATCCTGACGGCGGCGAAGGCGGAGATCCCGACGCTCGATGCCGTGAAGTACACCGACGAGGACCTCATGGAGCTGGATGCGATCCAGCGGGCCCGTCCGGACGTGCGCATCTTCTTCGGACGCGACGAGCTGCTCCCCGCGGCGCTCGCCACGGGGGCGGAGTCGGCGATCGGGAGCCTCTACAACGGGCTGGCTCCTCTCGCGCACGCCGCCGTGGACGCGTTCGACAGCGGGGACGTGCAGCGCGCGCACGCGCTGCACAAGCCCTTCCGCGACATCGCGCGCGTCGCCACCGGCCCCGGCTTCGTGAAGGAGCTCATGAACGAGCTCGGCCCTGACGTCGGCCCTGCTCGGGGAGTCTGGGGCCCGGTGAGCGCCGACGACCGTGCGGTCATCGATCACCTCGTCCCCTCGCTGCGCGCCATGATCGCGGAGGCATCCGCGTCCCGGGACACGGCGGACGCCGCGTGAGCAGTACCGTCGGAGCATGAGACCAGACGGCCCGATCTATCTCGTCGCACAGCGCAGGCTGCGCGACTACATCCGCGAGCACGATCTCGCTCCGGGAGACCGGCTTCCGAGCGAGGCCGACCTCGCCGCGGAGCTGGGTGTCAGCAGGCTCACGCTGCGGGAGGCGACCCGCAGCCTGCAGACGCTCGGCGTCATCGAGGCGCAGCACGGGAACGGCCTCTTCGTCTCCGAGTTCTCGTTCCGTCCCATCATCGAACAGCTCCCCTATGGGATGGCGGGCCTGGGGTCCGCCATCCAAGAAGTGCTCGTGGCTCGCGAGTCGATGGAGGTCGGCCTGATGTCGGCCGTCGTGCGCGCCGGCCTCAGGGAGGAACTCGAACGCTGCGCGCTCATCGCGAAGGAGATGGTGGCGCGCGATGAACGGGGCGAGGACTTCCGTGATCTGGACGAGGAGTTCCATCGCACGCTGTACTCGGGGCTGAAGAACTCCCTCGTGGACAATCTCATCGACATGTTCTGGCATCTCTTCGGCGAACTCCGGCGCGAGATGGGGGACCGGATGCCCGCACCGTCCCCGGGACGTGGCGCGGTGCACGCCCGCATCGTGGAGGCGCTGATCGCAGGAGACGAGGCTCTTGCGATTCGGCGGATGAGCGAGCATTTCGAGGACCTGCGCCGACGAGTCGGCGAGTTCGACGCCGCCTGAGGCACCGCCGAAGCTCGGGTCGCCTGCGACGTCAGTCCAGCTGCAGCACCGCAGCACCGCGTCGCCGCACATCACCGTCGCCGTCGAACTCGACATGGTTGAACACGACGGCCGTCCCGTCGGGGACGAAGGACGGGTGCGGGTGGTACGGGTGCGCGATGAATCCGGTCTCCGCCAGCACCCGACGCCGACCCGTGAGCGCGTCGATCATCACGATCGAGCTCGCCCTCCCCGCATCGGACCACCCGCGGCCCCGGGCGAGAGCGGACCCGGTGGTATCGACGATGATCGCACTGCCGTCCCGCGAGATGCCGCAGTGCCAGTCCCGATCGCCGGGAGACACGAGACGAGGTGCGCGACCATCGACGTACGTCTCGTACACCCCGCGCGGGCCGGCCGGCGACTCGCCGTAGGCGATCACGACCGCACCGACATCGTGGAACTTCCAGCGCTCGTGGCCGATCGCGACCGCGGCCCCTGGAGTATCGGAGATCTGACGCTGATCGACGACCTGGCGACCCGACGGCGCGTGCTGCGCGTGCCAGGCCCACATCCGATCGTCGACCGAGGTCGACGCGCCCTCGTGCGAGTAGCCGACCCACGACTCGTCCGCCGGCGCGACGTGGAAGTGGTTCGCATGCCAGGGGTGCCGCAGGATCTCTCTCGTGTCGCCTCCCGCGAGATCGAGCAGGAGCGCACGGTAATCGCCCTCGCACGACTCGCTGATCAGCGCCGTCCGCCCATCGGCGCTGACACTTGTCAAGCCATCGAGCTTCCACCCCTCGGAGACTCGATAGGCCACGCGAGGCCTGGGGGTCGCGGCGGAGAGCTCGACCTGGAAGACCGCACCCCCTCGCGCGCACACCATGGTCTGCGCCTGCAGGGCGATGTCGAACCAGGGGACGGAACGGTGCGGCGAGTCCTCCGTCCACGGCTCCACGACCTGATCCGACTCGGACGCGAAGAACTCCGCGGAGAGCAGCACCTCGGGCCCGCCCTCACCGTCCCATCGCACTCCGATGATCTCCTCAGTGCCGTCGGCCCTTCCGAGCGCGACGCGTCTTCCCTCGTCGTAATAGCCGTTGCTGTGCGGATAGGTGGCGTACGTGTCCTCGAGCAGCACTCGCGGCGTGGTCATCGGTTCTCCTCGTGCGGTTGTACGGCGTTCTGCGGTTGTACGGCGTTGTCCGGTTGTACGGCGTTCTGCGGCTGCGCGCGTCGATGCGTCACGGCTCGTGCGGGCACATCGCGGGAGACGAAGGATTGCGCGCCGATGGTCGCGCCCGCTCCGACGCGGACGGCTCCGGCGACGATGCTCTGGGGGAAGATCCTGACGTGCTCGGCGATCACGGGATAGCGACCCGCTTGATTGGCTCCCAGTGTCACCCCCTGATAGATCGTGACGCGATCGCCGATCACGACGCCGATCCCGATCGTCACGCCGTGCGGGTGCGGCAGATGCAGCGCCCCCAGGAACCGGGCCCCCGGCGACACATCGCATCCGTGCCAGCTCAGGAGAAGATTGCGCGCGACCCTCCCCATGGCCCCGCCTCCGGACGCCACTCGGAACAGCCATCCGGCGCGCAAGGACGGATGGGCGAGCCCTTGGAGAAGCGACGGGCTGCGCGCAACCTGCCCGCCGGCGAGCTCGCTCAGAAACCGGGCGTCGTCGTCGAGACCGCGCCGCGCATCCCGCAAGCGCCGGCGAATGCCGGGAGTCGTCATCGCACGCTCCATGATCCGCATCCCTAGTAGGGGTGCGCGCCGTCCTGCCAGTGCCGCTCGACTCCGGCGGCCTCGAGCTCACGAAGGTAGTCCGCCCGCAGCGCGCCGGCCTCGTGCACGGCGTGCGCAGGCGATCCCGTCGCGAGACAGTAGGCCGCCAGATGACCGGCGGCCTCGCCGATGTTCCACTCCACGGGATGCAGCCGATAGCAGCCGTTGGTCAGATGCGTCGTGCCGATGTTCTTGTTGGCTGCGAGCAGATTCGTCGTGCGCTCGGGGATCAGTGCACCCAACGGAATCTCGAACGGAGTCGAGGCGACGTCGATGTACGTGTCGCCGCCGGTCGACGGGTGGAGGTCGATCCGGTACATGCCCACCCCGACGGACTCCTCGTAGCGCGTGGCGCCGCGGTCGCCGCGCACCGCGTACGAGACGTCGTTCTCGGTGATGCGGGTCAGCGGACGGATGCGGCGCGACTCGCGGTGATACGGCGCCTGGGCCAGTCCGTCGGCGGATCCCATCACGTCGGGGCGGAGTCGCAGCCCTGGATAGCCGGTGCCGCCGTCGGCCCGCGGCGCCTCGGTCTGCATCCAGTACAGCATCGAGAGGCTCAGCTGCCGGGCGTCCGCGTACCGCTGCAGCTCCACATCGCGCGGGACGTCGAGCACCGGCGCCAGGAAGTAATCGATGCTCGGCCAGTTCACGAGGCAGAGGTCGCTGGAATAGAAGCCGGGTGCGAAGAGGTCTCGCGCGGCGATGCGCCGGAAGATCCAGAGGTTGTCGTCACCGGCGTTGCGCGATTGATCGGCGTCGACGGCGAGCGCGTCGTCCGCGGGGTTGGGTCCGAAGTCGCGAGCGCCCATCTGCAGCGTCCGCGGATTGGGAGCCGACCACGACAGCATCGGCTCCCCCTGCCACGCCGGAGGAGTGAAGGACCGCCAGAAGTCGTACCGCGCGGGCCGGTCGATCGTGTGGTCCCCGTCGACATGCTCCATCGCGAAGCACACGCTGAGCGCCTGCACGTTGTCCGGCTGCGCCTGGTCGGGAGCGCTGGGCTCTCCGGTGTCGTCCCGGGATTCGAAGCCGGTGACGTACTCGGTGCCGGTCAGCGGCAGGAGCTCTCCGGTCTCGGTGGCGTCGATCACGAATCGGGCGGTGACGACGCTCTGTACCCCGTCGATCTCCGAGGCGACCGTCACCGAGACGATCCGATCTCCGTCGACGGAAGCCGCCACCGGCCTCACCCGCTCCAGCAGCCGGATCCGTCCGGTCGATCGGTAGGGGGCGAGCATCTCCTCGAGCACGCCGTGCGCGACCCGGGGCTCGACGCAGAGCTTCGACACCCATCCGGCTCCGGGGTTCAGGGCGACGCGCTCCCGTGCCGCCCCGACCAGCGGGTAGCGCCGGCGATAGACGTCGCGGATCCCATCGCGAAGCGCGCGGTATCGAGCGGTGATCCCGAACGACTCCACCCAGGGGTGCTCGTCGGGAGGGACGGCCTGCGAGGTCAACTGACCTCCGATCCAGGGAAACTCCTCGGTGAGGATCACCATCGCCCCCCGTTCGGCCGCGGCGAGCGCTGCCGCGACCCCGCCGAGGCCTGCCCCGACGACGAGGACCTCGGTATCCAGATCTTGAACGGTCATGTCGTCCCCTTCGGTGGCGGAAAGCGCGTGAGAACCAACACTAGACTAATTCCATTAAATTGAAATAGGCTGATTCCAACACCTGTCGACCGCAGAAGGGGCGAGGACGTGGCACCCATGGCCGTCATCGATGACGGAAGGATCCGGGCATGACCGGCCGGCTGGCTCTGACCTTCGACGACCGCCATGTCGACAGCTGGGTGTCGGCGCGGCCGCTCCTCGATGCCGTCGGCGCACGAGCGACCTTCTTCCTCGTCGAGGCCGACCTGCTCGACCGTCGCGAGCAGTCCGGCATCCGCACCCTCCTCGCCGACGGACACTCGATCGGCTCGCACGGCGCCCGGCACCGCAACGCCGACGAGACGATCGCCCGCGCCGGCGCGGCCTCCTACCTCGCCGACGAGATCGATCCGAGCGTGCAGGCGCTGCGCGCCCTCGGCGCATCCGCCCAGACGTTCGCGTACCCGAACTCGCGCCGCGACGAGGCGAGCGACGACATCCTGCTCGCACGATTCGACCATCTGCGCACCGGTGGCCCGCGTACCGACGACCCCGCCGTGGCAGCCCGCGCGATCAGCGCGCCCGGTTCATCGGTGCGCGTGCATCCCGGCCGCGGCATCGACACCGCGCGCGGTGAGCACGCGCACCCTGCCGACGCCGACGTCTTGAGCGGGATGATGCGTCACCTCGCCGACCGCGGCGGGACCCTGGTGCTCTATGCGCACGACATCGCCGCGTCGTCACCGGCGAACCACATTCATCCCGATCGACTCCGCCGCATCCTGATCGAGGCCTCCGGCCTCGGCCTGGACCTCGTCGGCATGGACGCCCTCCCCGATATCGAAGGACATCGTGAACACTGACCCCCTCGCACTCGACGCTGCCCGACGCGGCGGCGACGCCGGCTACGACCCGAAGCGCGACCTGATCCTCGCCGACGCGACCCCGAATCCGATCCACACCAGGATCGTGAGCGGACGCGCACACCGCATTCGCGACAGCCTCGCCTACGTGCTCGCGCTCTGGGAGCTCCATCGCACGGGCGACACCGTCATCGACGGCGAGGCGCGCATCGTGCGCGCGGCGCGCGTGCTCGACGAGGTGCTGGCGCTGCAGGACACAGATCCCGCCAGCGCGACGTACGGGCTCTGGTCGTACTGGGCCGAGGAGCCGCTGAGCGAGATGTCGCCGCCGGACTGGAACTGGGCGGACTTCCTCGGCGAGTTCCTCGCGCTGCTCCTCCTCCGTCACGGCGACGACCTCGATCCCGCGCTCAGCGGTCGCGCCCGCGCGGCTCTGGGCCATGCCGCAGCCTCGATCGTCCGCCGCGACGTCGACCTCGACTACACGAACATCGCGGTGAAGGGCGCCTTCGTCATGCTCGCGACCGGGAGCCTCCTCGATGACGAGAGCATGACCGCGCGCGGGCGAGACCGTCTGCGTCGTCTGCATGCCTCCCTCACCGAGAGCCGGAGCTTCGCCGAGTACAACTCCCCCACGTACTGGCACGTCGTGATGGCCGCGTTCACCGGCATCCGGCAGTACATCGCCGACGCCGAGCTCGTCGGTCTCGCCGAGGACCTCGAACACGTCGCCTGGGAACACTTCCTCGCACGCTGGCACCCTCCGACGGGTCAGCTCGCCGGCCCCATGGCGCGCTGCTACGCCACCGATCTGCACCGGCGGCCAGGTCCCCTCCTCGTCGTGCAGCGCGTGGCCTCCGACACCTGGCGCTTCTTCGATGAGAGCACATTGCCCGCCGATGTCCAGGCCTCCCACGACGCCGTGCTCGACTACCGCATCCCCGACCGGCTTCGGCCGCTCCTGCACCGTCCGGCCGGGACGTCCACCGTGACGGAGACGTTCGCCGAGACGCACTACATCCCCGGACAGGTCGCCGGGATCTCCGCCGCGGCGGCGGCGGGGCACCCTCCGATCGCGGTGCCGACCATCGGCACCAGCTGGCGCGAGGGCAGCGTCACCCTCGGCAGCGTGAACTTCGGCGACACGTGGGTCCAGCGACGGCCGTTGCTCGGCTACTGGGCAGAGCCGGGCGACGATCCCTCCGACGTCGAGGCGGTCGCCCGGTACGTGTCGGTCGAGGTGCTGCGCGACGGGCACGGGTTCGCGGGCGGCTCTTTCAGCTCGGCGCAGGACGGCGGCGACGTCCTCTGGGCCTTCAGCTGCGCAACCCCCTCGGGTGATGCGCACATCCACCTGGACACGATCCCGGCGGGCGAACCCATCCGCACCACGACCCTCACCGTGCGGTTCTCGATCAGGGGGCTCGACGGCGCCGAGGTGCTGGTCGACGATCTCCCGCTGGGCGACGCCCCTCGCGACGGCGTGCGCCTCGTCCGCGTGCTGACGCGCTCCGTCCGGCTGGAGTGGCAGCTGGCCGCCGCACGATTCGACGGATCCGAGCGCTCCGCGCGCGTATCGAGGGTCGAGGGAGGGATCGACATCGACATCGACTGGATCGACGGCGACGAAGCGCAGGATCTCGTCTTCTCCGACCTCGCCGACGTCTTCGCCTCCGGGCTGCTGCGGCTCCGCAATGGCGCACTGGACGAGGCCCGCGTCAGCGTCGAGCACGCCGACGGCGTCGTCCGGCTCCGCACTTCCACCGATGGCGGAGACCTCGCGCTGCTGGCCCCCGCCATTGCGGGCTCACGCCTCGATCACGCACTCATCGCCTCGCGCAACCTCCGCTGACGACCCGACCCGACGCCCGAGACCAAGGACAGCACCATGGCACAGTTCGACCTCCCCCTCGATCAGCTCCAGAGCTACCAACCGCCGCGCGAGGAGCCCGCCGACTTCGACGGCTTCTGGACCGAGACGCTGCGCGCATCGCGTGGCCACGGCGGCGCGCGATTCACCGCAGCACCATCGCCCCTGCGCAGCATCCTCGTAGAAGACGTCACGTTCCCCGGCTTCGCGGGCCAGCCGATCAAGGGCTGGATGCTGCGGCCTGCGGACGGCGACATCCGCGGGACGGTGGTGCAGTACATCGGCTATTCCGGAGGACGCGGAGTGCCGGAGCAATGGACGCTGCTGCCGAGCGCCGGCTACGCGGTGCTCGTCATGGACAGCAGAGGACAGGGCAACAGCGGTGCGGCGGGCGACACCGCCGACCCGGTCGGCAGCGGCCCCCAGATCGCCGGCCGGCTCAGTGCCGGCATCGAGGATCCACAGGACTACTACTATCGGCGGATCTTCACGGACGCCGCGTGCGCCGTCGACGCCGCCCGCAGTCACGCCATGGTCGACCCGGATCGCGTGGTCGTCGCCGGCGGGAGCCAGGGCGGCGGCATCGCTCTCGCGGCGGCCGGGCTCTCCGACGGCCTCGCCGGGGCGATGATCGACGTGCCGTTCCTCAGCCACTTCCGGCGCGCACTGAGGATCACCGACGCGGCCCCTTACAACGAACTCACCCGCTACATGCAGACCCGACGGGGTGAAGAGGACGACGTCTTCCGCGTGCTGTCCTACTTCGACGGGGTGAACTTCGCCGCGCGCGCCACCGCGAGGGCGCTGTTCTCCGTCGCGCTGTGCGACACGGTGTGCCCGCCCTCCACCGTCTACGCCGCGTTCAACACGTACGCGACCGACGACAAGGAGATGGCCGTGTACCCGTACAACGGCCACGAGGGCGGCCAGTGGAACCAGACTCTCCGCCACCTCGCCTTCCTCGACGACGTGTTCTCCTGAGGGGCACTGTGACTCTGCACTGGACTCCGGGCCGTCTGGCTCTCGAGTTCTCCGGAACGTCGCCGGGCGCCGAGGCGCCGGTCGGTCTCTCTGGACTCGCTCTCGGCGCCGGCCCCTCCGCGGTGCGAGATCACCCGCTCGTCGACCTGTTCACGGCCGGCGAGCAGCACGGGCGCACCAGCCAGGCGTTCGTCCTGTCCGCGGTCGGGCAGCATCTGCGCTACGTCGACCACACCGCGCAGGCGGAGATCCTGCGCATCCGCCAGCGTGATGCCGCGACCGGCCTCGAGGTCGTCAGCGAATTCCGGGTGCGAGAGGGAGCGGATGCCGTGCAGTGGTCGCACACGGTGCGCAACGGCGGCGAGCGCGCGGTCACCGTCACCGCCGTGAGTTCGCTCGTGATCGAGCTCGCCGACCGCGACGAGGTCACGGCGTTGTGGGCCGAGAGCGAATGGCTCGCGGAGAACCGCTGGCAGGAACAGGCTCTCGCCGAGGCCCTTCCCGAGCTCGGACTCGTCGACCACGGCCAGGACGGTCGGGGTCGCTTCGCGCGCTCCAGCCACGGCTCCTGGTCGACCGGGGAGCACCTCCCCGTCGGGGTGCTCGCCCGCGAGGGAGGCCCCTCGCTCGCCTGGCAGATCGAGACGAGTGCCGGGTGGAGCTGGGAACTCGGCCAGACGCAGAGCTCGGTGGTGCTCACCGCGAGCGGACCGGGGGACCTCGAGCACCAGTTCGCCGAGCGCCTGGAACCGGGGGCGGAGCTCCATTCCGTACCGGCCGGCCTGGCCATCGCAGCGGGCGGGCGCGACGACGCCTTCGCGGCCCTCACCCGGTATCGACGTGCGCTGCGCGTGCTCCGCCCGATCGACGAGGCACTCCCGGTGATCTACAACGACTACATGAACACGCTCGACGGTCAACCGTCGACGCCCGCGCTGCTGCCGCTGATCGCGTCCGCCGCCCAGGCCGGTGCGGAGTACTTCTGCGTCGATGCCGGGTGGTTCACGGATGCCACCGACTACTGGTCGTCGATCGGCGTCTGGGAGGAGGCGCCGAGCCGGTTCGCGGGAGGCCTCGTCGAAGTGATCGACGCCATCCGCGCTCACGGGATGAGCCCTGGTCTCTGGCTCGAACCCGAGATCGTCGGCGTCGACTCCCCCGCGTCGCGCAGCCTCCCGCATGACGCGTTCTTCCAGCGCTTCGGCGAGCGCGTGATCGAGGCGCAGAGGTACCACCTCGATCTGCGGCATCCTGCCGCCAGGGCGCACCTCGACGAAGCCGTCGATCGGCTCGTCCAAGAGTTCGGGATCTCCTACTTCAAGCTCGATTACAACATCAACCCGGGGGTCGGCACCGACCGTGACGTCGCGGGCGCGGGCGCCGGCCTCCTCGGCCACACCCGCGCCCTGCGGGAGTGGCTCCTCGCCGCCCAGGAGCGGCATCCCGAGGTGCTGTTCGAGAACTGCGCGTCCGGGGCGATGCGAATGGACTACGCCCTGCTGTCCGTCGCGCATCTGCAGTCCACCAGCGACCAGCAGGATTTCCGGCTCTATCCGGCGATCGCCGCGGCCGCGCCGGCCGGAGTGCTCCCGGAACAGGCCGCGAACTGGGCCTATCCGGCGACCTCGATGACGCTCGCCGAGACTGCGTTCGCCCTGCTCGGCGGTCTGGCCGGTCGCATGATGCTGTCGGGATTCCTCTCCGACCTGCGCCCGGAGCAGCGAGAGCTGGTGCACGAAGCCGTCGCCGTCCAGAAGCGGTGGCGGCGGCGGATGGCGACCGCCGTGCCGCTCTGGCCGCTGGGCCTTCCCGGCTGGGACGACGAGGTGATCGCGCTCGCTCTGCGCTCGGACGACAGGGAACCGGACGGGGCCGAGACGCTGCTCATCGTCTGGTCGCGCGGCCAGGCCCGCCGCATCGCCCTCCCCGGTCTGGGGTCGGCGTCCGTCACGTGCGCGTTCCCTGCGGCATCCGACGCCTGGTCCGTCACGAGCGACGGGGACGACCTGGTGATCGACGTCCCCGCCGGATACACCGGCCGTGCATTCGCCCTCCACTCCACCCCTGAAAGCAGAGGCTGACCATGTCCCCCTCCCCCTTCCGCGCCGTCCTTGTCGGAGCAGGCGGCATCGCCGATGCCGTGCACATGCCGTCGATCCATGAGATCGGCCCTGAGGAGCTGATCGTGGACTCGGTCGTCGAGATCGACGATGATCGCCGAGCTGCGTTCGCCGCTCGCTGGGGGATCCCCCACCACACCGCGTCGCTCGACGAGGCGCTCGGACGGCGTCCCGACCTCGTGATCCTGTGCACTCCGCCGTCCTTGCACCGGGAACAGGTGATCGCCTGTCTGGAAGCCGGTGTGACCGTCTGGTGCGAGAAGCCGCCGGCGCTGAGCCTCGCCGACTACGACGCGATGACGGCCGGCGAACGCGACGGCGGTCCATGGGCGCCGATCGTTTTCCAGCAGCGCTACGGCTCCGGCGCACGGCATGCCCGCGAGCTGCTCGCATCCGGCGCGCTCGGGCGGCCGTTGCTCGCCCACTGCCAGACCACCTGGTTCCGCGGCGACGACTACTTCGCACAGCCCTGGCGTGGCAGCTTCTCCGGCGATGGCGGGCTGATCATGGCGCTCGGCATCCACCAGATCGACCTGATGCTCATGCTGCTGGGGGACTGGGAGGAGATCTCCGCGCAGGTCGCCCGGCGCCTGCGGGACATCGAGACCGACGACATCGCGACCGCATGGGTGCGATTCGCCGACGGAACCCTCGCGACGATCGCCAACAGTGCGGTGTCGCCCGCGCAGACGAGCCGCATCCGGCTCGACACCGAGAAGGCGACCGTCGAGCTCAGCCATCTCTACGGCTACGACAACGACGACTGGCGCTACACTCCCGCGCCCGACGCGAGCGCGGAGCTGGCGGCATCCTGGGCGAACCCTCTGCCGAACGAGCGCAGCACGCACACTCCGCAACTGAGGCGCCTCGTGGCCGATCTGCGTGCCGGCCGTCGCCCGGAGGCCAGCGGCGAAGACGGCCGTCGCGCTCTGGAGCTCGTCACGGCCCTGTACAAATCGGCGCTCACCGGAGAGACGGTGGCCCGCGGGAGCATTCGCCCCGGCGACCCCTTCTACTCCGCCCTGAACGGCGGCATCGGCATCAGAGCGGAGCACGCATGAACATCGTGGACCACGGAGATCTCGTCGTCGTCGAGCACGACGATGTGGACCTGGCGCGCTACGTCGTGGTGTCCGATGCCCCGGCGTTCGAGGCGCCCAAGCCGTACCTGCATCCGCTGCGCACGCTCGCCGGCGACGTGGTCACGAACTTCCGTCCGCACGACCACCGCTGGCACAAGGGATTGCAGCTGACGTGCACCGACCTGTCGGGTCATAACCTGTGGGGCGGCCACACCTGGGTCGACGGCACCGGCTACACCGCGCTCGACAATGTCGGCCGGATGGATCCGGCCGGGCCGGTCACAGTGACGAACGACGAGATCGCTCATGAACTCGTCTGGCGTTCGGCCCGCGGAGAGGGTCTCATCGGCGAGCACCGATCGCTGCGATTCGAGCTCCTCGACGACAAGACCTGGGCGCTGACGTGGACGGGAGAGCTGCGCAACCTCACCGATGAGAGTCTCTCGTTCGGGAGTCCCGCCACCCGGGGACTCGCCGGCTCCGGATACAGCGGGCTGTGGTGGCGGGGACCTCGGAGCTTCACGGGCGGCCAGGTGCTGCTGCCGACCGGCTCGACCCCGGCGTCCGAGGCCAGGGGTTCGGATGCGGAATGGCTCGCCTTCATCGGCGCACACGACGGCGTCGACCGCTCGTCGACCCTCGTATTCGAGCAGGCCACGCCGACCGAGAGATTCCGCACTCGGTGGTTCATCCGCTCGGAGGAATTCGCGGCGGTCAATCCCTCGTGGGCCTTCGAACGCACCTTTCCGCTCGAGCCCGATGAGACGGTGCGCATCGGCTATCGGGTGACGATCGCCGATGGCGCCCTCTCGCTCGAGGACATCGAGCACCTTCGGAGCCTTCGGTGACCGACCTGTTCCCCGGTGCGGTCGGCATCAGCCGACTGCGGGTGTACACGGACCGCGCGATCGACGGCCTGCGGGGCGGCAGCCCGCACCTGCACACGGTCTGCTCGGAGGGCTATCTCGTCACGAGCGGAACCGGACGGGTGCAGACACTCACCCTCGGCGAGGGTTTTCGGGAGACGGCGCTCGCCCCGGGTGCGCTCCTCTGGTTCGGCCCCGGCACCATCCATCGCCTCGTGAACGACGGTGATCTCGAACTCGTCGTGATCATGCAGAACTCCGGCCTGCCGGAGGCCGGAGACGCCGTCCTCACCTTTCCCGACGTGCACATATCGGCCGCCACGGCCTACTCGGCCGCCGCGCGCATCGACGGGCCGGATGCCGCTTCTCGCCTCACCGCGGCGATGATTCGCCGAGACCGCGCCGTCGAAGGCTTCTCGGCGCTGCGGGATGCCGCGGCATCCGGAGATCTCGATCCGCTGCGCCGATTCCACGCCCGCGCCGCCGCGCTCGTCGCCGATCACGCCGACACCTGGCGCGAACGCTGGCGCACCGGCGCCTGGACGGCCGCCGCGGCGACCTCCCGCCAACTGGACGCGCTCGCAGCCGCCGACACCGCCCACTTCGCGGATGCATCCACGCACCGAGCCGAGCCGGTCGAGCGGTTGGGCATGTGCGGCTGGTTGCGCGCATACTGAGCCGGGCCCGCGATCCGCCTGCGCCGCTCAGCCCTTGATGGCGCCGGCCTGTCCCGCGCTCTTCAGGAACTGCTTCTGGAAGATGAGGAAGAGCACGATCGGCAGCACCACCGAGATGAACATGCCTGCCATCAGCAGACTCATCTCCGCACTCGCGGTCACCTTGTACAGCCCGACGGACAGCGGCTGCAGATCGGGCTTGGGGAGGACGAGCAACGGCCAGAGGAATTCCTTCCACGCGCCGATGATCGTGATCAGCGACGTGACGCCGATGATCGGCTTCGACATCGGCAGCACGATCCGCCAGAAGATCTGGAACGGCCCTGCGCCGTCGATCTTCGCCGCCTCGAAGACGTCCTTGGGCAGACTGTCGAAGAACCGGGACACCAGCAGCACGTTGAACGCGTTCGCCGCGCCTGGCAGCCAGACCGCCCAGAACGTATTGATGAGATTCCAGTGCAGCAGCGGCATGTCCAGCACGGTCACGTACTGCGCGATCAGTGAGACGATCCCCGGGATGAACAGCGTCGCCAGCACTGCGCCGTTGATGATCTTCGCGTAGCGGGGCTTGAGGATCGAAAGACCGTATGCGCCGGTGAGCGCCACCAGCATCCCGAAGAACCAGACCCCGACAGCGAGGAGCACGGTGTTGACGAGGTACTTGCCGATGTCGATCTTGAACCACGCGTCGACCAGGTTGTGCCACTGAACCCCGCTCGGCCACCACGCGAAGGGCTCACGCAGGATGTCCTGGGTGGTCGACAGCGCGGCCTTGGCGAGCCACAGCAGCGGGCCGGCGGAGATGATCACCAGCAGCACGATCAGGATGACGTTGAGGATCCCGAGGCCCACGCGCACCCGCCTGCTGCGGCGGTCGAGCTCGGAGACGTTGGTCCGGTCCTGGGGCTCCTGCGTCCTCCTGCGCCGACGACGGGGCTGCAGGATCGCTCCGGATTCGCTGGCCACGCCGGTGACGACCGCCTCGGTCGTGGGAGCACCGGATTCGATGGTGGTCATGACTTGCTCCAGCTCCGAGTGAGACGCAGGTAGATCGCGGAGACGATCGTGAGGACCACGGCGAGCAGCAGGCTGAGCGCCGTCGCCTTGCCGTAGTCGCCCTGCATGAAGGCGTAGTTGTAGATGAGCATCAGCACGGTCGTGGTGCGGTTCACGGGTCCGCCGCCTGTCATGACGAACGGCTCCGTGAAGACCTGCATGGTGCCGATGACCTGCAGCAGCAGCATGAGCAGCATGATGCTGCGCATCTGCGGAAGGGTGATGTGCCAGAACCTGCGCACGACCTTCGCGCCGTCCATCTCGGCCGCCTCGTACAGCTCGGACTGGATCGACATGAGCGCGGCGAGGTAGATGATGGTCGACTGACCGAATCCCGCCCACGTGGCTTGGACCACGATCGCGGGCATCGCCATGTTGCCGTCCTGGAGCCACGGCAGCGGACCGACGCCGACGGCGCCGAGGAGGGTGTTGAACAGGCCGTTCGCCGAGGGGTCGTAGAACTGCTTCCACAGCAGCACGGACACCACAGGGGGGATGATCACCGGCAGGTACACCAGCACGCTCGCGACCTGACGGGTGCGCCGCATCTCGGCCATGAAGGTCGCGAACAGGATGGGCACGGGGAAGCCGATCAGCAGCGCCAGGCCGGCGAACAGCAGCGTGTTCGCGACGGCCGTGCCGAGCAGCGGGTCGGCGAGGACGCGCTCGAAGTTGTTCAGACCGACCCACGTCGGCTCGGTGACCAGATTCGTCTTCTGCAGCGACAACACGAGGCTGCGCAGGATCGGCCACCAGGCGAAGTAGCCGAAGGTGAACAGCAGGGGCACGAAGAACAAGAACGTGCTGATCCCGCCTCCGCGCACCCACGTGATGAAGCGTGCGCCGACGGGCTTCGCGCGTCTGCGCTGCGCGGCGGTGACCTCGGCCATCGATCGGTCCTCTCTGAAGGGGTGGACGGGTGCGGGGGCGCGTCTGCCCCCGCACCCGCGAGTGCGTCAGCCGGCGTCGATGACGCCCTGCACCGATGTCTGCGCCGCACTCAGCAGCTTGTCGATGTCGGCGTTCTGATCGGTCAGAACCGCCTGGACGATCGGATCGAGAGCGGCGTACAGCTCCTGAGCCTTGACAGCCGGCTCGGCGTTGACCTTGAGCGTGGAGCTCAGATAGTCGGAGTAGAGCGAACGATCGACATTGACCGAATCCTTGATCCAGCCCAGGTACGTGTCGTACTGCTTGTCGCTCACCAACGGCAGTTCGGGGGCTCCCACCGGCTTCTTGTCGGTGGCCGCCGCGGAGGCGAGAGCGACGGCGTTGTCCTTGTCGAAGTACCTGTCGAGCCAGTAGAACTCCGTCCACTTGAGCGCCGCGGCCAGTTCGTTCACGTCCGCCTTCGGGTTGAACCACTGAATCGCACCGCCGCCCAGGGTGCCCAGACCGTCCTTGCCCTGCGGCATCGGAGCGATGCCGATGTCGGCGCCGTTCATGCCGCGGTTGACGACGACATCGGCGTAGATCGGCCCGTTGATGGTCTGGGCGACCGTTCCGGCCGCGTACTGATTGCGGATGTCATCGCCGTTGAGGAGGAAGTTGGCGCCGGCCGCGTTGGCGTCCCATCTCAGGTCGTGCAGGAACTGCAACGACTTCTTCATCGCGGCCGTGTCGACCGAGACCTTCGGCTTGCCGTCCTTGACCGACTCGACAAGAGAGCCGTTCGAGTACGACATCGCGGCAAGCAGCCAACCGCCCTGGTTGCTCGTGGTCGGGATGATGAATCCGGTCTTGCCGGTCTTCTCGGCGATGGTCTTCGCGTTCTTCAGCACGCCCTCCCAGTCCGTCGGCGGGGAGTTCGGGTCGAGTCCCGCCTCGGCGTAGAGGGCTCGGTTGTACATCAGCGCCATCTCGTAGGCCTGCCGGACGACGCCGTACTCCTTGCCATCCTTCGTCACGGCTTTGACCAGGTCGGGGTTCAGTCCGGACAGCACGGAGCTCTCCTTCGCCAGCTGCGTGATGTCTGCCGCCTGACCGCGCGCGATCAGCGCCTGCATGTCGGTGAACGGGATGGCGAGGGTGCTCGGCGCCGTACCTCCGACGAGCAGCGCGTTGAAGCTCGACGGGTCGTAGCGGGTCTCCTCGCCCTTGACGGTGATGTTCGGGTACTTCTTCTCGAACTGGGCCACCCGGTCGTTGAACGTCTTGAGGGCGGCGGGCTGGTCCGCGGTGGGCATCTCGCCTACGGTGATGGTCACCTTGGCCTTCGGGTCGGCCGTCGGGCCCTTCTCGGGTGCTGTGCTCGAGCATCCGGCGAGGGTGAGGCCGGCGATCGCGGCCACGGCCGCGATCGCGAGTGCGCGGGGGGAACGTA
Organism: Microbacterium sp. MYb64; assembly: GCF_002979495.1. NCBI lineage: Bacteria > Bacillati > Actinomycetota > Actinomycetes > Micrococcales > Microbacteriaceae > Microbacterium > Microbacterium sp. MYb64. Next base: position 127,324 of record NZ_PCOW01000006.1, on the reverse strand, counting down.
CCTGCATTGCTGCTACTCCTTCGTAGTGGGCGCATGTTCGCCCTGGGTTGGTGCTTCCGGGTGGTCCGCCGCGACGAGCCGATCGTGCCGCGACGCGATCCTCACGTGTCCTGCGGCGCCTCCTTCGAGACGCGCGCAGCCTGCTTGACACGCAGAGTGAGGAGCTGGAAAGGCCGGAGGGTGATCCGCACTCCGGCCGCGGTCATCGTGGCCCCCGCCGGCGATTCGATCTCCCGCTCCAACAGGTCGACGAAGCCGACGGATCCGGCCTGGTCGATCTCGACGTCGGCGACGGCGCGGGCGCCCTCGGATTCGTACAGCCGCACGATCAGATCGCCGCTGCGGTCTTCCGCGAGCTTGATCGATTCGATCCGCACGGCAGGATGCGAGACGCGCACGAGCGGAGCGACATCACGGGCCCCGTCGACCGTACGCAGAGGCAGGTTCATTCGGTACCCCTCGTCGACCGCCTCGCGGATGCCCGCCCCGGGTCGCACCGACACTCGCAGGTGATGGTGGCCGAGATCCGCATCGGGATCGGGGAAGACCGGAGCGCGCAGCAACGAGAGCCGAACCGTGGTCGTCGTGCCGCCGTCCTCGCGAGTCACCCTGCCCACATCGTGTCCGTAGGTCGACTCGTTCGCGATCGCGACGCCGTATCCGGGCTCCGCGACATGGATCCAGCGATGTGCGCTGATCTCGAAGCGTGCGGCGTCCCAGGACGTGTTGACGTGCGTGGGCCGGAACACATGACCGAACTGGGTCTCGGCGGCGGAGCGATCGGCGTGCACAGCGAACGGGAACGCGAGTTTGAGCAGATGCCGGGTCTCCTGCCAGTCGATCTCGAAGTCGAGGTCGAGAGCGGCGGATCCCGCACGCAGGCGCATCGTCTCGACGAGGCGGGATGTGCCGAAGGCCCGCACCACGATGATCGCGGCGCCTTCCGCGTCGACGACGGATCGTACGGATTCCACGTCGACGAGGTCCTCGCCGACCCGGCGGTAGTGCTCGTCGATGTCCCACGCGTCCCACTTGTTCGGGATGTCACGGAACAGCTGCAGCAGGTTCCCGGCCGATCCGGGTGCGATCGCCTCACGGCCGGATGCGCTGTCGATCAGGGAGGTCACCAGACCCCTGCGATCCACCACGACCCGGACGAGGCCGTTGTCGAGCACGAGATCCTCACCCCGGGTGCGGACCGTGGGAGTCCCCTCGGCCGGCTCCGCCGCAGCGATTCCGAGGGCGGGCACGTCGCCCGCCGCCTGCGGACGGGCGTTGACGCTCAGGACTCGATCGCCTGTACCGGCCAGCGCCTCGAGCGATCCTGCGACGATCCGCTCGGCGGTCGCCTCGATCTCGGCGTACATCCGCTGGACGTCCTGATACACCCAGGCGATCGAACAGCCGGGGAGCACATCGTGGAACTGGTTGAGCAGCACGTCGTGCCAACTGCGTTCGAGGTCGTCGTAGGGATACTCGGCGCCCTCGCGCCATGCCGCGGTCGCGGCCCACAGCTCGGCCTCGCGCAGCAGGTGTTCGCTGCGGCGATTGCCCTGCTTGGTGCGATGCTGCGAGGTCAGCGATCCGCGGTGCAGTTCCAGGTACAACTCGCCCGACCACACCGGCGGGTTCGGATACTCCCGCTCGACCCTCTCGAAGAAGGCCTGCGGGGTGTCGATCTCCACCTTCGGCGAACCCTCCAGAGACCGCACCCTGGCTGCTGCGGCGATCATCTCGCGCGTCGGTCCGCCACCGCCGTCGCCCCAGCCGAACGGGATCAGCGAGACGGACGACCCGCCGACCTCGCGGAAGCTGCGCTCGGCGTGCGCGAGCTCAGCTCCGGACAGCTCGGAGATGTAGGTGTCGGCGGAGGGGAAATGAGTGAGGATGCGCGTGCCGTCGATGCCTTCCCAGAGGAAGGTGTGGTGCGGCATCTGATTGGTCTGATTCCAGGAGATCTTCTGCGTGACGAACCACTTCGATCCACTGGCCGCGATGATCTGCGGCAGCGCCGCCGAGTAGCCGAACGTGTCGGGCACCCACACCTCGAGCGTGTCGACGCCGAACTCCTCGAGGAAGAACCGCTTGCCGGTGACGAACTGGCGGGCCATCGCCTCACCGCCGGGCATGTTGATGTCCGGCTCGACCCACATGCCGCCGACGGGGACGAACTGCCCCGTGACGACCTTCGCCTTGATGCGGGCGAACAGCTCGGGATAGAAGTCCTTGACCCATTTCAACTGCTGCGCCGAGGAGCACGCGAACCGGAACTCCGGGTGCTCGTCCATCAGGGCGACGACATTGGAGAAGGTTCGTGCGCACTTGCGGATGGTCTCGCGGAACGGCCAGAGCCATGCCGAGTCGATGTGCGCGTGACCGATCGCGACGATGTCGTGGCTCGAGGGATGGGCCGGGCTGGTCAGCACGTCGGCGATCTCCGCGCGAGCGGCCGCAGCGGTGCCGGCGATGTCGTGAGGGTCGGCGATGTCCATCATGCGCTCGAGGGCGCGCAGGATGTGGTGCCGCCGTGGGTTGTCGGCACTGAGCTCGCGCATCAGCCCGTCGAGGGTCCAGACGTCCCGGGTCAACTCCCACACCGTCTCGTCCAGCAGCGCGACCGAGAAGGCACGCATCGTGTAGAGAGGAGCATCCGGAGCGGTCTCGCGCGTGCCGAACGGCGTCGGCAGGAAGTCGTACTCGCCGGCGACATCGGGGTTGGCCGCGGCTTCGACGTAGACATCGATCGGACTCCCCGCAGCCCCCTGCCAGGGCAGGTAGGAGGCTCGAGGCGAGACGGCTTTGAGGATGGTGCCGTCCGGCAGATAGCCCAGTCCCTCGGCCTGGAAGCCGGGCCGGTCGCCGAAGAAGCCGAGGTCGACGACGAGCTCGATGCGCGTGCCGTCGGGCAGGCTGCCCGAGGTGTCGAACCACTCGGCCGGCACGAACCCCGATCCCCGGAACCACACCGTCGACCACGGACGACCCCAACGGTGCGGCAGAGCGATCGCGTGATACTCGGCGCCGATCGCCGCGGCGGCGGGGATGGGCTCTCCGTCCACCTCGAAGGCGGACACGTCGAGCGCACTCACCCTGCGATACAGCGCGGGCGAGAGGAACTCCGCCACGAACCGGTCGAGACGCGCCTCGGTGATCAGCCTGTTGTCGTGCACGGATGTCCTCTTCGTCATACCTGCGTCAGCCTCCGGACCGGCTTCGACCCGTCGGCTGTTCTTGTTCCGGAGCTTAATTCAACTTGATGGACTTTGTCAATCGAAGAGTCCTCGCGACCGTGGCTCTCGGATCGGAAGGACGCCGGCCGCCAGGAACAGCTCACCCATCACTCCGGGCCGTCGGCGACGACTCGAACGAGTCCGCCGCCGACGGCATCGACGTGATGGGTGAGCTGGCGAGGATGCGCCTCCTACTCGGCGCCGACCAGCTGCACCGATTTGAACAGCGCCGGGTTCTTCGGCGCCGCGCCGACGCCGGATCCCCACTCCAGGTACCCAGAGCGCGAGTCCGCGCCTGCGACGTCGCCGTCGGCGTCGTTCACCAGGAACGACAGCCCCCACACGCCGGTCGGCGCGGCGGCATAGCCCAGCGATGACCAGGGGACGGAGACCTCGTAGGTGGTCGTCCCCGCAGCATCGTCACGAACGATCGTCGCATCCGCGCCCGGCGTCAGGCCGGGCGATTGTCCGGCGGGCGGTGCGAACGTGTAGACCACAGGCCCGGTGTTCAGCAGCGCCGCCGCGATCTCCACCCGCTCGCCGCCGAGCACGGTCGGGAACTGGTTGTAGGTGTTGAACTGGATCGAGTCCGCCTGCCAGCTCAGTGCCGGATCTGTGCGGTCCGCGAGGTGGACGTCATCGGTGATGACCGCCCTGAGCTCCAGCGCGTCCGCAGTGGCCGTGTACTGCAGAGTGCCACCGAGGTCGGCCGGACCGGTGCGCGTTCCGCCACGGATCGGAACCCACTTGCCGAGAGCGTTGAGATCGATCGGCGCGAGTGCCGCCTGGCCGTCCGGCTCGATCGGCGAGAAGCTCAACGGGCCGCTCGAGGATCGGGACAGGTCTCCGGACCTCGCCGTCACCGTGTAGTTCTGCGTCGCGTAGGCCTTCGGATCGGCGATCGGCACCGAGACCGTCGCCGTGTCGCCCCCCGCCACCGTGAACGCGTCCGTCAGCGCCCCCGAGGCGGTGCCGAGCTTCCAATCCACTCGGTCGATGTCGACCGCGAGATCCGGCGCATTGTTCTGCACCGTCACGTCGACGGAGTAGGCGTAGTCGCCCGCCGCTCCGGTGATGTGGGGCCGCGCGGAGACGACATAGGGGTCGACGACGCTGCTCGCTCCGCGCACCTGCCCGAGCAGGTTCCCCTTCTTGTCGTCGACGCTGACCGTGACCTGGCGCTGACCCAGCCGGGTGACGCCGGGAAGGTCCAGCGCGACCGAGCCGTCCTTCTTGAGTGCGACCTTCTTGGTGACGCCGTCCGCCGAGACGGTGAGCTCGGTGCCGTTCAGTTTCGCCCCGGGCGCCGTCTTCAGGGTCACGGGCAGGGAGTGCGTGAGCACGGAGGACGCCGGCACGTCGAGGACGAAGAGCGGATCGGTTGCCTGCACGTCGACCTCACCGCGGACGAAGACCGGTGATCCGGTCAGCTCGAGCATGGTGGTGCCCTTGGCGATCTGACGCTCGCGGCCGAACTCGTCCGTCAGGGTGAAGCCCTTCTTCGAGCTTACGGAAACGGTGTCGGTGCTCGTGCTCCACATCGCGCGGGTGGTCTGATCCGCAGCGGATCCCGTGTACTTCAGGCTGTACAGCGAGTCGCCGCCGATGCTCTCCCGCCCGGCGAGCGCGAGCCCGGTCGTCTTGCGGATCGCGACGGCCTGGGTCACGAAGCCGGGCTTCGGCGAGATGCCGTGCACGGCCCCGTAGGTGTAGTTGTCGCCGGGGCACTTCCAGAGGAAGCATGCGGTGTCGTCGGCCCGATTGATCAGGCCGAACCTGTCCTCCCGCTCGCCGCCGTTGAATCCGTCGTCGTACAGGTCGTACCAGAGGTACTCGTCTGCGCCGGCGAGCTGGGCGAGAAGGGGTCCGCGGATCGCGTAGTCGGCCTGCTGCGCCTGCGTGGATCCTGCGATGTGCGTCGGCCAGCCGTTCTCGGTGATGCGGACGGGGATGTCGCGGCTCCCATCGGCCTGATCGATCAGGGTGGTGAGCTGCTTCAGGTTCGCGAGTTCCGTCGTCGCCTCGGGAGGAGTGCCCGCCCCGTTCTGCGCATAGCCATAGAAGTTGGTCGCGTAGGTGTCGAGATGGTCGAGCCCGCCCTGGGCGATGAAGTCCTTCGCCCAGTCGAGCTGCACGCCCGCGGTGATCGGTCCGATCACGTTGGCATGGGCATCCGCACCGTGCGCCGCCTGATAGGTCGGACGCAGGATGTCCAGGTAGCACGCCGCGGTCAGGCCGCAGCTGCCGTTGTTGAAGCCGGTGGAGTTGTACTCGTTGAGGACGCCGATGTCGTGGGACGCACCCTGAGCGCTGTAGTGCGCCGCGGTGGCGCCGACGTACGCCGCGAAACCGGCGATCGCCTCGGGACTCGCCGGCGTGTGATCGTTGTCGTAGAGCGGGCTCGTGAGGCCCGCGTTCCACATCACCTTCTGTCCGCGGCTTGCGAGCTCCTTCACGACGCGCACGCCTTCGCCGGTGAAGTCGTAGGAGCCCTTCTGCTTCTCGACCTCTCCCCAGGTCGTCTCGATGCGGCTCTTGCCATAGCCGGCGAGCGTCATCGCGTCGATCAGCGCTGCGGTGCTCTGTGCCGGCTGATGTCCTCGATGGATCTGCGTCCCCCAGAACGCGTTCGCGTCATTCCAGCCCGCGGGCGGCGGATCCAGCACGGCGAGCGATGTCGTACGCGTGACGGGGGCGCCCACGTCGGCGGTGACGTTCAGCGTGTAGTAGCCGAACGGCAGATCCTTGAGGTCGATCGCGGCCTCCCCGCCGCTCACGGTGGTCGTGCCGGTGCGCAATTGCACGTCGTCGGCGTCGCCGAGCCGCCAGGTGACCTCGTCGGCCGGAGTCGCGACCTTCACCGAGGTCTCGCCCTGCGCGAAGATCAACGAGGGACTCATGATCGCCAGGGAATCGAGTGCAGCGACCGGCTGATCGGTGAACGTCACCGCGATCTTCGAGAAGCAGACGGGCGGCATCTCCCCTTGCGCCGCCTTGACGTTGAGCCGGAAGTCGTAGCCGTTCGCGCGGTTCGCGAAGTTGATGTCGGTCAGCTCGAAAGTCGTGTGCTTCCAGTTGTCACCGGCCGTCAACTGCTGATTGCGCGATCCGCTCCAGGGGCTGCTCTTGGAGTCGTAGTGGATGTCGAAGCCCTTGTCGCCCGCGTCGTAGTAGTCCACGGTGACCAGAGCGCGCTTGGCGCCCTGAGGGATGCGGCTCTGATCGACGTCGACGTAGAGGTAGCGCACATAGGGATCGTTCTTCATCTGCCAGCACTCGACGCCGTCCACGGTGGTGGACACGGCGGCGGGATCCTTGCCCGCATCGCCGGGTCGCACCTTCACGATGCCGTCGAGTTGAGGGGTGGCCGTGAGGACGGCCGTAGCGGCGGGGGTGTCGGCCGTGGCGGTCGCCGCGGCCCCTCCCGAGACGAGGGCGGTGGCGATCAGGCCGACCGCGGCGACAGCGCCGAGCGATCGTGATCTGTAGGGGGATGTTGAGGGCATAACTCCTGCTCCGGTTCAGCGGACATCATCGTCATGACTTACTAACTCAAATGTATGGAGTAACTTGAAGGGCCCGCAAGCCCAAACGGAAGATCGATTCCCGCCCGGTTCTTCAAGACGCGGGATAAAGTATCCAGTCAGGGTCGAACAATATGAACGAGGAGGATGCGTGGCACAGGCGCCGCCGGAACATCCGAGCCAGCATCGCGGCACCAACATGCCGCGCGTCGCCGACTTCAACGAAGGCGTGGTGCTCAACTCGATCCGCCGCTCGGCAGGTGGCCGCAGCCGCGTCGAGCTGACGACCGAGACCGGGCTCTCGGCGCAGACCGTCTCCAACATCTGCCGCCGCCTGCTCGATCAGGGACTGATCCTCGAGACGGGCAAGCAGGCCGTCGCCTTCGGCAAGCCGCGGACCATGCTGGAGCTCAATCCGGCCGGCAGCTATGCGGTCGGCGTGCACATCGATCCCGCGGCGATCACCTACGTGCTCCTGGACTTCACCGGAGCCGTCGTCGTCGACGCCTCCCACCCGACGCCCGCGGCGCAGGATCCCGACTCGGTGCTCGCTCTGATGAGCGAGCAGATCGAGGCGCTGATCAGCCGTGCGCCCATCGACCGCAACCGGATCCTCGGTGTCGGCATCGCCTCGCCCGGTCCGGTCGACGTCGAACGAGGTCTGGTCCTCGATCCGCCTCATCTGCCGAACTGGCATCGCGTCCCGCTGTGCGATCATCTCCGCGCCGCGACCGGTCTGCCCGTGCTCCTCGACAAGGACGTCATCGCGGGCGCCGTCGCCGAGCTGTGGGCCGGCGGCGGCGAGGGCCCGAGCGACTTCCTGTTCCTCTACTTCGGCACCGGAGTGGGTGCGGGAATCGTGATGGACGACGTCGTGGTGCGCGGAATCTCCAGCAACGCGGGAGATGTCGGTCTCCTCCCGGTGACGGCTGTGGAGTTCGGCGACCACTACCGGCATCCGTTCCGCGCATTCTGGGAGACCGGGTCCCCACACATGCTCGCCACCGAGGCCGTGTCCGCCGGCGTGCTCCCTCCCGATACGGATCTGGAGACACCGGCGGCCGTCGTCACGGCGTTCGAACGGCTGAGCAGCCTCGCCGATGACGGCGACGAGGGCGCAGTGGCCATCGTCGAGCGGGCGGCCCGTTTCACGGCATCCGCCATCCTCACCGTGACGAATCTGCTCGATGTCGGCAACGTCGTCATCGGCGGCGCGACATGGGAGGCGATCGCACCCCATTTCCTGAGAGTGATACCCCCGATCGTCTCCGGCGGTTCGATCTCGCACCAGCTTCACGGGATCACGATCACCGGGACGACGCTGGGCTCCGACGTGGCTGCGATCGGTGCGGCCTGCCTCGTGCTCGACGACCGGTTCTCTCCTCGCCCCTCCACACTGCAGGTGGGGCGCTGACCAGCGCCCCAGGACGGAGGTCATCAACCCATGAACCCGGGCAGACCGGCACGACCTCGGCAGACCCCGCGCGTCGGGCTGATCGGCGCGGGCGCCATCGCCGCCGCGCACCTCGACGCCTGGCAGGCGCTCGGCGCGGAATGCGTGATCTCCTCGCGCACCCGGCCGACCGCGCTCGCGGAGCGCTTCGGCGTGGAGATCGCGGACGACGCGGACGCGCTCATCGACCTGGTCGACATCGTGGGCATCCTCGCCCCCACCCCGACGCACCTCGACCTCGCCCTGCGCGCGATGGCCCGCGGACGGCACGTCGTGTGCGAGAAGCCGCTCGCCCTGACCTCGGCCGAGGCGCAGCACCTGGCCGAAGCTGCGGATGCGGCGGGCGTGCGGCTGCTCCCCGCGCACGTCGTGCGGTACTTCGCGGCGTACCGACAGATCCAGCAGGCCGTCGCCTCCGGCGGGATCGGGGCGCTGCAGACCCTGCGTCTGAGCCGTGCGGGCGCGGGTCCGACGACCGCGTGGTTCTACGACGAGAACGCCGGCGGCGGGCTTATCCGCGACCTGCTCATCCACGACATCGACCAGGCACTGTGGCTCGCCGGGCCCGTGACGTCGGTGAGCGCGAGGCAGGATCCGCCCAGCGTCGACGGACGCCTGTCCTCCCCGGTGACGGCGACGGTCGAGCTGACGCACGCGAACGGCGTCGCCTCCCGGATCGACGGCGGCTGGCTGGGCGAGGGCGTGCCGTTCCGCACCACGATCGAGGCCGTCGGCGCCACCGGCGCACTCGCGCACGACAGCGCCGGGGAGACCGGCGACGCTGCGCGCGCCTCCTCGGTCGACACCGATCCCGGATACCTCCCGCCGCAGACCGAGGACCACCCCTACCGCGCCCAGATCGCGGACTTCGCGGAGGCGATCCGCACCGGGCGCCCTGCACGGGTGACCCCGGCCGACGGCGTCGCGGCGGTGGCGATCGTGGACGCCGCGTACGCCTCGCTCGCGGCAGGCGGCGCAATCGTGCCCGTCCCGGCGTAGCGCGGCGCGGCGATCAGGGGATCAGGACCCCCACGGGGTCCGATAGTCGAACCACCAGCCACCGCGGAACGGGAAGCAGGAGCGGTGTACCTTCGTCCACGACGAGTTGTAGGTCCGTTCCGCCGCCTTGCATTTCGCGTAGGTCGAGTACGGTCCCATCGAGGTGACGGCGTACGCGTTCGCCGGGACGACCGTCCCCAGGACCAGCGCGCCCGACAGCGCACCGGCGAGAAGCAGCTTCTTCCCGAGTCCGAACTTCTTCATGATCTCCTCCGATCCTCCGGACGGACGCGTTCCGCGTCCTGCGCAGAAGCCTGGCCCCCGGAAGCGGGACGTTCAATGGGGAGGATTCCCCATCTCCGTCTAGGGCACGGCGATCACGCCGTCGGGGCCGACGCGCGCCGCGGCGCCGCGGAAGTCGCGGTGCCCGCGCTGATCCATGAGCCGCGCGGCCCCGCCCTCGGGATCCGGCTCGGGGATCCCCTCGGGATAGTCGAATCGTACGGACTGCACGCGGCCGGCGATCACGATCCCGTCGGCGCGCAGGCGGACGGAGAGGTAGGCCCCGTAGCGCGTGGCCGGATCCTTGCCGAAGACGCCCCCGCCGCCGAAGTTGCCGAGGCTGTAGGCGATGAGCCGGCCGTGGTACCACTCCATCCCGCGCAGCACGTGCGGCCCGTGGCCGAGCACCAGATCCGCCCCCGCATCGATCGCCGCATGGGAGAACGCGACAGGATCCCCGCGGTCCTCCCCGTACATGGTCTCGGTCCCCGGTGTGACCGCATCCGCGTTCGCCCCTTCCGCGCCCATGTGCGCCTGCACGATCACGACATCCGCATGCGCGGCGGCGGTGCGGACGATGGCGCGCACTCGCCGCAGGTCGGTGACCCGGTTGAACTCGCCGTAGGGCGCGAAGCCGATCATCGCCACGGTGACCTCGCCGATCCGCGTGTAGACGACCTCGTCCCGCCCGCCCACCGCGTGGATTCCCGCACCGGCGAGAGCCGCTCTCGTGTCGTCGTAGCCGGCCTGCCCGAAGTCGCGGCTGTGGTTGTTCGCGAGGTTGAGGACGTCGAAGCCGGCGAGGCCCGCGACGGAGTCGGGATCGCTGCGGAACGCGAGGCACTCGGCGTCCGTGCCACACTTGTCCTCTCCCGTGTCACGGGAGATCGCCTGCTCGAGGTTGCCGGTGACGAGATCCTGCGTGAACCAGGGGCGCACCCGGTCGAAGTGGCCGGCGCCGTGATCCGCCGGCACCGTCCCGCTCGCGTCGTAGAGCAGGATGTCGCCGGTCGCACCGATGCTGACCTCCCCGGCGTGCTGGGCGGACTGCTGCGGGATCCGCGCCGGCGTCGCGGGGAGCGCCGCCGCCCCCGTGGCGGCGAGGCCGATGGCCGCCAGCGCGACCACGGCGACGGGCGTGCGCCACGGGAGACGGCGGCGATGCCCGATCTCGGCGCGGGCGCGCCGTCGCGGCAGGTCGAACAGCCAGGACAGGCGGTCGCGGGTGATGAGGTCACCGATCACCAGGCTGGCCGCGATCACGACGGCCGTGAGGACGACGGGGAGGACGACGGCCGCGACCAGCTGCACGGCCTTCCCCGCGTCCGACACCCACCCCGCCACGAGCGCGTCGGCGAGCGCGAGCACCGGCATGTGGATCACGTAGATCTGCAGTGTGCGCGTCCCGAGCCGGCTCAGTCCGGTGCCGAGCCGCCGCGACCTCGCCAGAAGCGGCGCCACGGCCATCCCCGCGCCGAGTCCGATGAGGGCGACGGCGGGCCACACCCCAGGGATCTCCTCCGCCCCGGTGACCCTCACGGCGGCGAAGGCCGCCAGATAGAGCACGACACCCACGGCCGCGAGCACAGGGCGCGGTCGGGCGGCGAATCCGATGATCTGCCGGGAGAAGGAGGTGCCGATGAGGAAGTAGAGCAGGTTCGCGAGCAGCGATCCGCGGTTGCTCACGACATCGATGAGCCCCGCTCCCACGGCGGTCGTCAGCGCCGCGGCCGCGGCCAAGGGGATCCAGACGGGCAGCCGGCGCAGTCCCTTGACCACGAGGAAGTAGAGCGCGAGGGCATAGAGGTACCAGGCGTTCGGCGGGCTGATCGTGATCGCTTCGATGAACTCCGCGACGGATCTCGGGACCAGCGTCGGGAAGTCGGGGAACGCCCACATCGTGGCCATGTGGATGAGCGTCCAGAGCAGATACAGGTAGAGGAAGCGCAGGACGCGGCTTCGGAACACGGCGGCCCACGGCCGGGCGACCGCGTTGGCGGCGAAGCAGCCGGAGATGAGGAAGAACAGCGGCATCCGCACCGGGTAGGCGATGTCGGAGATCAGGCCCCAGGCGCCGGGGATCGGCAGGCCGATGCGCCAGTCGATCGTGAGATAGCTCTTCATCACGACGTGCCAGAACACGACGAGGACGATCAGCAGCCCCTTGGCGGTGTCCGCCCAGGCCAGTCGGGGTTTCGGAGCGAGTTCGGCGGCCGTCACGCGGTCGCCCCGGCCCGCTGCGGCGCCTCCCCCTGGTTCGGCGACGGCACGGCGTCGAGGAACACCGCGTCGAGGAGCTCGGCGATCAATCCGGTGTAGTCGAGGCCGGTCGCCGCGTACATCAGCGGAACCTGCGAGCGCTCGGTCATGCCCGGCGCCGTGTTCACCTCGTTGAGCACGGGGCCGTCGGCGGTCACGAAGAAGTCGAAGCGCGCGACCCCGGCGCACCCGAGCGCCTCGTAGAGCCGCGCCGCCGCCGACCGGACTGCCGCCTCCTCGACGTCGCCGATCGGGGCGGGCACCGTGAACCGGGCGCTGCCGTCGTACTTCTCGGCCGCGCCGAAGACGCCGCCGGACGACACTCCGATCTCGAGGGCGGCGCCGAGCCGCAGCGCTCCGTGCCGATCCCGGAAGACGGCGACGTCCACCTCCCGCCCCGCGACGTACTCCTCGATCAGGACCGGATCCCCGAACGCCCTCGCCCGATCGACCGCGTCGGCGACGCCCTCGGGATCAGCCACGACGAAGACCCCGTTGCTGGATCCGCCGCTCGCGGGCTTCACGACGAAGGGCGGTGTCAGACCGGCGACCATCGCCGCGGATCCGGGCTCGATGAGACGCCCGTTCGCCGTCGCGATGCCCAAGGATGCCGCGACCAGCTTCGTGGCCTGCTTGTCCATCCCCAGCGCGCCCGCGCGGACCGGCGAGCCCGCCGAGGGCACACCGCAGAGCTCCAGCAGACCCGCGATCGCACCGTCCTCGCCCCGCACGCCGTGCAGCATCGGGATCGCCGCATCGCACCCGGTCAGCAGCTCGATCGCGCGATGGGCGGGCAGCACCGTGTCCTGCTCGTCCCGCCACGCGCCGTCCTCGCCGATCGTGAGCGGGACCGCGGTGTGCCTCAGCGCCCGGACAGCGCGTGTGACGGCGGCCGCCGAGGCGAGGGAGACCGTGTGCTCGTCGTTCGCGCCGCCTCCGATGACGGCGATCCGGCGGGTGTGCTGAGGCATGCGGTCTCTCCAGGGAGCGAGGTCGTGGGGTGGTTCGAGGTGTCGAGGGTGCGGCGGATCCGGGAGGTCCGGGAGCCCACCGCGGTCACGATCTCGTGCTCGATCGTGTGCGACCAGGCGGCCCATTCGGCGACCGTCGGTTCGCCGTCCCGGCCGGGGCCGAAGACCGTGACGCGCTCCCCCGGTCGCAGGAGCATGTCGCCGGTGTCGACGACGACCATGTCCATCGAGAACCTGCCCACCAGCGGCCGGCGCTCTCCGCGTACGAGCACCTCTGCCTGCCCGGACGCCGCGCGGGGGAGCCCGTCGGCGTAGCCGAGCGGCAGCAGCGCGAGGTGGGTGCGCTCCGGGGTGACGAAGTCGTGACCGTATCCGACGCCGGTGCCCGCCGGTGCCTCGCGGGACGACACGACGGTCGAGGTCAGGGTCAGCGCGGGCCGCAGGACATCGCTCGTGCGCGACGGGTCGATGCCGAACAGTCCTGCGCCGATGCGGTGCGGGCCGTATCCCGCTCCTGCGCCCGTGATCGTCGCGGCCGTGGCGGCGAGGTGCAGGACGTGCGGGCGCAGAGCGCGACGACGCGCGGTGCGGATCGCGTTCTCGAACACCAGGCGCTCGCGCACGTTCTGCCCGCTCAGGGGGTCGTCGGCGCAGGACATGTGCCCCATCACCCCGACCACGCGGATCGCGCCCGCCGCCTCCTGCTCGCGGGCGAGGGCGCACAGCGTCGCCCAGTCGCGCGGCGGGCAGCCGTCCCGGCCGGTGCCGACGTCGATGTGCAGGTGCACGCGGGCCGCCGTGCCCGCGGCCCGCGCGGCGCGTGCGATCTCGAAGAGCAGCTCGAGACCGGGGACGGCGAGGTCGATGCGCTCGCGCACCGCCGTCTCGAAGTCGGCGCCCGGCGGGTTGAGCCAGCTCAGGATCGGCACGCCGACATCCGCCTGCCGGAAGGCGAGCGCCTCGTCGACGCTCGTCACGCCGATCGAATCGGCACCCGCCTCGAGCACCGCGGAGGCGACGTCCCCGTGACCGAACGCGTCCGCCTTGAGGACGGCCATGAGCCTTCCTCCGGACAGCGCCCGCAGGCGAGCGGTGTTCTCGCGGAGCGCGTCCTCGTGGACGACGAGCTCCGAGGCGGATGTTCGCATGGATCGAGTCAAGCGAGCGGCGGGTTGCCGGAGCGTATCCGGATTTCGATACAGGCACGATATGGCGGCGGGGGCGCGTTGCTCGGCCAAGGACGCAGCGGCGGTCGCCTTCTTTGCCAGGATGGGATCCATGGCCCCGAACCCGCTACGCCGCACCGGGGTGCCGGTCGAGAACGTCACCGGCCCCGTCGCGCACCATGCCGAGGGCCCCGTCTGGTGGCCGGGGTGGGGCGGTCTGCGCTGGGTCGACGGCGAGGCGGGCGACCTGCTGACGCTGACCGACGACGGCGTCGACCGGATGCACCTGGACGACGCGTATCTCGCCTTCGCACGCCCGCGGAGGAACGGAGGATACGTCGCCGTCGGCGCGCACGACCTCTACCTGGCCGCGGCTCCCGACGAGATCCCGCATCGTGCCGCGCGACTCGTCGACGACCCTGCGGTGCGGATGAACGACGGAGGCTGCGACCCGCAAGGACGCCTGCTCGCCGGGTCCATGGCGTACGACGCCTCCGCTGGAGCAGGCGCCCTGCTCCGCGTCGGCGCCGACCTCGCGGTCACGCCGCTGCTGCCCTCCGTGAGCGTCTCCAACGGCATCGCGTTCTCCCCCGGCGGAGAGCGCGCCTACTACGTGGACAGCATGTCCCACCGGGTCGACGTTCTCGAGTTCGCGGACGGGGAGCTGGTCGAGCGTCGCGTGTTCGCCGAGGTGCCGGCCGCGGAAGGTGTTCCCGACGGCCTCACGGTGGCCGCCGACGGCAGCGTCTGGGTGGCGGTCTGGGGCGCAGGACGGGTGATCGGCCTCGACCCTTCCGGCGCCGAGATCGCCCGCATCGCCCTCCCCGTGCCGCAGGTGAGCGCGTGCACGTTCGGCGGGGACGACCTCGGCACCCTCTTCATCACGACCTCGGCCCAGGGGCTGCCCTCGGGCCACGGGACCGAGGCGGGAAGCCTCTACGCCGTGCGCCCCGGCGTGCGCGGACTTCCGGTCCTCCCGTTCGCGGGATGACCGGAAGCGGATCCGCTCAGTCCTCTCGCGCCCGCCGCACGCGCTGCCGCTGGGAGCCGAGCCCGTCGATCTCGATCCTCATCTCGTCGCCCTCGCACAGGTAGGGGAACCGTCCGGACAGCGCCACGCCCTGAGGGGTGCCGGTGTTGATCACGTCCCCGGGCTCCAGGACCATGAACCGGCTGATCTCGTGGACGAGCTGCAGTACCGGGAAGATCATGTCGGCCGTGGACGAATCCTGCCGGGGCTCGCCGTTCACGAACGAACGGAGACGGAGACCCTGGGGGTCGATCTCGTCGGCGGGCACGAGCACCGGCCCCAGCGGGTTGAACGTCTCCGCGCACTTGCCCTTCGACCACTGCCCGCCCGACACCTCGAGTTGATAGGCGCGCTCGGAGACGTCGTTCGAGACCGTGTATCCGGCGATCACGGCACGTGCGCCCTCCGGAGACGACAGGTATCGTGCCGTGCGCCCGATCACGACGGCGAGCTCGACCTCCCAGTCGACCTTCTCGGCGCCCGGCGGAAGCAGCACCACGTCGTCGGGCCCGATGATCGTGTTCGGGTGCTTGAAGAAGAGCACCGGCTCCGACGGCGGGGCAGACCCCGACTCCGCGGCGTGCGCGGCGTAGTTCTGCCCGACGCAGATCACCGCGGTCGGCCGCGCGACCGGCGCACCGACGCGAAGGCCCGTCGCATCCACCGCGGCGAGCGTTCCCGCGGCGAGCGCGGCGCGCACCCGGGGGATCCCGTCCGCGGCGAGGAACGCGCCGTCGATGTCATCGGTGAGCGAGGCGAGGTCGCGCACGACGCCCTCGTCATCGCGGACGAACGGCCGCTCGGCTCCCGGCTCTCCCAGGCGCATCAGTTCCATGAGGATCCCTCCGTTCCCGCGCGTCAGCGCGCCGCGTACGCGCGGTTGACGATCGCGGGCACGTCGTCACCGGCGAGGAAACGCACGACGTTGTCGGCGGCGTGCACCGGAAGATCCTCCAGCGCCTCGGGCGAATACCAGGCGGCGTGCGGGCTGAGCAGCACATTCGGCGCGATGCGCAGGGGCGAGTCGACGCCCAGGGGCTCGGTCTCGAAGACGTCGAGCGCTGCGGCTCCGAGGTGCCCCGACGTCAGCGCGTCGACGAGCGCCATCTCGTCGATCAGCGCCCCACGACAGGTGTTCACCACGACCGCTCCCCGCTTCATGCGCGCGAGCGCGGCGGCATCGATCAGGTGCCTCGTCTCCTCCGTGAGCGGCACGTGCAGTGTCAGGATGTCGGCCGCGGCGATCGCGTCGGCGAGCGAGGCCGGTTCGCAGCCCGCCTGCCGGACCGCGTCCTCCGAGGCGTACGGGTCTGCCACCACGACGCGGAACCCGAGACCGCGCAGGCCCCTCGCCACGAGTGATCCGATCCTGCCGAAGCCGAGCACCGACACCGTGGTCCGGGAGGGCCGCACGGCGAACGGCCGAGCATCGACGGGCTTCCAGACGCCCGCACGCACGGCCTGGTCGTATGCGGGCAGTCCCCGCCCCTGCGCCATGACCATCGCGATCGTGTGCGCGGCGACCTCCTCGATGCAGTACCAGGGGGTGTTCGCGACCGCGATGCCCCGCTCGGTCGCGGCGGCGACGTCGATCATGTCGTAGCCGATGCCCAGCCTGCTGATGACGCGCAGCCGGGGCATCCGGTCCATCAGCGCGCCGTCGATGCGGCGCCACTGCACGATCAGGGCCTCGGCGTCGCTGCCGAGGCCCGCCAGCGCATCGTCGCTCGTATCGGTCGCGCGTACGGCGCTGATTCCGGCGGAACGCAGCGTCCGCTCCGCGGCGTCACCGGGCAGATCGCAGTCGGTGATGAGGGTCAGGGGCTGAGTCATGTCGTGAATGCTATAGCATCTAGCAACGGTCGAGCCGGAGTTTCTTTCAAGGAGGCTTTGCTATAGCGTTTTCCCCATGACTGTTCGCCGTGCCCTCATCACCGGCGCGAGCTCCGGCATCGGAGCCGCCGCCGCGCTCGAACTCGCCCGCGCCGGGGACGCGGTCTGGATCACCTATGCGGGACGCGCGGCCGAGGCCTCGCGCGTCGCCGAGGAGTGCCGGGCCGCCGGATCCCCCGACGTGCACGTGTCGCGTCTGGACCTGCGGGATCCGTCGTCGATCAAGGATCTGATCGCGGAGATCGAGGGGGCATGGGGTGCGCTCGAGGTTCTCGTGAACAACGGCGGCGTCTGCCCCTACGTCCCCTTCGAGGACATCGAGATCGACGAGTGGGATCTGGTGCTCGAGACCAACGCGCGCGGCACGTTCCTGCTGACCCGCGCCGCGCTCCCCCTGCTGCGGGCCGCCGGCGGAGACCGCTCCGTCGTCAACATCTCCTCGATCGCCGGACAGGTCGGCGCCCTGCAGACCGGCATGCACTACGCCGCCAGCAAGGGTGCGCTGCTCGCGATCACCCGGAGCTTCGCCCGACTGCTGGCCGGCGAGGGGATCCGCGTGAATGCGGTGACACCGGGCCCCGTCGCGAGCGCGATCACCGATCAGCTCCAGGGCGAGGGCCGCGAGAAGCTCGCCGGGTCCATCCCTCTCGGCGACTTCGGCGAGCCGCAGGATGTCGCCTGGATCATCGCCTCCCTCGCCTCGGAGCGCGCCCGCTTCATCACCGGCGCCACGTACGACGTCAACGGAGGAGTTCGCATTGACTGACCGCGGCCGCACAGCCCTGGACACCGTCCACGCCCAGCTCGACGCCTTCAACGCGCACGATCTGGACGCGTTCGTCGCGACCTATGCCGCCGACGCCGTCATCGTCGGCGTCGCGCCGGATCCGATCGTCGGGGCCGCGGCGATCCGCGCCTTCTACGAGTCCAGGTTGGCGAATCCCGACCTCTCCTGCACGATCGACGACAGCGTCCTGTTCGGCACGCGCTGGGTCGTCGCCCAGGAGCAGGTCGTCAACGCGGGTGTCGCCACCGAGACGATCGCGACCTTCGACGTCGTCGACGGCCTGATCGCCCGGGCCTCGATGCTGAAGGCCTGACCCCGCCGCTCAGCGGCCCCTTCCGAAACGGGCCCGCAGATCCGGGTCGATGGAGACGTCGCCGAACGACGACGTCCATCCGCCGTCGACCGCGATCGATTGCCCGGTGAGGTACGGGGCCTCGTCCGAGAGCAGGAACGCGGTCAGCGAGGCGACCTCCTCGGCGCGGGCGATCCGCGCCATCGGAGGGCCCTCGGCGAGCGCCCGCTCTGCGGCATCGGGATCGGCCGAAGCGGCGATCTGCGCCTCCAGGTGCGGAGTGCGCACACCGCCGGGGGCCACGGTGTTCGCCCGGATGCCGAGCCCGCCGTAGGTGACCGCGACGCTGCGGGTGAGCGCGTCGATCCCGCCCTTGGTGAACTCGTAGGCGGCGTGATCGGGGTGGCTCGCCCGTCCGTGGATCGAGCCGATGTTGACGATCGCGCCGGCGACCCCCTGATCGACGAATGCGGAGACCGCCGTGCTGCAGCCCCACACGTAGCCGAAGCCGTTGATGCCGAGGATCTCGCGCACGACGTCCTCATCGAGCTCATGCAGCCTCGTCAGCTTCGTGATCCCGGCGTTGTTGACCCAGCCCGCCAGCGGAGCCCGCGCGATCGCCGCCTCCGCAGCCCGGCGATGGGCGTCTCGCTCCGAGGCGTCTCCGAGCACCACCTCGGCGCAGGCGCCGGCCTCGACGCTCCCGGATCCGGCCGAGCGCTCCAGGCCGACGACGATCCAGCCGTCCGCCGTGAGCCGCTCGGCGACGGCCCTGCCGATGCCCTTTCCGCTGCCCGTCACCACGACGCTGCGCGGGGTGCTGAGACTCATGGCGTGCTCCTGTCGAAGTCGAAGACGTGCGGATCGAGGTCGAAGCCCAGGCCCGGCGCCCGGCCCGGAGCGATCCGCGCCTCGTAGTCCGGGCCGCCGAGGATGAACGCCGGCGCAGGGTCGTACGGGTTGCGGTCACGGGCGAACGTCTCCACACCGATGCCGAGATGCGCCGTGACCTCGGAGGAGACGTGTCCGGAGACGGGCACTCCCCGCTCGCCGGCCCACGCGATGATCTCGAGCGCGGGGGTGATGCCGCCGATCGCGACCACATCGAGGCGCAGCACGTCGACCGCGTCCTCCTCGACGAGCGCCCGCAGCACGGCGGGATCCGTGACCTCGTCGCCGACCGAGAGCGGCAGGCCCGACTCCCGCCGGATCCGCGCGCAGCCCGCGACGTCCTCCGGCAGCAGCGGATCCTCGAGCCACGCGAGCCGCGGGTCGCCCCACTGCGCGACCTCGGCGAGCGCCTCTTCGGCGTCCCGCCAGCCGAAGCCGACGTCCACGACGAGGCCCGTGCCATCAGGGAGCTCACGGTTCAGGATCCCGATGAGCTCGCGCATGTAGGCCGGATCGGGGAGCCGGGAGATCTTGACCTGCGCCCACCCGTCCGCCTGCGCGAGCACCTCGTCGGCGACCGCTCGGGGGGTGCGATCGGGCGTCGGATATGCGGCGACGAGCATCGAGGGCCTCGGCGCGTCCCCTGTTCCGAGCAGCTGCCAGAGCGGCTGAGCGGCGCGGCGGGCCGCGATGTCCCAGAGCGCGATGTCGACGAGTCCGACCGCGCGGCGCACGAGCCCGACCCTGCCGACGATCGCGCTGCCGCGCAGCATACGCTCCCAGGTCGACGCCGGATCGTCCGGATCGGCGCCGAGGGCGTGGCCGGCGACGAGTCGTTGCACGATCTCCGCCATCGGCGCCTCCCGCGACAGGCAGTAGGCGACGCCCTGGGTGCCGTCCGACGCGGTCGCTCGCACGGCGCTGTACTCGCGCCGGGCCACCGTCATGGCGCCCAGCCGCAGCGGCGCGGGGAGGGGCAGCACGGCCGTGGCCGTGTCGATGCGAGCGATCCCGGTCATTCGGGCTTCTTCGCGAGAGGGACGCCGTAGTCGACCATGAAGCCGCCGTCGACGTAGAGCGTCTGCCCGTTCATGTACGACGCCTGATCGGACACCAGGAAGCTCACCGCCGCACCGATCTCGCTCGCGTCGGCGAGGCGCTTCGCGGGGATGCGCGAGAGGATCGTGTCGAGGCTGAGCGTGCCGGCCTCGACACCCTGCCGGAAGACGCCGGTGTCGACGTAGCCGGGCGCGACGGCGTTGACGCGCACGCCGCGCGCAGCCCATTCGGCCCCCGCCGTGGCGGTGAGGCCGATGACCGCGGCCTTGGTCGTCGCGTAGGGCGCGCGCCCGGCCGAGCCGCGCGAGGAGACAGACGAGATGTTGACGATCCGCCCTTCGCCCCGTGCGAGCATCCGACGGCCCGCCGCCTGCAGACAGGCGAACACGCCGTGCAGGTTCACGTCGACGACGGCGGTCCACTCATCCCAGGCAAGGTCCTCGATGCCGCGATGGCGCTGGATGCCGGCGTTGTTGACGAGCACCGCGATCGGTCCGAGCTCCTCCTCGATCCCGGTGAAGACGCGATCGACCGCCTCATGGTCGGTGACGTCGAGCTCACGCCAGAAGATCCCGGCGGGATTCTCCCCCGCGGTGAGCGCGGGCACGCGATCGACGGCGACGACGAGAAGGCCGTCGGCGGCGAGGCGCTGTCCGATCTCCCAGCCGATGCCGGCTGCTCCTCCGGTCACGACGGCGACGGGTCTCTGAGCGGTCATGGTTCTCCTCACCTCGGGGGACTGCTGTGTCTGGACGGACCGCATCAGCGGCCGAGCAGCTCGGCGACCACGCGGCACGCGTGCTCCTCGAGCAGGTCGAGAGCGCCCGGCGCGAGCGGCGTCTGCCAGGCCTGGTAGGCGCCGCGGTCGTAGGCCTCGCGCGTGGGCAGATAGACGAACCCCGGCCCGTTCGTGAGGTTCATCACGACGATCGGAACATCCGGGAACCGCGCCCGCAGGGTGCGCTGGAATCGCGAATACGCTTCGCCGGGGTGGCCGATGATCACCGCATCGCCGACCCGCCACGCCCACACCGGATGCGACACGGTCGGACCGTCGATGTAGCCCTCGCGCAGATTGCGCGCGCGCCCGAGCCGCTCCTCCCGCGAGCGGGGGTCGATGTCCTTCCACTCCTCCGCGAGCTCGTCGAGGGTGGGCAGATCGCGCAGCGGCAGATCCGTGCTCGTCCTCGTGCCGGCGGCCGAGCCGTCGGCCCCGGCGGGGCGTCCCGCCCAGATCGCGAGCGGGGCCCCCGACTCGACCACCCCGTCGAGGGTGACCTCGTCGCCGGGAGAGGGCAGTGCGTCGAGCGCGGCGAGCACCGCATGCCCGAGCGAACGCCCGTGCCGGTCGGCCACCGACACGTCACCGGTGTACTGCTCGCGCGGTGCGAGCTCCCCGGAGGCGCCCTGCACGAACAGGCACGGCGCATCCGTGGCGCTCTCGACGATCTCGCGCATCGCGCCGACGTAGTCGGGCGAGACCTCGCGGCTCTGCCAGGCGAGGGTCGTCGGATGGCAGGCGTAGTTCACGAGCGTCGCGCACACCCTTCCGTCCACGCTGACTCGCCCGATCACGACGGTGTCGTCGGCGTCGCCCGCAGGGTTGAAACCGACGAGGGCACGTCCGTCCAGGACCAGTTCGCGATCCGCCGCGAGCGCGCATCGCCCCTGCGCCCATTCGATCAGCCCCGGTTCGGCGCGGTCGAGCGCCTCCCGGCCTGCGGCGACACCCGCGGCGGCCAGCGCCGCCAGGTACCCGGGGATGAGCTCGCCTCCCGGCAGGTGCGCATCGGCCGCGCAGAGCACCGCGCCGGCGTGCGTGTGCGAGAGCGACAGCATGAGCTGATCCGGCTCGAGCCCCAGGCCGTCGAGGATCGCTCCGCGCACCCCCTGCTCGTCGGCGACACGGCGCCACCACGTGCCGTCCACGGCGAGCAGAACGCGCGGGCGCTCGTCGTCGCCGATCAGCGCGAGCGCCGTGAGGGCGAACGGGCGGTGCACGCCCTCGGAGCGCTCCCAGTCGGCCGGACCCCAGTTCTTCGCGCGGATCCCCACCGGAGGGGTGATGTCGCGCCGCGAGACGCCGATCCTCGCGCGTGTGCGCGGGACGCGGATGCGATCCCCGATCATGGTGCCCCCGAGTGCGGCCTGCTGCGCCATTCGTCCGTCTCCTCCATTGCTATAGCAAAACCCTACCCTCGTGCAGGACTCATTCCGCAGTGCCGACCGGCACCTGCTTCGAGAACTCCGGCCGGCGGCTGAGCACGAACCCGATCGCCGCGCCCATCACCGTGAGCGCCGCGACCGGAAGCAGGCCCCACACGGCCGATCCCGTGCTCTCGGTGATCCATCCGATCGCGTACGGCCCGGCGAACCCGGCGAGGTTGCCGACCGAGTTGATGAAGGCGAGTCCCGCGGCGGCCGCCGTTCCGGTGAGGACCATCGGCGGCAGGCTCCAGAACAGCGGCGTCGTCGCGAAGAGCGCCGACATGCCCACGCACAGGGCGGCGAGCGCGAGAAGCGGCACCTCACGGGCGGCCACGGCCGCGAGCAGCGACAGCGCCGTGATCGACAGCGTGATGCCGACCTGCAGGGGGATGTTGCCCTGTTTGCGGGCCGCCCGCTCCCACGGCAGCATCAGCAGCGCCGCACAGATGTTCGGCACCGCGACGAGCCAGCCGATCGTGGCGGTGGAGAAGTCCCCCATGCCCTTCACGATCGTCGGCAGCCAGAGGCCCAGACCGTACGCCCCGAAGACGACGCCGAAGAACAGCAGGATCAGCAGCCACAACCTCCCGTTGCCGAAGACGGCGGCGAGCCGGACGCGTCCATGGACCCGCTCCGTCGCCGCGGTCTCCTCCGCGACCGTGTCGGAGATCCAGCGCTGCTCCGCCGCGGTCAGCCAGCGAGCATCCTGGGGGCGGTCGGGGAGCCAGAAGAACACGACGAAGGCGAGCAGCACCGCGGGGATGCCCTCGAGCAGGAACACCAGCTGCCACCCCTCCATCCCGAGGAATCCGTGCAGGCCCATGATCCAGCCGGACAGCGGCGCTGCGATCGCGTTCGCCAGCGGGTTCGACAGTGCGAACACCGCGAGCACCTGCGTGCGGTACTGCCGCGGGAACCAGAGCGTGAGATAGAGCAGGACGCCGGGGAAGAATCCGGCTTCGGCGATGCCGAGCAGGAATCGTGCGATCGCGAACTGCGTCGCATCCTGCACGAACGCGGTCAGCACCGCGACGATCCCCCAGGTGATCATGATCCGCGCGATCCACTTGCGCGCGCCGAACTTCTCGAGCAGCAGGTTGCTCGGCACCTCGAAGAGCAGGTATCCGATGAAGAAGATCCCTGCCGCGAGCCCGAAGACCGCCTCGGTCATCTGCAGCGCCTGGGTCATCTCCAGCTTGGCGAACCCGGCGTTGTTCCGGTCGATGTACGCGACGAGGTACAGCAGGCCGAGGAACGGACCGAGCCGCCAGATGGCCTTCTTCATCGCGCTCGCGCCGACGTCGGACGAGGTGCGGGCGAGCGATGCGGGGGACGACATGTTTCTCCTTCGACGAGTGTTCGGGTGTTCGGGGATAGGGAAGGGACGTCCCGTCAGCGGGTGACGACCGTGCCCGTCGGCCTGCCGGACGATTCCCAGAGTGCGGCGGCCTCGGCCCTGCGCCGGCGTTCGGCGACCGGATCCGCGATCGGGATCGCCGCCATCAGACCCCGGGTGTACTCGTGCTGCGGATCGGCGAAGAGCTGGTCGCGCGCCGCCATCTCGACGATCCGGCCCTGCTGCATGACCGCCACGGTGGAGGACATGTATCGGATCACCGCGAGATCGTGACTGATGAACAGATAGGTGAGGCCGAGCTGGGACTGCAGGTCGCGCAGCAGATTGAGCACCTGCGCCTGGATGGACACGTCCAGCGCGGAGACCGACTCGTCCAGAACGAGGAACTCCGGCTCCAGGACGAGCGAGCGCGCGATGGACACGCGCTGGCACTGCCCGCCCGACATCGACCGGGGCAGCCGCGACGCGAACTCCTCGTCCAGTCTCACGCGGTGCATCGCCTCCCGCACCTTGTCTGCCCGGCTCACGCGGGTGCCGATGCCGTGGGCGCGCAAGGGCGCCTCGATGATCTCTGCGACCGTCTGCCTCCGGTTCAGGGCGGAGAACGGGTCCTGGAACACCATCTGCATCCTGCGACGCAGCCGGCGCAGCGGCTCCGCCCGCAGCTCGTGCGGGCGGAGGCCGTCGAAGACGACCGATCCTCCGTCGATGCCGCCCAGGGCGAGCACGGCCTTGGAGACCGTCGACTTCCCGGATCCCGATTCCCCGACGAGCCCGAAGGTCTCGCCGCGGCGGATCTGGAACGAGACGTCGTCGACGGCGGTGACCCGCCGGCCGGATCCGAGGGCGAAGACCTTCCGCAGGTCACGGACGTCGAGAAGCACGTCGCCCGTTTCCCTGGCCCGGTCGACGGCGCTGACCGCTCCATCCCCGTCGCCCTCGGCGACATGCCGCTCGAACACGTCCCCGGTCGTCTGGATCGGCCGGTGCACATCGACGGTGAGGTCGACGACGGCGCCCAGCAGCGCACGGGTGTAGGGGTGCTCCGGTGCCGCATAGAGCTGTTCGACCGGGCCCTCCTCGATGATCCGCCCCTGCCGCATCACGTGGATGCGCTCGCAGAACCCCGCCGCGACGCCGAGGTCGTGCGTGATCAGCACCACGGCCGTGCCGTGCTCCTCGGCCAGCCGGTCCAGGAGATCGATGATGCGCGACTGGGTGGTGACGTCGAGCGCCGTGGTCGGCTCATCGGCGATGAGGACCTTCGGGCGCGACGACATCGCCATGGCGATCATCACGCGCTGGCGCATTCCGCCGGAGAACTCGTGCGGGTACTGGGAGAGGCGCTCCTCGGGGAACGGCACCCCCACCTCGGTGAGCAGTTCCACCGCACGACGGCGCGCCGCCTCCTTCGACATGCGGTCGTGCAGCCTGATGGCCTCGACCAGCTGATGGCCGATCGTGCGCACGGGGTTGAGCGAGCTCATCGGGTCCTGGTAGACCATCGCGATCTCGCCGCCGCGCACTCGCGTCATCTCGCGCTCGCTCAGGTCGAGGAGCTCTCGCCCCTCGAGCCGGATGCTGCCGCCGAGGCGGGCGCCTTCCGCGAGCCGCATGATCGAGAGCGCGGTGAGGGACTTGCCGGATCCGGACTCGCCGACGAGGCCGATCCGTTCTCCCGGCCTCACGGCGAAACCGATGCCTTTGACCGGCGTCGTGTCTCCGTAGGCGACCGTGAGGTCGCGCACTTCCAGAACGGCATCGTCCGCAACCGACGTCATCGGCGCATCCCCTTCCGGTCGCCGCCGAACTGGTCGGCGAGCACATTGAGCAGCCAGATCGTCACGAAGATGAACAGCGCGGGGAACAGCACGTACCCGATGGACTGGTACATCTTCTGGTACCCCTGCTGCATGAGCGTTCCCCAGGTCGCCTGGGGCGGGGCGATGCCGAGGCCGACGAAGCTCATCGACGCCTCGAGCAGGATGGCGTTGGCGGCGTTGATCGCCGTCTGCACGATGATCGGTCCGCGGGCGTTCGGCAGCACCTCGGTGAAGAGCAGCCGGCGCCGGGTGGATCCGAACGCCACCGCCGCCGTGAAGTAGTCCTCCTGCAGCTCGCTCAGCACCGCGGAGCGCACGAGGCGCGCCGTGGTCGGGGTGAGCAGCACGCCCACGATCACGGCGAGCTTGACGGGGTCGGCCCCGAACGCCGAGATGAACACCAGCGCGAAGAGGATCTGCGGGATCGCCATGACGGTGTCGGCGAGGCGCATGAGCACTTCGTCGACCACGCCGCGCCGGAAAGCGGCCGTCATCCCCCACGCGACGCCGAGCACCATCGCGACGAGCGTGGCGCCGCCGGCGATGAAGACGGTGAGCTGGCCGCCGTACAGCACCCGGCTGAACAGGTCGCGCCCCAGCTCATCGGTACCGAAGAGGTGCGCACCCGAGGGCGGGGCGAACCGCTGAGGCGACTGCGCGGCAGGGTCGTAGGGCGAGAGCACCGGCGCGAGGACGCAGGCGAGCACGATCAGCGCGATGACGCCGACCGAGAAGAGCGAGGCGGGAGACACGCGGCGCGCACGGCGGCGCGCCGGCGCCACGAGGGTCGAAGTCGAGTCAGCCACGGGCCCTCCTGGTGCGCAGACGCGGGTCGAGGACGCCGTAGAGCAGGTCGACCACGAGCGTCGTGAGGATGAAAAGGGCGGAGATCAGCAGCACGACCGATTGCAGCACCGCGTAGTCGCGCTTGAACACCGCGTCGATCGCGAGGGAGCCGAGCCCCGGTATGCCGAAGACGTACTCCACGATCACCACGCCGCCGAGGGTGTAGCCCACGATCAGGCCGAGCATGGTCAGACCGGGGATGAGGGCGTTGCGCAGCGCGTGGCCGAGGACGACGCCCGACGCCGACTGCCCCTTTCCCCTCGCGGTGCGGATGTACGGAGCATCCAGCACCTCGATCATGGACGCCCGGAGGAACCGCATCAGGAGCGGCGCCGCTGCGAACGCGAGCGTGAGCGACGGAAGGATCATGCGCACCAGGTTCGCTGCCGGATCCTCGCCGAACGGCGTGAATCCGCGTGCGGGCAGGATTCTCAGCTGCACGGCGAACACGACGATCAGCACGATCCCGATGAGGAACTGGGGCAGCGCCATACCCGCGGTGGAGATCGCGGTGAGGACCCGGTCGACCGCGCCGAGAGGACGCAGCGACGCGACCACCGCGGTCGGAACGGCGATGATGACGGCCAGCACGATGCCGATGAGGGTGAGTTCGATGGTCGCCGGGAACCGCTGCGCGATGAGCTCGGTCACGGAGAACTGGTTGAAGTAGGACTGCCCGAAGTCGCCGGTGAAGACGCCTCCCATCCAGCGGAGGTACTGCTCGATGATCGGCGCGTCGAGCCCGGCCTCCTCCCGGAGGCGCATGATCATCTCGGCGTCGACGCCGGGCGTGGACCCGAGCCGGGTGATCACCGGATCTCCCGGGAGCAGCCGCAGGACCACGAAGACGAGGATCGAGGTGGCGATCAGCATCGCGATGCTGATCGCCACCCGTCGAAGGAGGGAGAGCGTCACGTCAGCCCTTCAGCCGCACGTCCTCGAGGTGCAGCTGACCGCCGCCCTCGACCCACACTCCCGAGACCTTCGTGCTGGTCGCGGAGACGACCGTGGACTGCAGCGGGACGATCAGCGGCACCTCGCGGTTGATGATCTCCTCCGCCTTGCCCCACTTCTCCTTGCGCGCCTTCTCGTCGGGCTCGGCGATCGCCGCGGCGAAGGCAGCCGTGAACTCCGGATCCTGCCAGTTGCACTCGCAGCGCCCCGGCAGGTAGAAGTTCAGCGAATACCCCGGCTCGGGCGGCGTGGACTGGAAGTTCGGCACGATGTAGCCCGGGTAGCTCTTGCCCGCCGGGTAGAACGAGTTCACCCAGGTGCCGATGTCGTTGTTGTCGATCTTCAGGGTGATCCCGATCTTCTTCAGGCTCGCCTGCAGGATCTCGCCGCTCGTGTTCCACTCCGGGTACTGCCCGGCGACACCCCACCAGGTGAGCGTGCTGCCTTCGGTGACACCCGCCTCGGCGAACAGTTTCTTCGCCTTGTCGAGGTCGTAGGAGTAGTCGGTCAGATCGCCCGCGAACCACGGGTTCTTCGCACCGAGCGCGTTGTTGGTCGGCGAGACCTCCCCCTGACCGGAGTAGGCGGCATCGAGGATCGCCTCCCGGTCGGTGGCATAGGCGAGCGCTTGACGGGCGCGGACGTCGTTGAACGGCGCCGAGGTCGTGTCGACCTCCCAGGACGGCCACTGACTGGGGCTGTCCGGGCGCACCAGCGAGATGTCACCGCCCTCGAGGCCCGCGACGTCGCCCTGCGGCACCGACCACAGCACGTCGATGTCACCCGATCGCAGCCCGGTCACCGCCGCGGTCGACTCGGCCGCCTTGACGACCTTGATCGCGCTCAGGGCCGGCGCCGTGCCGAAGAACTTCTTGTTGGGCACCAGCGTGACGGAGTCGTCGGGGGTGAACTTCTGCACGACGTAGGGGCCGGTGCCGATCGGCTGCTTGTCGATCGATCCCAGCGCGTCGATGTCGATCATCTTGACCCAGACGATGCCCGCGGGGAACGTGGCGATCGGCTCCGAGAGCGTGATCACGACCGTCTTCTCGTCCGGCGCGGAGACATCGGTGACCATCGAGATCTTGTTCTTCTCCTGAGTCGCCGTCTTGTCGTCGAGGTAGTAGCGGAACGCCGCCACGGCCGATGCGGCGGTGAACGGGTCCCCGTTGGAGAACGTGACGCCCTGCTTCAGAGTGAAGGTCCAGGTCTTCTGGTCGGCGGACGCCTCCCACCGCTCGGCGAGATCTCCGACGACCTTGCCGGAGGCATCCGTCTTCGTCAGCCCGTTCCAGAGCAGGGGGAACAGCATCTCCTCCCAGGCGAAAGTGCGGATCGCGGGGTTGAGCTGCGGGATGCCCTGGGCGGCGGCGACCGTCAGGGTCCCGCCCTTCTGAGCGGTTCCATCGGGCTTCGTCGCGGAACCGCAGCCGCTGACGAGCAGAGCGGCGATGACAAGCGCCCCTCCGCTCAGCCAAGCACGTCGTCGTGACATGGTGCCTCCTCCATCGGGTGCATCGGGTAGGTCGTTCGCTATAGCATCTAGCAAAATTGGGATTTCGTCCAGCCCATTCCTCTCGATCGGATGCCATAGCATCGGAAGACGGTGCGCGGAAGCCGCGAACCGCGAGAGGGAGCCATGCGCACGGTGACGGACCAGAACATCGCCGAACAGGTGGCCGACGAGCTGCGCGCCGCGATCCACTCGGGCGAGCTGATGCCCGGAGAGCGCCTCGTCGAACGGCGTCTCGCGGCGTCCCTCGGCGTCAGCCACATCCCGGTGAGGGAGGCCCTCACCCGCCTCGCGGAGGAACGGCTGGTGGTCCGCGAACCGCGACGCGGAGCCAGGGTGGCCGAGCTCACCGCGCGGGATCTCGAAGAGATCTCGAGTCTGCGCATCGTGCTCGAGCAGTTCATGGCGATCCGCGTGCAGCAGCGCTGGAGCGAAGCGTCCGCACACCGGCTGCAGGAGATCCTGGCGGCGATGGATGCCGCGCCCATCGGCGACATGACCGAGGTGCTGCGGCAGGACCGCGCCTTTCACGAGGCCCTCGCCGAACTGTCGGAGCACCGGTTCGTCACCGAGCTGAACGCCCAGTTGCGCGGACGCATCGCCGGATTCATCCAGGCCGCCAACGCCGCGCTTCCACCGGCCGAGCAGGCCGAGCACGTCCGCAGTCACCGGCTCATCTACGAGGCGATCGCCGGCGGCGACCCCGAGGCCGTGCGCGACGTCATCGCCGCGCACGTCACGCAGGCGGTCGACCGGATCGCGCCGCTCACCGTCGGTCGTCCGGAGGCAGAGACCACGACGGAGTGACGCTCCGCCCTCAGAAGGAGTCGGCCGCCCCGAACACGGCTATGCGCCCACGAGATCGGCGAGCCGGAATCCATGAGCACGGGCGCGCTCCGGGCTGATCCGCGAAGAGCTGCCGAGGAGCCGGCGGGCCGCAGCGTGATCCGCCGGGCGATCCACGGACTCGACGACGGTCAAGGCCCCGCCGGCGAAATGGAGCACGGAGAATCCCCCCTCGCCGTCCGCACGGACGACGTCATCCTCCCCGCCCGTCGGCACGCCGACGATCTGAAGCTTCGAACCGTGCTGCTCGCTCCAGAACCACGGGACGGCTTCGTAGCGGCGCGGATCCCCGGTGAGGCGGGCAGCGACGGTGCGCGCATGGTCTGCGGCGTTCTGCACCGACTCGAGCCGACGGCGGTCTTCTCCCACCGGGAACGACGCGCAATCTCCGATCGCCGAGACGGATGCATCCGAGGTGAGCAGCGTGGCGTCCACAGCGATGCCGTTGTCGACCGCGAGACCGGAGTCCCTGGCGAGGTCCACCTCCGGCAGCACGCCCACCCCGACCACGACGAGATCGGCGGGAAGGAGGGAGCCGTCCGAGAGCTCCACCTCGCGTACCCGCCCTTCCCCATGCAGCGCCGTGACGCCGATGCCCGTGCGGATCACGACACCGTGCCCCGCGTGCACGGCCTCGAAATGCCGGGAGATCGGCGCGGAGACGACCCGTGACATCACGCGATCGAGCGCTTCGATCACGGTGACGCGGCCGCCGTGCTTCGCGGCGGCGGCCGCCACCTCCAAGCCGATGAACCCTCCCCCGATCACGACGACATCGCCGGCCCGCATCAGGGCGTCGCGGAGCCCCGTCGCGTCCTCCGGCGTCCGCAGGCCCACCACACCCGAGAGCGTGATTCCGGGGATCTCGGGGACGCGATTGCGGGCCCCCGTCGCGAGCACGAGATGCCCGTACTCCTGCGGGTCATCACCGGCGATCGCTACTGTCTTCCGGACCACGTCGATCGCCGTGGCCATTCCGCGGCGCAGCCTGATTTCGCGCTTCTCATAGAACTCCGACGGCCGGAACTCCAGTCGCGGTGCCCGGTCGGCCGGCGCCGCCAGGAAGGCTTTGGACAGAGGCGGACGCTGCACGGGGAGGCCTCCACGGGAATCCAGCAGGACGACGGGTGCGCGTCCACCGAGCTCGCGATAGGCGAGGGCGAGGTGGAAGCCGCCATGACCGGCGCCGATCACGACGACGGGGGCGATCACTGCTCCTCCGGGAGTTCGACGACTAGCTCCACGAGCTCATCGGTCATGAAGATCTGGCAGCTCAGACGGCTGTTCGCCCGCCGCTCCGAGGCCGTGCACTGCAGCATCTCGTCCTCGTCGTCCGCCATCGGGCGAAGTCGATCCACCTGGTCCGATGCGACGTAGACGTGGCACGTGGCGCACATGGCGTTCCCGCCGCACTCGCCGATGATGCCGTCGATGTCCTCCTCGATCGCCGTCTCCATGAGGCTGATCCCGATGGGGACATCGACGACGGTCTCTTCGGCGCCTCTGCGGTAGGTCACTCTCGGCATCGTTCGCCTCCTTCCTTCGTCACGACGACGACTCCGCGCGGACGGGCGTCCGCATCCGCCCCAGGCCCTCGATCCACGCCTCCACGACGTCCCCGTCGCGCAGATACGCGGGCGGATCCTGCTGGAACCCGCAACCGGGCGGCGTGCCGGTGAGCAGCACGTCCCCCGGGCGCAGTTCCATGGAGGCGCTGACCGAGGAGATCAGTTCCGGGATCCGCACCGTCATCCGCGCCGTCGACGACTTCTGACGCAGCTCGCCGTTCACGCTCAGCGCCATGCCGAGGTCTCCGGCGTCGGGCACCTCGTCCGGCGTGAGGATCCAGGGACCGGTCGGACAGAACGTCGGGAACCCCTTCGCCCTCGCGATCTGGAACAGCAGAGGGTGGTCCGTTCCTGCCCCGAAGGCGACGTCGCGGGCGGACACGTCGTTCGCGATCATGTAGCCGGCGATATGCCGGGACGCGTCCGCGACGGCGATGCGTCGCCCGCCGCGACCGATGACGACCGCCAGCTCGACCTCGTAGTCGAGCTGCGCCGTCTCCGGAGGAGCGATGATCTCGTCCTCGGGGCCGCTCACGCTGGTGACGGTCTTCAGGAAGACGACCGGGTCGCCGACGGGCGGGGGCGCGCCCAGTACGTCGCCCCCGTGGTCGGCGTAGTTGAATCCGATCGCGACGACCGTGGACGGGCGGGTGACCGGAGCCCCGAGTCGCGTTCCTTCGCGAAGGACCACCGCCTCCGCATCGGGCGCGCGCAATGCCGCCTCGAGGATCGGGGCGATCAGCTCCCAGGAGCCGAGCAGGTCGGCCCAGCCGCCCGAGCGGATGCCGTGTCGCGCGAGGACGGGTGCGACCGGCAGCAGGCGATCGTCGTCGACCATCACCGCCGGCTGCTCCGCGCCTCGAGGGCCGTAGCTGACCAGCCTCATCGGGCGGACCTCGCGCGCGCGATCGCCGCCAGGGATCTCGCCAGGTCGGAGAAGGATCGCACGTCGAGCCCGGTGTGCTCCTGCCATTTGCCGAGCCGATAGGAGACGGAGTTCGGGTGCAGGCGAAGCCGCTCCCCGGCGCCGGCGAGGGAGAAGCCCGCATCGGCGAACGCGACGACGGCTTCGGCGAGATCGGGGTTCTGGACCGCGACCTCTTTCGGCCGCGCGAGCAACGGCGCGAGACGGGTCGTCTGGTCCACGAGCGCGGCGAGGAACCACTCCTCGTCGAAGCGCGCGATGGCGCGTCCCGACTCCTCGGCGACCCTCAGTGCGAGGACGGCGTCCGCGACGCTCTCCCGGATTCCCTCGACGCCGCGCCTGGCCAGACCGACGCCGAGCGGTTCCGCGCCGATGACCTCGTGCGCGGCGTGCGCGAGGTCGTCGACCGCCATTCCCTGAGAGATCATGATCGCGAGCCCGGCCCGCGTCCCCTGTCGGACGACGCCGGTGAGCCGGCGGCTCGCACGCTGGAGAGCCGCCGTCGCGTCCCTCGTCCACGCTCGCCGACGGCCGACGAGGACGGTGAACTCCCCGTCCGGATCATAGGACAGTTCGCGCAGGATGTCGCTCACACCGTCCAGGCGTCCCGGATCGTCGAGGAGCTCGAAGAGCTGCGCGCACAGTTCTCGCTCGCGCGCATCCCTGCCGCCCTGCTGGTCGACATAGGCATCGACGACCGCCTGGCTCATCTCCTGCGCCCACGCCGCCATCGGTTCGACGAGATCCACGAGGAGGCGCTCCGAGCCGGACGGCGCGCCGCGGAACCTCTCCCACAGCCCACGATGCGCGAAATGGAAGGCGGCCAGCACGTCGTACACGGGCATGCCGTAGTAGGCCCTTCGGCGGGCGGAGGCCCTGATCATCTGCAGCCGTTCGGGCGGAGGCAGCTCGTGCTTCCTGAGGCTCTCGGTCATCGCGCCGAGGAGCTCTCGCACGGTGCGGGTCTGCTCCTCCGCGGGCAGCGCGTGATAGGTCGGCAGCTCCTCGCGGATCTCCTCCACCAGGCGACCGGTGAGCGCATCGAGCCCGTCCTCGACCTCGGCCCAGAACCGCGAGGTCGCTGCGGGCGTCGGGACGGCGGTCAGATGCGGCGCGTTCCGCGCGCCGCGGCCCGAAGTCACCATGCCGGCACCTCGTCCCGGTGCCCGATCGGAAACCTCTCCTGGTTCTCGTGCACCGCGTCGGCGATCGCGTCGCCCGATGCGAGCCATACCCGCTCATCCGCCGACAGCCGGTCCAGGAGCGTCGAGATCGCCGCCACCTTCTCCGGTGAGTCCTGCCACGGCACATGGAAGACGAACGCGAGGCATCCTCGCCGGTCCACCACCTCGTCGACCAGGTCCTGGTACGCGTCCAGCATCTCGTCCGGCCCGACGGGATCGTCTCCCGGAGGCACTCGCAATCGCGTGAACCCGGGGACGTAGTAGGCACCGTCGACGGCGTGCCAGGGATAGGGCAGCAGAGCAAGCCCGTGCGCGGAGCCGAAGGACGTTCCCGCGAGGGACACGTAGTCGAAACCCGCTTCGCTGAGGAGCTCGAGCGAGTGGTCGCCCTGCAGTCCCGCCGGCGGCCTTGCACCCCTGGGTCGGATGCCGAAGCGGTCGAAGGCGTCCAGACTCTTCTGCACCGACTCGGCGATCTCGGCGGACGAGCTCTGATACCAGGGCTCGTGGAGCCAGCCGTGCCAGCCGACCTCGTGCCCCGCGGCGATGATCGATCGCACCGCTTCGGGGTAGACGTCCAGGTTCCAAGCCTCGATGAAGAACGTGGTCCGCTGCCCGTGCGCGGCGAGCATGTCGAGCAGCCGGGGAAGCTCCTGGGTCACGCTGTGATGGTCGCCCACAGGCGCATCGAGCGGAATCCGCCCGATCTGCATCTCAGCGGCCTCGCCGAGGTGGTCGAAGGTGACGCTCACCGCGGCCAGGCGCTCCTCAGGCCCCCAGCCGGATGTCATCGTGCACCGCCGGGGGCGACGAGGAGCCGGCCGATCACGGGGAAGGTCAGATCGGGGAACCGGTCGACCCGTTCCTCCCGCAGCTCCATCCGCGGGAATCGCCGGGGCAGCTCGCGGAGGAGGATCTCGCCCTCCAGCCGGGACAGCGGTGCCCCCAGGCAGTAGTGCCCGCCCGCCGTGAAGGCGATGTGCTTGTTCTCGGCCCGATCGATGCGGAAGTCGTCGGGCGCGGCGAACCGCCTTCCGTCCCGATTCGCGGCCGCGAGGCCCAACAGCAGATGATCGCCCTGCGGGATGGGGATGCCGTCGAGGACGAGATCAGGGCCCGCATGGCGCCAGATGAAATGAACGGGCGAGTCGTAGCGGAGGTTCTCCTCCCATGCGGATGCGGCCAGCGCGCCGTCCCCTGCGAGGAGCGCGTACTGATCCGGATGCCGCAGCAGCGAGTGCAGGGCGTTCGTCATCGCGACCATCGTCGTGTGATAGCTCGCCACGAAGAACCCGACCAGGGTGATCACCAGTTCGATCCGGGAGAGACGCTCGCCATCGGCCTCGGCGCTCAGCATTGCACCCACCGCATCGTTCTCGTCGATCCGGCCGCGCAAGGTGTCGACGAGGTCTCCGATGTAGTCGATGTAGAACTGCGCGGCGGCATCGGCCTCGGCCAGCTGGGCAGGCGTGATGTCGCTCTGGCTCAGCACGGGGTTGAGGGCCGGCATCCGCTGCAGCACGGACTCGGCGTCCGCCATCGGCGCGTGCAGGAGCCGGCAGGCGATCATCGCCGGAATCCGGGCGGCGTACTCGTGCACGAAGTCGACCTCGTCGTCGAAGTCCTCCAGGCGGTCCAGGCCGGAGACGATGATCTCCTCGACCCAGCCGCGCATGGACTTGATCGAACGGGGCGCGAACGCCGGCGCGGCGAGCTTGCGCAGTCGGGTGTGGGTGGGCGGATCCATGTTCGGCAGCGAGTATCGATAGAACTCCGAAGCCGGCCCGTTCCCGACGTGGTCGGGGATCGTGCCGGGACGCGGCTCGACCGTGCATCCCGGGTCCTTGAGCACGCGCTCCACTTCGGCGAACCGCGTGACCAGCCACGATGGGCGGCCGTTCACCGCCGTCCGGACCACCGGCGTCGTCTCGCGGAGCGACCTGTAGGTGGCGAACCGATCAGCAGAGAACGACGGGTCGGACGCATCCAGCAGGACGGCATCGAGTGAGGTCATGAGCGTCTCCACAGTGAGATTGATCCGCGGGTGGTCGTACCCGCTGCTTCCTCTCGAGTTTAGGAACGCGCACAGCCGCGAGCCTCTCCG
Organism: Microbacterium sp. MYb64; assembly: GCF_002979495.1. NCBI lineage: Bacteria > Bacillati > Actinomycetota > Actinomycetes > Micrococcales > Microbacteriaceae > Microbacterium > Microbacterium sp. MYb64. The sequence continues at coordinate 92,160 of NZ_PCOW01000006.1, read as the reverse complement.
AAACCACGATCTTTCCGCAGGGGATTCGTGGATTCCCCGAAGTCGTCGGATCCATCACGAGGGGCGGCGGCGCGCCGCGCTCAGAAGTAGTCACCCGCCCCGAAGTGCCGCACGCCGGTGAGGCGGGGCGCCCGCCGCACCGCCCGGGTCATCCCGGTCGTATCGGGCGCGGGGACCGCCCCCGGCGCGAAGTCCCGCATGATCGCGAGGTCCGCGGGGCGGGCCGGCACGGCGATCTCGCATCGGTCGACGCCGGCGGCCCGCCAGTCCTCGGCGACGGCGGCCAGCAAAGCCGGGCGGATCCGGTCCTGGGCGTCGGAGGGCACAGCGAACTCCACGAGCTCGCCGCGCCCTCCCCGTGCATCCGCGATGGCGTAGCCAAGCACGGACCCGTCCCGCTCCACGGTGTAGGTGCGCAGGCCCGCGAGCCGCACCTCGGCCATGATCCAGTCGCCCTCGGAACGCACCGGGGCGAGGACGACGCCCTCTCGGGAGTCCTCGTACGCCCGCTGCCAGCGCGCACTCGAACCAGGACCGACCGTGCCGCGGCGCACCTCGGCCCCGTCGGTCGAGGCCGGCGCCTGCCACGGCCCGGCCAGCACCCGCTCCATGGCGAACAGCTCGAAACCGCTGGAGCGGTACACACCAGGGGTGCCGGTGAACAGCAGCGCCCAGTCCGCCCCGGATCGCCGCGCCGACGAGAGCGTCGCGGACACCAGGCGCCGTGCGAGACCCTGCCCGCGCGCCCGGTCGGCGACGGCGACGCTGCCGATGGCGTGCACCTGCGCGAGGCCGCCCGCCTCCTCACGCAGGCGCTTGGCCCGTCCATGGATCGAGCCGACCAGTCCCGATGCGTCCTCCGCGACGATCGTGTGCGCGAACCTGTCGGGGTCCGCCTCCCACTGATCGGGCGCGAGCGGCGGCGTGAACGCGTGCGCCCAGAGCGCGGCGAGCGCCGCGGCATCCCCTGGCACGGCGGTCCGGATGGTCGGCTCGGCGGTCATACGACGACGTTCCCCGACAGCAGCACGTTCGCGGCCTCCTGCGGCACCGTGCGCTTCACACCGCTCTCGACGTTGCCCGAGTGCAGCAGCGTGCTCTTGTCCCCGAAGCCGTCGACCGGGAGTTCGAGCGCACCGCCGACGAACCGGCAGCCCGTCGCGCGGTAGTGGTTGACGCCGGATCCGAGCGACACGTGCGTGCCGTCGCCGGTGAAGGTGCTGTCGCCGAGGAGGACCGTGAGGTCTCCCGCGCCGCTGCGCGAGAGCCCTGCGCCCTTGGTCGTCGACAGTGCGGATCCGCCGAGGATCTCGACGGCCTGCGCGTCCTTGCCCGCCGCGTCGATCCGCACATCCTCGAGATCGGCACCGTCGATGCGGAGCCGCGCGGAGACCGTGCCGAATGCGGTGTCGCGATCTCCGCCCGTGAGCCGTCCACCGCGGAACGTCACCGCACCGGCGCCGCCGATCCGCATGCCGTTCACGCCGGAGAGCACGGTGTCGACGAACGCGACCGGGGCCGTGACGGAGGCGTTGGTGAGGTCCCCCGCAGCGACGAACGCGAAGTCCGATGCTTCGATCACGGTCGGACGCTTCGACGCGCTCGACGACTGGGTGATGACGAGCGTGTCGGTCGCGGAGCAGCCGCGCAGCTGGGCGCCGTCCGCATTGATCCACAGCATCCCGGATCCGTCCAGCCCCTTCTTGCCGATCACGCGGACGTCCTCGAGGGTGAGGTCGGTGACCTTGACCCGCGCCACGAACCAGGAGCAGACGTGCTTGCGCACGGTGATCCGCTTGGCGGCCGAGCCCCAGGCCGCGCCCGAGTTCGCGAAGGTCATCAGGCCTGAGTTGCCCACGTAGGTGAGATCGTGCTCGAACTGGCCGTGCGTGACGAACGGCCCCTGGTCATCGCCGTCTCCGTGGCAGTTCTCGACCAGGCAGTACGCGCTCGCGGTGAAGTCGTTCAGGTGCCGCGCGTTCGAGGTGTGGCTGTTCGCGACGTATCCGTAGAGGCAGTAGATCTGCTGGGTCAGGTAGCCGGCGCCGCCCCAGGTGACAGAGGTCGGGTTCTTCAGAGAGCAGCTCTCGGTCGTGTACGACGTGTTCCAGCGGCGCATGATGAGCGGCCAGAACGTCGCAGTGCCGTCGATGTGGTCGACGTCGCAGCGCACCGCGTATTCGAAGGCCAGCGGATGGGATCCGGTGAACTCATCCGTGCCCTTCCCGAGGAACCGGAGGCGCGAGACGACCACGTCCTGCACCGGCTTGATGTGCCGCCACGTGATCGAGCGGTCGGATCCGAGCGGCCAGCCGATCTGGTAGTTGATGCGCACGTGGGATCCGTCCACGATCTGCGTCACCTGCACGAGCTTCTGCAGCTCGCGCTCCCAACGGCCGGAGCGGGCGTTCACCTCCGCCGCGTACCACTCGCCCACGGCGAAGAACGAGGAGTCTCCCACCGGCAGCACGTCGGCGAGATCGGGGATGTCTTCGCCGAGCGCCGCGGAGTGCTCCTCCCCCGTGACCTCGCCGCAGAAGTACATGACCGCCGCGAACGGATCGTCCTTGCCGGCGTTCTCGATCCCCTCGGTCGTCATCAGGTGGTCGCCGAAGTCGAAGGCGATGCCCGAGCGGCTGAACTTGTGCCTGCGCACGAAGTTGAGATCGGTGTGCGCCTCGATGCGCACGACCGCGGCGTCGCCGACCAGGGCGTCGAGCGCATCGTCGGCCGGCGTCTCAGGACCGAAGATCCCGAAGGCCCGGAAGTCGACCGTGCCGGTGTGCACGCGCGCCCAGACGGCGCCGCCCTTGCCGGGAACCACGGTGCCGGCGTTGGCCGCCGGCGGATCAGCGGTGATGCAGCGGAAGAGCCCGCCCCCGCCATCGCCGGGGTGGGCGTATCCGGCCACCGCGACGATGTCATCGGCCTTGGCGTTGACCGATGCCAGCGCCGCGACGGTCGCCGCGGATGCGGCATCCCTGGCCGTCGGCACCGTCACGGCGTTCGCCGGGGCGGCCGCGGCGACGGCGGTGAGGCCGCCCAGCGCCGCGGCCCCGAACCCGGCGAGCACGAGTCGGCGGGACCGTCCCTCTGCCCTCTGCGCGCTGTCCTGCGGAATCGTCTCGGTCATGTCGTCTCACTTCCGGCGTCATCGCCATCGGTGCGGGCGTGCCCGCGTGGAAGGCGCAGTGCTGCGCCCGTCTCTCTCCCCAGGAATCCTTCGTCTCGGCGGGCCGCCTCGGCGGCGGCGATCGCGTTGCGGTACACGGCGGACGTCCGCCGCGGATCGACCGGAACCGCTCCTCGCGCCAGGGCGCACACGGCATCGGCCGTGGCCCCGTAGCCGAGACCGTCCGCATCGTCCGGCAGGACCAGCTCGCGCGTGCCTCGATCCGTCCAGACCCGCACGGCGTAGCGGTCGGCGCCGCCGATGCCCGCGATCGTCACCGACACCGGGATCCCCTCGACGACCGCGTGCACGGAACCGAGCAGCTCGGACGAGGTCTGCGAGTCCCCCGTCGTGCGCACGGCGGAACGGATCTCCGCCCGCCCGCCGGGGAGGAGGACGTCGAGTATCTCCCAGGCGTGCACGCCGATGTTCATGAGGGTGCCACCCGCCCCGGACGGCTCGTCCTGCCAGCGCCGCTCGGCCGCGAGGAAGCCCGCGATGTCGTGCTGCGCGTGCACCTCGACGGCATGCACGCGTTCGCCGCCGAGGGCCGTCTCGAACGCCACGAGAGCCGGTGCGAAGCGCAGCACGGAAGAGGTGAACCGCGCCCCGGCCGGCAGCGCCTCCCAGCGCGCGAGCGCTGCGGCGTCGCCGGCGATCGTCTTGTTCGCGAAGACCGGTATCCCCGCCCCGGCGCATGCTTCGGCGACCTCGGCGGCACGAGATGTGCGCGGCGTCGCCACGACGACGTCGGGGTCCAGCGCGAGCAGATCCGCGAGTCCGGGAAGCTCCGGCGCTCCGAAACGCGCGGAGAAGTCCCGTCGACGCGCCGGATCGTCCTGGTCCCAGACGCCCGCGACCCGGGCGCCGCGGGCGACGAGCCCCGCAGCGTCCGAGAAGGGATGCGAATGCGCGACCCCGGCGAACGCGACCCGCATGGGTCAGGCCATCAGGGCGAGCTGATCGCGCGTGATGCCGTGCTGCAGCGGCCGTCCTGCCACGAACGCCGCGACCTCGTCCGCGACGATCCTGCCCTGCTCGAGCCGGCCTTCGACCGTGCCCGCGGCCCGATGCGGCGTCAGCAGAGCGTTCGGGAGGGTCCGCAGCGGGCTGTCCGCCGGAATCGGCTCCTCGTCGAAGACGTCCAGCGCTGCGGAGATCCGGCCCGCGCGGAGTTCGGCCTCGAGGGCGGCCTCGTCGACGAGCCAGGAGCGGGCGGTGTTGACCAGGCCGGCGCCGTCCGGCATGAGCGCGAGTTCGCGCGCGCCGATCATGCGGTGCGTCTCGGGCAGGGTCGGCGCGTGCAGCGCGACGATCCTGGCGCGACGGAGCGCGTCGTCGAGCTCGGTCTTCACCGCCCCCAGCACCTCCGCGTCGGCGGCGCCGACCGTCGGGTCGACGAGCAGCGGGCGGGCGCCGAGGGCGCGGATCAGCGCGAGGTAGGCGCGCCCCGTGCGGGACGCTCCGATCACGGCGATCGGCGCGTCCAGGATCTGATGCTGCGCGCCCACGGCCGGGTCGTACCAGCCGCCGCGATCGCGGAGCGCATGCGACATCTCCGGGATCCGGTGCAGGAGGGCGAGGGTGAAGGCCAGCGAGACCTCCGCCACGGGACGGGCCATCGCATCGCCGGCCTGCGTGACCCTGACTCCGCGTGCGAACAGCTCGTCCGTGACGAACGGCTTGACCGTGGCGCCGGTGTGCGCCACCAGCTCGAGCCGTGGCATCCGGTCCAGGACGGCGCCGTCGAACGGAGGCGCGCCCCAACTGGTGACGACGATCCGCGTGCCGCTCGGGTCCGGCACATCCGCGAGCCGGTCCGCGCGGAGGTATCCACCGCCGAGAGCCTCCGCAGCCGCACGCAGCCGCGCCTCGTCGTCCTCGGAGAAGAACTCCGCCATCAGACCGCTTCCGACGACGGCGACCAGGACGGGGGAGCTCATCGCAGCCACTCCTCGCGGTGCGCCGCGATGAACGCGTCATCGTTGAGCTCAGGGTAGTCCCGGCGCACGCGGGCGATCTCCTCGGCCTGACCCGGCGAGAGTCCTTCTGCGGGGTCGAGGCACCAGGTGCCCTCCAGCAGTCCCTGCTGCCGCAGCATCTCGTGCACACCGGCGATGACGCCGTGGAAGTCGTTCCCCGGATCGAACACCGCCTGATTCACGTCCACCAGGTCCGATGCCATCCTGCCGAGCGCGGCATATGCGGCGACATCCCCGTCGGCCGCATCCCGCGACAGGTCCAGGACCGATACCGCCGCGCGCGTGCCGACCGCCCACTGGCCGAGGAGTCCCCCGACGAACCGCAGGGTGCGCGGCCCGTCCGGCGAAGCGACGCGGAACTCCGAGAGCAGATCCGCGACGATCGCATCGTCGTTCCCGGTGTACAGCGCGATCTCGTCCGCACGCCCCGAGGCCGCGACGCCGCGCACCAGCTCCAGGGTGCGGTAGCGGTCGAACGGTGCGGCCTTGACCGCGACGACCGAGGGGATCGATGCGAACTCGCGCCAGAACGCCCTGTCGAGCACGGGCCCGCCGATCGCGGTCTGCAGGTAGAACCCGACCACGGGAAGCACCTCGCCGACCGCCCTCGCCCGTTCCAGCAGCGCGCGCTCATCGGCGCCGGCCACCCGCGGGCTGACCAGCACGGCGTCGTAGCCGAGGGACCGGGCGAGCTCGGCCTCGGCGACCGCCTGCGCCGTGCCGCCCGCGACGCCGGCGATCCGGACCACGTCGGGATCGCCGTGGGCGTCGAGCTCTTCTGCGGCGAGCGCGAGCACCGGCTCGAACAGGGCGTGCTCCGGGTCGCGGATCTCGAACTGCGTCGTGTGCACGCCGACCGCGACACCGCCCGCGCCCGCGGCGAGGTAGTAGCGGGTGAGCGCGCGCTGACGCCGCTCATCGAGTCGGCGGGCGGCGGTCAGCGCCAGCGGATGCGCGGGGATCACGGCGCCGCGCGCGAGCGTGCGCGCGGCCTGCTCGCGCAGGACCGGAACGACCGCCATCAGAACCGCCCATCCCGCACGGCCCATTTGGTGGGCTTCGCCGACATCGGATGTTCGGCCTCGATCCAGGCCGCCTGCAGCTCGATGAGCGTGTCGGCGGAGACCGACGGATAGCCGAAGAGCGCCATGCAGCGGCGCGAGTCGTTCAGCAGTGCGGTCGGCTGCGGCTCATCGACGAGGTGCACCTCCCGCCCGAGGAGGGCGCCGAACCGCCGCGCGACCGCGGCGACGCTGAGCGTCTCGGGGCCGGTGAGGTTCACGGTGAACACGTCGGAGGAGGCGTGGCCGATGCTGCGCAGCACCACCTCGTTGGCGTAGCCCTGCCAGATCACGTTGACGTTCGCGGTCGCGACCGAGACCGGCTGCCCGGCGTGCACGGCGCTCCCGACGTCGGCGAGGACCCCGTAGCGGAGGTCGATCGCGTAGTTCAGCCGGACGATCGACACCCGGGTTCCGCGCTCCTGCGCGCCGAACTCGAACACGCGCTCCCGCCCGAGGCAGGACTGCGCGTACTCGCCGATCGGCGCCGGAGCCACGTCCTCCGTGGCACCGCCGGACGATGCCGGCAGGAACGGGTAGACGTTGCCGGTCGACATCACGGCGATCGCGCTGTCGCGGTAGCGGCGCGCCACCCGGTCGGGGAGCGCGGCGTTCACCTCCCATGCCCAGGACGGGCTGGTGGCGGCGCCGAACTTCGCCCCGACCATGAAGACGACGTTGGGAGCGTCGGGAAGGCCCGCGAAGTCGTCGTTCTCGATGAGGTCGAACGGGACGACCCGCACGCCGGCTTCCTCGAGTCGGTGGCGGACCGCGGCATCGCCGAACCGCGAGACCGCGTGCACCTGGTCCCCCGTGCGTCCCGCGGCGTCGAGTCCGCGCCGCGCGAGCACGGCGAGCGTCGGCCCCATCTTGCCGCCGGCGCCGAGGATGACCAGATCGCCGGCGCCCTTCGCGAGATCGGCCACGAGGGCCGGGCTCGGGGTGGTGAGCGCGTCTTCCAGCTCGGTCTCGCCCGAGAATGCCTGAGGTGTCACGTGTGTGCGTCCTTTCCGAGGTACGTGGGTGCGGGCCGGTCAGCCCTTGATGCCCGTGCCGGTCACGCCTTCCTGCACGTAGCGCTGAGCGATCAGGTACGCGAGGAAGATGGGCGCGAGGGCGACGACGCTGCCGGCGAGCATGGTGCTGAGCGGCACGCTCTGCTGCTGGAGCGACGAGATGCCGACGGTGAGGGTGAACATCGCGTTGGACTTGCCGATGATGAGCGGCCAGAGGAAGTCGTTCCAGTGCCAGAGGAACACGAAGATGCCGAGCGTGGCGAGGATCGGCTTGCACAGCGGCAGCACGATCCGCAGGAAGATCCGGAACTCCCCTGCGCCGTCGATCCTGGCGGCCTCGAACAGGTCGTCCGGAAGCCCCTGGATGAACTGCCGCATGAGGAACACCGCCTGGGCGTTGGCGAGCGTCGGCAGGATCAGGCCCCAGTAGGTGTCCACCCCGCCCAGTGTGGCCATGAGGAGGAATGTCGGGATGAGCGTCACGTGGAACGGCACCATGACCATGGCCAGGAAGGACCAGAACATGACCTCCTTCCCCGCGAACCGCTTCTTCGCGAATGCGTACCCGGCGAGCGCGGAGAGGAACAGCACGGCGACCACGGAGACGAGGGAGTAGATCAGGGTGTTGCCGAGCCAGCCGAGGATGTTCTGCCCCGAGAGGACCTTCGTGTACGCGTCGAAGGAGATGTCCGTCCACGGCAGCAGGGATCCGGGCAGCTCGACGACCTTGCCGGGCTTCAGGCTCAGCACGATCATCGCGTAGAACGGGAAGAAGCTGAAGATGCCCGCGATGGTCAGCCAGATCCACCGCAGCACGACGCCGAAACCCGTGGGCTCGAGTGCGCGGTACGAGCGCCGGCCTCGCGAGGAGGCGGCGTCCCGCGTGCGGGATTGCGTCACAGAAGTCATTTCTGCTTTCCGATCACGAGGCGCTGGATGAGAGCGACGACGAGGGTCATCACGAACAGGGCGACGCCGACGGCGGCCGCGTAGCCGTAGTCGAAGTACTTGAACCCCTGGTCGTACAGCAGGTACACGAGCGAGTAGCTGGCATTCGCCGGACCGCCCTGCGTCATCACGTAGATCACGTCGAAGACCTGGAATGCGGCGGTGGTCTCGATGACCGCGAGGAAGAACACGGTGGGACGCAGGTACGGAAGGATGATCCAGCGGAAGCGCTGCCAGGCGTTCGCGCCGTCCATCAGCGCGGCCTCCTCGAGCTCGCGGGGGATGTCCTGCATGGCCGCGATCATGATCATCATCCCGTAGCCGAATCGGGACCAGACCCCGACGACGATGATCGCGGGGATCACCAGGATCGTGCTGCCCAGCCACGAGCCGCCCAGGCCCAGGGGCGCCATGAGCTTCGACCACGGGCCGTCGCCGGAGAAGATCCACACGAAGATCGATCCGGCGAGGACGAGCGAGGTGATCACGGGCAGGAAGAAGATCGACCGGAAGAACCGCGAGCCGCGGAACGCCCTGCGCACGCCGAGCGCCATGACGGTCGACAGGACGAGCGAGATCGGCACGGCGAAGACCGTGTAGATCGCGGTCGTCCCGAGCGCCCGCCAGAACAGCGGATCCGCCACGAGCCGCTGGAAGTTCTCGAGCCCGCGCCACGACACATCCCCGGAGATGTCGTACTGGAAGAAGCTCAGGGCGACGCCGACGAGGCTGGGTCCGAACCGGAACGCGAGGAACAGCAGGAACGCGGGCAGCACGAACAGGAGCGCCACCCTGGCCTCTCGCCGGGCCAGAACGCGGCCCACGCGGCCGGGGGACCGGCGGGTCTGAGTCGTCGTCATCGCATCGCACCTCAGGGTGGGGCGGGGGTGCGCGGTCGAGGTCCGCGCACCCCCGGGGGCTTACTTCTTCAGGAGGGGTGCCGCCGCATCCGCAGCGGACTTGAGCGCGTCCGCCGGGGCCTTCTGCCCCAGCAGCGCGGCCTGGATCTCCGGCGCCAGCACGCCCATCAGCGCACGCGAGCTGGTCGTGAGCTGGCCGACGGTCGTATCCGGAACGTACTTCTCGACCTCGCCCAGCAGCGGGTCGTCGGCGTACAGCGATCCGGTACCGCTCAGGGCGGAGAAGTATCCCGCCTCCTTCAGGTAGGGTTTCACGACGTCGGCGCTCGTGGCGTACTCGGCGAACTCCGCCGCGGCCTGCTGCGCCTTCGATCCCTTGAGGACCGACAGGGATCCGACCGTGCCGTAGGCGACGGACTTCTTCTCCGTCAGCGGCGGCAGCACCTTGACGTTGTCCTTGCCCCAGAAGGGCTCGATCTCGGTGACGGCGTTGTTCCAGGTGCAGCCGACCTTGCCCTGGGCGATGGCGGTCTGCTCGAGCGGCACGTTCGTCGTCAGCGCCTCGGGGTCGAGCGCCTTCTCCTTCGCGAGGTCGCTGAGGAAGGTGAGCGCCTTGGTGCCTGCAGCGCTGTCGAAGCCGACGCCGCCGGACTTGTCGTAGACCGCGCCGCCCGCCTGCCACAGCAGCGGGTAGAACGTGAGGTTCAGCGTGTTCTCCGCCGACGCGGGGTAGTTCAGGACGTACATGCCCTTGGCCGCGAACGCGGGAGCCAGCTTCTTGATGTCGTCCCACGTCTTCGGGTAGTCCGTGACGCCGGCGGCCTTGAACGCGGCGGCGTTGCAGATCAGCGGCTGGGCGCTGGTGAGGATCGGGGCGCCGAGCAGGTGGCCGTCCAGGGTGACGGAGCTCTTGACGTTCGGCAGGATCTGCTTCTGCCGATCCTTGCTGAGCAGGTCGTCCAGGGGCTGGATCGCCTTCTGGTAGGCCGCGAGCTGGTCGGGGATGAGGTAGACGACGTCCGGCCCCTTCCCCGCGGCGATCGCCGTCTGCAGCGACTGGTCGCGGTTCGCCCACGGGAAGATCTCGTACGAGACCTTGATGTTCTTGTGGTCCTTCTCGAACGCGGCGACCGTCGAGTCCCAGAACTGCTTGTGCTTGGTCTCGTCGGCGACGACCGGGTAGAGCCAGACCGTGACCTTCTGCTCGCCGCCCGCGGAGGCGGCGGCGCCTCCCGACCCGGCGGAACAGCCTGCCAGGGCGGCGATGGCGACGATCCCCGCCGCGATCGAGGCGAACTTGCTGACGCGCATGGTGCTCCTTTGCTAAAACCGTGCAGGGTAGTTGCCCTATTATGACATCACGATGTGATAATTAGTCAAGCGGCAGTTCACAACGAATCATGAGAACCGCGATACTCATTCTCAAGCGCCTCTACGGAACTTCTGAATTTCGTGAGGACGTTGTGCTATTTTGATCGCTACCACCGGCGCCGAGGACGAGAGGAAGCAGTGTGACCACTCCTGCACCGTCGTCGATCATCGCCCGATCCGCGCTCCAGCTGAGGGACAGCGGACCTGCGACGGTCAACGACCTCACCCTCACACTCGGCCTCTCCCGCACGTCCGTGGAGAACGCCGTGACGGCGCTCGGCGACGCCGGCCTGATCGTCGAGGCTCCCGCCGCCGCAGGGCGCGGAGCGGGCCGGCCCGCCCGCCGCTACGCGTTCGATGCGAACGCCGGGGCGGTCGTCGGCGTGGACATCGGCGTCGCGAGCGTGCGCGTCATCATCGCCGACCTCGCGGGGGCCGTGATCCTGCAGCGCACCTTCCCCGGTATCAGGGACGAACAGGACGGCGCGTCCAAGCTCGCGGCGGTCATCGCCGACATGAACACGACGCTCACCGACGCGAGGATCCCGGTCGCCCGCGTGCGCGCGATCGGCGTCGCCCTCCCCGGCATCGTGGACGACCAGGGCCGCGTCACCGCGTCGGTCGTCATCCCCGAGTGGTCGGGCATCGACATCGGATCCCACATCCGCCAGGTGTTCGACTGCCCCGTCGCGGTCGACAACGGCGTGCGCCTCGCCGCGGTCGCCGAGCATCATCTGGGCGTCGCCCAGCTCGTCGACGACGTGCTGTACCTGTCCGTGGGCAACCGCATCGCCATGGGTCTGCTTCTGGGCGGACGGCCGCGCCGCGGCATCCACAACGCGGCCGGCGACATCGGCAGGCACGCGTTCCGCGGCCTCGGATCCGAGACCGGGCAGATCACCTGGCGGACCGGGCAGACCGCTGCAGAGGTGTTCGGGCGTGCCAGGGACGGCGACGACGAGGCGCAGCAGGAGATCGACCGCTTCGTGACGGAGCTCGCGCACGGCATCGCGACCCTCGTGATGACGGTCGATCCGGCGATGATCGTGATCGGCGGCGGACTCTCCGCCGCGCACGGCCAGCTCCTGGATCCGCTGCGCGAGAGGCTCGCGCAGCACATCGCCCTGCCGTTCACCGTCCCGATCGCGGAGGCGAGGATGGGCGCGGAGGCCGCCGCGCACGGCGCCCTGGTACACGCGTTCCGGCGGCACGCGACCGCGATCTACGGCATCGAGGGCCTCGCGGTCCCCTCGATCACGCCGCTCCCCCCTGACGGATCCGCCGCTCCGGCGGATCCCCGACTCCCCGAGGAGGAACAGTGAGCACGCTCCGTGTCGGACTGATCGGCGCCGGCGGCATCTCCCGCGTGCACGCGGACGCCTGGCGCGCCCTCGGCGCGGAGGGCAGCGTGACCTCCCTGGTGGGCGCAGCGGCGATCGCCCAGGAGTACGGCTTCCGCGAGATCGCGGATGTCGACGAGCTCATCGACGCGGTCGACATCGTCGACATTGTCACGCCGAGCAGCACCCATGCGGACCTCGCCCTGCGGGCGATCGCCCGCGGACGCACGGTGATCTGCGAGAAGCCGCTCGCCTCGACCGCCGCGGAGGCCCGCGTGGTCGTCGCCGCCGCAGAGGCCGCGGGCGTGCGGCTGTTCCCCGCGCACGTCGTCCGCTACTTCGGCGAGTACGCGCGGATCAAGCAGGCCATCGACGACGGCCGCCTCGGCACGATCGCGGTGCAGCGCTTCAGCCGCGCCGGATCCGCTCCGCAGACGCCGTGGTTCTTCCGCGAGAGCACGGGAGGCGGCCTCATCCGGGATCTGATGATCCACGACATCGATCAGGCCATCTGGTTCGCCGGTCCCGTCGCGTCCGTGTACGCGGTGCAGAACCCGCCGACCATCGACGATGTGGTCCCCGCGCCGGTCACCTCGCATGTCGTCCTGACGCATCGCAACGGCGTGATCAGCCAGCTGCACGCGAGCTGGGTCGCACCGGGCATGCCGTTCCGGACCAGCGTCGAGGTCTCCGGATCCGCGGGCCGGATGCGGCATGACAGCGCAGAGGACCGCACGGCCAGGACCGACGCCGTGCTCACCGACGCCGCCACGGACTACCTGCCGCCGATGTCGCCGCAGGAGAGCCCGTACTTCGCCGAGATCGCGGACTTCCTCGACGCCCTCGCCACGGGCGGGCCGAGCAGGATCCCTCCCGCCGACGGCGTCGAGGCCGTGGCTGTCGCGGAGGCCGCCTACGCATCCATCGCGACGGGCGCCCCCGTCGCGCTCACCGACCAGGAGGTCTCCCGATGACCGGCGCCGCCCCGCTCCGCATCGCGGTGCTGTCGTTCGCGCACACCCACGCGCTGAGCTATGTGCACGCGCTGCGCGCCATGCCCGGCGTCGAGATCATCGCCACCGACCCCGACGGCGCGTCCGCTCCGGACGACGCGCCCCGCGGCGCGGCACTCGCGGCCGAGCTCGGCGTCGCCTACGTCGACGGCTACGAGGAGGCGTTCGCCTGGAAGCCGGATGCGGTCGTGATCGCCTCCGAGAACTCCCGCCATCGCGCACTGGTCGAGCGGGCCGCGGCCGCCGGGGCGCACGTGCTGTGCGAGAAGCCCCTCGCCACGTCCGTCGAGGACGCGACCGCGATGCGCGCGGCGTGCGAAGCCGCCGGCGTCACCCTGATGGTCGCCTTTCCCGTGCGGTTCGCTCCGTCCTACCGGGACGCCGTGGCGCAGCTCCGCAGCGGTCGCCTCGGCGCCGTGCTCGGCGTCGTCGGCGCCAACAACGGCAAGCTCCCGCAGGACCGCGCCTGGTTCACGGATCCGGTTCTCGCCGGCGGCGGCGCGCTCGTGGACCACGTCGTGCACTGCGCCGACCTCCTGGACGAGCTCCTCGGCGAGCGTCCGCACGCGGTGCGCGCCATCGCCAACCAGGCGCTCTACGGCGACCGGGACCTCGCGGTGGAGACCGGCGGAATGGTGACGCTGCAGTACCCGAGCGGCGTCATCGCGAGCATCGACTGCTCCTGGAGCTGGCCTGTCTCGTCTCCGACGTGGGGCGGGCTGACGCTGCAGATCGTCGCAGAGCGCGGGACGATCACCGTCAGCCCCTTCGCGCAGGGCGTCGCCGGCCACGACGCGCACGGCGAGACCTGGGACCCGGTGGGCGCCGACCTCGACGCGCTGCTGCTGGCCGAGTTCGTGGCGGCGATCCGCGAAGGTCGCCGACCCCAGCCCGACGGCGACGTCGGCGTGCGCACAGTCGAGATCGTCACGGCCGCACAGGCATCCGCAGCGCGCGGCGGCGAGGTCGTCGCCCTGCGCTGAGTGCCGCCGAACGCCGACCGCGCTAGCCGTCGCCCAGCGACAGCGGGCGCACCACCACCCGGCGGCGATCGCGGATCCACACGCGCCCGCTCTCGCGACGCTGGGCGCGCGTCGTGAACCGATAGCGGTAGGCGACGGCCCGCACCTGGCGCGGCCGCTCTCCCGCGAAGGGGTCGTGTCGTAGCAGCCGCAGCGTGGGCGCATCCGCCTCGAGAAGGCGCACGAGGAGCATCGCGAACCAGTCCTCGTACATCCGGCCCAGCGGCAGGAACCACATCAGCCAGTCCAGGCGCAGGTGGTACGGCGCGAACAGCCCTGGAATGCGGTGCAGCTCTCCCGGTTTGCCGCGGAAGCCGTACTCGCGCCACTCGCCCGCGTGCGGATCCGGGTCCGCATCCTGCTGCATCGTGCCCTCCACGACGATCTCGATCCGCTCCTTCGTGACGGTTCCGAAGGCGCCGTACGCGTTCGCGAGCTGCCAGCGGTTGAACGACGCGTTCATCGCCTGACTGCGCGAGAACAGGTTGCGCACCGCCGGCACCGAAAGCCACGCGTAGAGCACGGCCACCGCCGAGGTCACGACGAACCAGGGCAGCGACAGGCCGTCGATCGTCCACGGCAGGACCGTCGCCGCAGGGCGCGGCGCGCCCGTCGGGATCCCGACCGCGGAGAACGCGATCACGATGGTCGCCCAGTTCAGCCAGGCGAAGTTGCCGGTGAGGACGAGCCAGAGCTGCGTCGCGATGACCACGGCGGCGCCCGCCGCCCCCACGATCGCCGGCCAGGTCGCCGAGCCCGTCGACGCGCCGGGGATCCACAGACCCAGGATCGGCGCGAGCAGGAGCCAGGGCGCTCCGAGCTGCGCGATGTGGTTGCCGATCACCTCGAGGCGGTGGAACCACCGCGGCAGCAGGTGCGCCTGCCGGCTGAGCGGTCCCGGCATGGGCTGCGTCTCGTGGTGGTACATGAGCGCGGTGAGGTCGCGCCACTCGTGACCGCCGCGGATCTTGATCATCCCCGCGCCGAACTCGAGCCGGATCACGAGCCACCAGAACAGCACGATGATCAGGGTCGGCGGCGGCTGCGACGCGGATCCCAGGAACGCGGCGAGGAACCCGGCCTCGAGCAGCAGCATCTCCCAGCCGAAGCCGTAGAACGTCTGCCCGATCGAGGAGATCGACATGTACCCGAGCCACAGCAGCAGGAAGCACGCCATCGGCACCCACGGCGGCGCGAGCTGCGGCAGTCCTGCCACCAGCGTGGCCGACACGACGATCCCCGCGATGCACAGGGCCGCGAGCCGTCGGTCCGTGTACCGGACCCGAAGGAACAGCGTCGGCCGCAGGAGCCGGCGGGCGCGCGGGGAGGATCCGGCCCAGGCGAGGAGCTCCGGCGCCGGCAGCAGTCCGTGCTCGCCCAGCAGCGCGCGGAACTGGTTCAGCGTGCTGACGAAGGCGATCAGATACAGCGCCGCGATGCCCCGCTGGAGCACCTCACGCGCGAAGCCGAAGTCGACCGCCGCGAAGCCGTCCATACCGGAAGGCTACGCGCGCCCCCCGGATCCGGACAGGTGGTCTCCCCTGCCCTTCAGGTCTCCACCACCCACTTTCGAGTCGTCCCCATGAGCGCACCCCAGGGGCTCCGCTGACGGGGACGACCCGAAGGTGAGGAACCCGGGGTCCGGAACTGCGCCGGCCGGCACTTCGGGTCGTCCCCGTGAGCGCACCCCAGGGGCTCCGCTGAGGGGGACGACTCGAAGGTGGGGAACCCGGGGACCGGGCCTGCGCCGCCCGGCATTCCGGGTCGTCCCCGTGAGCGCACCCCAGGGGCTCCGCTGAGGGGGACGACCCGAAGGTGGGTGGCCTTCCCCTGCGCTCCGCACGCGACACCTGCACGACGTCGCGAACCGGGCCGGGCCCGCGAACCGGGCCGGGGCCCGGGTCAGAGCGCGGCGAGCAGGCTCTTCATCTCGGCGATCTCGGCGGTCTGGACGTCGATGATCGTGCTCGCGAGGGCGACGGCGAGGGGATCCGCGCCGTCCGCCTTCTCGGTGCGGGCCATCTCGACCGCACCCTCGTGGTGCACGATCATCTGCTGCAGGAACAGCCTCCCCGCCTCGGCACCAGGGGCCGCCTCGAGCGCCGCCATGTCGGCCTCGCTCATCATGCCGTCGCCGTGGCTCATGGATCCGGCCGACGCTGACGGCACGCCCCAATCGGCGAGCCAGCCGCGCATCTTCGTGATCTCGGGCGTCTGCGCGTCCTTGATCCTGGTCGCGAGGTCCACGACGCGTGCATCCACGCCGGTCTTGGCGAGGAGCGTGTCGCTCATGTCGATCGCCTGCTGGTGGTGATCGATCATCATGGTCGCGAACATCGCGTCGGCGTCATTCACGGAACCCTGGGCGGACCCGGTCGCCGGGGCGGTCGCGCCGTGCGACATCCCTGGCATCCCGGAGTGGTCGGTCGTGGGCGCGCAGGCAGTGAGGACGGCCCCGGCGAGGGCGATGGTCCCGATCGCGAGGGCGCGGTGGAGGGTGCGGATGGTCATGTCGTTCTCTGCTTTCGTCGTCGATGACGCGCGCCGCCGGACGGCGGGCGCGAAGCCGCTCCGGTGCGTCGGCCCGCGGAAACCGGGGACTGCGAGACGCACCGGGCATCGGCTCATCTGCGGCTGATGCAGAGCTCCGCGATACTCGGAGGGCGCGGATCCGCGGGATCGTTCGCCGGCGAGACGGCGACCCCTGCGGCGAGCACGGGACGGAGGTCCTCGGCGGGCGGCCCCGGTAGCGCGGCGGATGCGACCGGGGCGAGCACACAGGCCTCGGCCATCGCGGCGTGCTCGGCGCAGTCTGCGCACCCGTGACCGGGACCGGCCGCGGCGTCGTGGTCCGCCGCGATCGCGAGCACGCCCGCTTCGGCCGTCATCGCCGGCACCGCCGCCCCGGCCGGAGCCGACACCGAGTCCGCCGCCATCGCAGGCACCACCGCCCCGGCCATCGCCGCGTGCGCCCCGCCTCCGCGCCCGCCGCCGGGGACCCGTGCCCGGCGAGCACGTGCATCCCGAGGAGTCCGGCGATCAGCGCCACGACGAGGTGCAGGATCGCCCACGACCACGTCGACGACGTGCCCCCCGAGCGGATCCGATACCCCATGGGGGTACAGCATACCGGCCCCGATCCGGGAAGGACCGAGGCCGGTATCAGCGGGCGGCTGCCCTGCTGGGTGCTACTTCTGCACCCAGTCGAAGTCGCCGCCGTGCTCCTGGATCCACTTGTCGATCGCCTGGGGCTCCTTGCCCTCGCCGAACTGGTTCACGACCATGTCCTCGAGCGAGCCGTACTGCGCGTCGTCGAGCTTGATCTTCCCGATCATCTCCGCCACCTCGGGATGCTTCTCGGCGAAGCCCTTCGCGCCGAGGAAGTGCAGCCCCTCCGGCTTGCCCATCGCGCCCTTCGGATCCTTGAGGTCCTTCACGGGGAAGGCGCTGTTGGCCCAGAACGGCCGCCACAGGGTGACCGCGATGTCCTGCTTCTTCTCGGTCGCCGACTTCAGCTCGGTGAGCATCGCGGCGGTCGACGAGGTGACCAGCTGGTACTCGCCGTCCAGGCCGTACTCCGGCATCATCTTCTGGGTCTGCCCGGTGAGGCCGGCACCGGGCTCGATGCCGATGATCTTGCCGCCGAATTTCGAGGCGTTGCCCTTGAGCTGGTCGATCGAATCGATGTCGGAGTAGGTCGGCACCGCGATCGTGAGGCGGGCGTTGCCGTAGTAGGTGCCGAGGTCCTCGATCGACCCCTTGTACTGGTCCATGTACGCCTTCTGGGTCACCTCGGGCCACGCCGACGGGAAGACGTCCACGTCGCCCTGCGAGAGCCCCGCGTACAGCGGGCCCGCGTCGGACAGCGTCTGCATCTTGACGTCGTAGCCCATCTTGCCGAGCTGGTCCTGCAGCAGGTACGCGGTGCTCAGCCCGTCGGTCCAGCTGGGCAGGAAGCCGATCGTGATGGTCCCCTTGTCGCCGGAGCCCGTACCGTTCGACGGAGCCTTGCCCGCCATCTCGAGCGTGCCTCCTGCGCCGTCGCTCGCGCATCCGACCAGGGTGAGGGCGGCCGCGACACCGAGGGCGGCGAGGGCGGTGATCCTGCTCTTACGCATTCTGCAGCTCCTTCTCTTCGGCGGGCTGTTCCGGGGTGGTGACGGCGACGGCCGGAGCCGCCGCGAGGCGCCGCGCGGTGCGCCGGCGCGCCATCATCCCCAGCAGCGAGGCCGGGTGCTCGCCGAGCGACCCGAGCGAGGCGGTGACCCGGTCGAGGAAGACCGCGATCAGCACGACGCCGAGACCGGCCTCGACGCCCTTGGCGATGTTGACGGTCGAGATCGCCTCGACCACGAGCTTGCCGAGCCCGTCCGCACCGGCCATTCCGGCGATGACGGCCATCGACAGCGAGAGCATGATGACCTGGTTGACGCCGGCGAGGATCGTCGGCATCGCGAGCGGCAGCTGGATCCCGCGCAGGATCTGGCCCGGCGTCGCACCGAACGACTGTCCGGCCTCGACGGTCTCGGAGTCCACACCGCGGATACCGAGCTCGGTGAAGCGCACCCCCGGCGGCAGGGCGAAGATGACGGTGGCCACGAGGCCCGGCACGACGCCGATGCTGAAGAAGACGATCGCGGGGATGAGGTAGACGAAGGCGGGCATCGTCTGCATGAAGTCGAGTGCGGGCTTGAGCACCGCGCGCACGGTCGCGTTGCGCGCGGACCAGATGCCGAGCGGGATCGCGATCAGCACGGCGACCGCGCCGGCCACGAGCACCAGCGCGAGCGTCTGCATCGCGGGGACCCACAGGCCCATCGCGACGATGAGTCCGAACGAGATGACGGTGCCGATGGCCAGGCGCCAGGAGCGGACGAGCCACGCGATGAGCGCGGCGATGACGATGACGACGTAGAACCACGGCATCAGCAGCACGAAGCTCAGGCCGTCGACGAGGAACGACACCACCGTCGAGATGACGTGCAGCAGCCCGTCGAGGTTGGCCTTGATCCAGTCGACCGCGACGGCGACCCAGGATCCGATCGGAAGGACGTTCATCGGGTGACCTCCTCGGTCGGCGCGTCCGGTGTGTTCGGCGAGTGCGGCGTCTTCGGCGAAGTCTCGGCGGTCCAGCCGTCGTCGAGGACGGCGTCGACCTCCGCCTGCGGCAGCGGCAGCACCGGCAGGTTGATCTCGCCCGTGGCGCCCGAACCCGGGCCGAGTGCCGCGAGCAGGGTGATGCGCGGGATGACGCCGACGAGGCGGCCCTCCGCGTCGGCCACAGCGAGCGGCAGCGGCGACTCGACCGCGGGGATGAACAGGTTCATCAGGATCTCGTCCTCGTCGACCACCTGGGCCGCGGGCTTGAGCACCGAGGTGAGGGTGCTCTCGCCGCGGCGGATCAGCTTGACGACGTCGCGGTCGGTGACGATTCCGATGAGCTTGCGGTCGCGGCCGACGACGTACGTCGCCGACATGAACGCGTCGCGCATCTGCTTGAGCGCGGTGCGAGGGCCGGCATTCTCGGAGACGACGGGGCGCGGGCGCTCCATGACGTTCGCGGCGGTGAGCACGCGGGCGCGATCGACGTCCTGCACGAACTGCTCGACGTAGCTGTTGGCCGGGTCGGTGAGGATGTCCTCCGGCGTGCCGATCTGCACGATGCGGCCGTCGCGCATCACGGCGATGCGATCGCCGAGGAACATGGCCTCGTTCAGATCGTGCGTGATGAACACGATGGTCTTCTGCAGCTTCTGCTGCAGTTCGAGCAGCTGCTCCTGCATCTCCCGGCGGATGAGCGGATCCAGCGCACTGAACGCCTCGTCCATCAGCAGGATGTCGGTGTCGGCGGCGAGCGCACGGGCGATGCCGACGCGCTGCTGCATGCCTCCGGAGAGCTCGGAGGGCAGCTTCTCGCCCTGCCCCTCCAGGCCGACGAGGCCCAGGATCTCCTCGGCCTTGGCCAGGCGCTCCGCTTTGCCGACGCCCTTGAGCTCGAGCGGGTACGCCACGTTCGCGGCGACGGTGCGGTGAGGCAGCAGGGCGAAGTGCTGGAACACCATCGAGACGCGGTCCCGGCGGATCTCGCGCAGGCGCGAGGCCGGAATGCCGGTGATCGGATCTCCCGCGACGAGGACGGATCCGTCCGTCGCGTCGTGCAGGCCATTGAGCATGCGGATGATGGTGGACTTGCCGGATCCGGACAGTCCCATGATGACGAAGATCTCACCGCGGTTGACGGTGAAGCTCGCGTCGATGACGGCGGCGGTGCCGGCGTCGGCGACCTCGGATCGGCTCTCGCCGGCCTTCAGCCGGCGGATGGCCTGGTTCGGATTCTTCCCGAACACCTTGAACAGATGACGCGCTTCCAGAGCGGTTTCGGACACGTTTCCCCCGCGGCCTCACCCATCGGGGAGGCCTGCATCGGTCTCGCCCGGGTGATGATCACAGGGCCGTTTCGAAGGAAGCCATGCTGGCGGCGCAGGAGGAGGATTTCGGATCCTCAGCAGAGATCATCGACCGTACGCCCACGCCTCTTCGTGCACAGCAGAATCGAAAGAAGGACGCGGCCGCGGACTGGTCTTGGGCCGTCAGGCCCGCATTCCAACGTAACGAGAACCTGATCCCGTGGCAAATCCGAGGTCGATGACGTAGGGTGTGCGCGCTCGTTCGGGGGCTGGATCTGGGCTGGATCTGGGCTGATTCGGGGGCTTGTTCCCGGGCTGGTTCGAGGCTCGCGGCGCCGGGCGCGCTCAGCGCCGGACGGACCGCGTCACCGTGAACTTCGGGGTGCGCGCGAGCTGTTCCGTGTCACCGACGGCGGCGGCGAGCGCACGACGGTGGTCGAGGTGCGAGTTGAACACGGTCCAGACCTCTCCGCCGGGGCGGAGCACCCGCGCGGCAGCGTCGATGAGGCGGCGCCCGGCGCCCTCGTGCACGGTCGCGCCGAGGTGGAACGGCGGATTCAGCAGCACGAGGTCGACGGATCCGTCGGGGATCTCGGATCCCGCGTCGTCGAGCGTCACGGTCACCCGATCGGCGACCCCGTTCGCGACCATCGTGGCGCGGGCCGAGCGCACCGCGGCAGCGGAACGGTCGGTCGCGATGATGCGGGCGTCGGGAACCGCGAGCGCGAGAGACGCCGCGAGCGCGCCCGTTCCGCAGCCCAGATCGACGGCCGTGAACCCGTCGCGCTGGGCGAGCCCGGTGGGTGCGGTAAGCCCGGCGAGTTCGGCGGCGCGGTCGCGCATCACGTCGAGCAGTACGCGCGTGCCGATGTCGATGCGGTCTCCGGCGAACGCCCCGCCGTGCGCGCACAGCGTGAGGCCGTATTCGGGATGCGTCGTCGACACCGGGAACGGCGGATCCTGCGGCACGGGCAGCGGATCCGTCGCGACGATCAGGCGCGACTTCCGCTCCGCACGCTGCGGCTGCACCCTGCCGAAGTAACGGGCGAGCAGGTCGTTCTGCGCCAATGTCATGTGCTTCACGCGTCCGCCGGCGAGCAGCACGGCATCGGGCGCCGCGGCGCGCGCGACCGTGTCCGCGATCTCCTCGAGCTCGGCGAGACCCTTCGGAAGCTGCAGCAGCACGAGCCGCGCCCCGCGCAGCAGCTCGGCATCGAGCTCGTGCGCGTCGAAGCCCGTCGCCTCGAGCTCGGCCGCGTTGCGCGCGAGTGCCCGGCGTCCGGTCACCAGGTCCTGGTGCACGCGCACGCCGTCAAGGCCGGCCGCGGTCAGCGCCAGCGTGAGCGCGCCGTACCCATCGCCGATGATCGCGATCGCGGATCCGTCGATCCCGCGCTCGGCCGCCAAGGTCAGCGCCCGCGCGACGAGCAGTTCGTCCGTCGCGTCCCACGCCTGAAGGTTCGGCGCCTCCACGTCGGGGAACCGACGCAGCCGCGCATACGGGAACTCGGGCACCCGCCCAGCGTACGCGCCCCCACGACCCCACCACCTTCGGGTCGTCCCCCTGAGCGCACGCTCCGGGCTCCGCTCACGGGGACGACTCGGAGATGTGGTGAGGGCGGATCCGGGTCGTCCCCGTGAGCGCACGCCAGGGGCTCCGCTGACAGGGACGACCCGAAGATGAAGGAACCGCGGATCCGGGGGTGAGGGCTTCCGGGGGCATAGGCGGAGCGGGGATACTGGTCCACGATGAGCGCAACGTTGACCGTCACCCAGGTCGTCCTCCCCACCGCCCCTGTCGGATCCTCGAACCCCCTCCCCGCGATCGCGGCGATGCCGGAGGCGCCCTACCAGGCCACGACGGAGGGCCTTCCCGCCGAGATGGCGGCGAACATCCGGTACGGGCAGGTCACGTCGATCCATCCGTACCTGCTCCAGGACGGCTACGACCGCGAGCGCACACCCGCGCCGATGCGCGTCGCGGTGCTGGAGAACGAGCAGCTGCGGGCGGAGTTCGCCCTCGACCTCGGCGGACGCCTCGTGCGCCTCTTCGACAAGACCACAGGGCGCGACCTCGTGTACCGCAATGCGATCCAGCAGCCGGCGAACCTGGCCCTCCGCGATGCCTGGTTCTCCGGCGGCGCGGAGTGGAACATCGGCATGCGCGGGCACTGGCCGCTGACCTGCTCCCCGCTGTACGCCGCCGAGATCACCGGCGCCGACGGAGAGCCGATCCTGCGGATGTGGGAGTACGAGCGCGTGCGCGGGCTGATCGTGCAGCTCGACGCGACGCTCGACGGCACCGCCCTGCACGTGCGGGTTCGGGTGCGCAACCCCCGCGAGCGCGAGACCGGGATGTACTGGTGGACCAACATCGCCGTCGCGCAGAGCGAGGGCAGCCGGGTGTTCGCCCCGGCGACCCACGCGTACATGACCGGCTACGACGGCACGCTCGGCCGGGTGGACCTGACGGAGACGGATCCGCGCCTCCCCGCATCCGCGCCCGCCGCCGCGGACTACTTCTTCGACCTCGCCCCGGGCCTCGCGGCGGACGCCGCCGGCGACGACGCCGCGCCGTCGCCCCGCCCCTGGATCGCCGCGGTCGACGCGGACGGATCCGGCCTCGCGCACATCTCGACCGCGCGCCTGCTCGGCCGCAAGCTCTTCGTCTGGGGCGACACCCCTGGCGGACGGAACTGGTGCGACTGGCTCGGCGGCGAGACCGGCGCCTACTTCGAGATCCAGGCCGGGCTCGCCGCCACGCAGTACGAGCACCTGCGCATGCCGGGAGGTGCGACGTGGGAGTGGACCGAGACCTTCCTGCCGCTGCAGCTCGCGGATCCGCGCCTCGACGGCGCCTGGACCGAGGACGTCGCGACGGTCGGCGCCCAGGTGCTGCAGACGGCTGACGCGGCCGGATCCGCCGGCATCGCGCGGCTCGAGGCCGCCGCCGACCTGGCTCCGGACGCCCTGCTCTCGGTCGGTTCGCCCTGGGGCGCGCTCGAGCAGCAGCTCGCCGCGCGAACGGGCTCGGCGTTCGACCCTCTCGCCGGCGTGCGGTTCGTCCGCGACGGCGAGGAGGGCGCCTACTGGGCAGGGCTCCTCGACGACGCGCCCGCGGGCACCACGGAGCCGGATCCGTCCGAGGCTCCCGCCTCTTATGTCGTCGGGGACGAGTGGGATCACCTGCTCGCCGAGGCCCCCGCCACCTGGCTGACGCATTACCACCGCGCCGTCTCCGCTCACACGCGGGGCGAGCACGGCACCGCGATCTCGCACTACGAGGCGTCGCTCCGCCATCGGCGCAACGCCTGGGCCCTGCGCGGACTCGCGCTGGCGCTGCGCGAGTCCGACGGCGGCGGCACCGCGGCGCAGGAGCAGGGCGTCGGCCGGCTCGCCGAGGCGCGCGAACTGGCCCCCGACCTCGTCCCGCTCACCCTCGAGCTCGCCGAGGCGCTGCTCGCCGACGGGCGCGCGGACGAGGTGCGCACCCTGCTCGGGACCCTGCCCGCGGAGACGCGCGAGCTCGGCCGGTTCCGCGTGGTGGAGATCCGCGCCGCCCTCGCCGCCGGAGACCGGGAGACGGCGGGCCGGATCCTCGAGGGCCGCTTCGAGGTGCCCAACCTCCGCGAGGGCGAACTGAGCATGTCCGCGCTGTGGCACGAGGCCTTCCCCGACCGCCCCGTGCCGGCCTGGTACGACTTCGAGATGGCCCCGGAGAGCTGAGGATCCGAGCTAGGGGACAGACGCCGAGGGGCGCGCTGGTGCGAAACTCAGTCGATCCGGGCCGCCTGGTGGAGAATTCGATGCTCGGGCACCGTATCGACTGAGTTCGGAACGCGGCCTCGACGCCCCTCCGCCGCCCGAGGGCCCCGCCCCGGCCTGAAATCCCGGCCCCGTCGTCAGCCCCGGTCGAGGTCGTCCAGCAGCTGGACGGCAGCCGCGGCGTAGGCCCCGATCCAGCGATCGTGGATCCGCTTGATGGGCAGCGGGGCGAGCGTGAGGTGCCGCTCCCTGCCCTCGCGGCGCCCGATCACGAGCTCGGCGCGCTCGAGCACTTTCAGGTGCTGCAGCACCGTGGTGCGGTCGAGCTCGAGGAAGCACGCGCAGAGCTCGCCCGTGGTTCGCGGCGCCTCGCGCAGGGCATCGAGCATCCTGCGCCGGATGGGGGCGGCGAGTGCCTTGAAGACGAGATCGTCGTCGCCGGTTCCCCTCTCCGAATTCATGTTGTAATCTTACAACATGTCTCAGATCGAAGTCACTGCGGACATGGCTCCGCTCAGCGAATTGTCCTTCTCCGTCTCGGGCCGCGTCTCCCGGCCACCGGCGGAGGTCTACGAGGCCGTCGCCGATCCGGCGCAGCTCTCGCGCTATTTCACCACCGGCGGCGCACAGGGCCGCCTCGAGCCCGACGCCGATGTCAGCTGGGACTTCGCCGATTTCCCCGGCCGCTTCCCGGTCGTGGTGATCGAGGCCAAAGCGCCGGAGCGCATCGTGATCGAGTGGGCGGCCGCGCCCGGCAGCAACGACACCGGCACCACGCGCACGGTGTTCGAGTTCGCCCCGATCGACGACGGCGCGCGCACGCTCGTCACGATCACGGAGTCGACCTGGCGGGCGACCGCGGGGGGAGCGAAGAGCGCCTTCGGCAACTGCGAGGGATGGACCGGCATGCTTGCGGCCCTCAAGGTCTGGCTCGAGCACGGCATCAACCTGCGCGACGGCTTCTATAAGTAGAGGGCCTGGGCAGGCCGAACCGCCGCTCACCCGCGCATGCGGGGATCCTCGGTCGGATCGCGGAACATCGGCGGGCATCCCTGGTCGATCGCCGAGGGGCTCAGCTCGAAGTGCCAGGCCTCGTTGTCGTACGTGCGGCAAAGCCCGAACTGCGCACCGTGGCGGTTCAGCCAGTCCGCCGAGTCGTACGGACCGATATCGACCGCCTGACCCTTGACGTGCTGAGAGGTCTCCGGAGTGCCCACCCAGCGCGCCGCCTTGGCCTCGGATCCGTAGGTGCGCACGGCGTCGCGCAGGAGCCACGCCTGATACGCCTTCGAGCGCCAGCCGCTCGCCACGCGCAGCTCGAGCCCATCCTCCTCTGCGGCGGCGAGCGCCTGCCCGAGGGCCTCGCGCAGTCCGGGATCCAGGTTCGTCACCGCCGGCACCGAATCCGACAGCGACACGGAGTCGCCGTCGGCGAGGTAGCCGTCGTCGACGGTCGGCGTCCCGCCGCTGCGTGCCGAGGCGGACCCGTCACCCCCGCCCGCCGTGACCGCACCCGTGCTCGGATAGTCCGGCCGCGACGCGACGGCGGCCGTGATCACGGCCGCCGCGGTGCCGGCGCCCAGCGTGGCGAGCACCGTCAGCGTCACGACGATCCGGAACAGTCGCGGACGTCGCAGGGACTTCCGCGGCTGCATGTGCTGCGGGACGGGAGTCAGCGCCGCGGTGGGCGCGCCGTCGTCGTGTGGATCCCGATGCAGGATCCGGTCCGGCGCGGATCCGGGTCGGAGCGGAGCAGAGGTGTTCGTGTCCATGCCTCCACCCCATCGAGTCGGACGTTGCCCGGCCGTACGCGATTTCGCATACGCCGGCGATATGCCGGTGTGCTTAGGCTTCTGGCATGCGTGTGCTGATCGTGGAGGACGAACCCGCCCTGGCCGGAGCGGTCCGTGATGGGCTGCGTCTCGCGGCGATCGCCGCGGACACCGCCGGAGACGGGCACGTCGCCCTGGAGATGCTGGACATCAACGCCTACGACGTGGCGGTGCTCGACCGGGACATCCCGGGTCCCAGCGGCGATGCCATCGCGCAGGCGATCGTCGCCTCCGGATCCGGACTGCCCATCCTCATGCTCACGGCCGCCGATCGCCTGGACGACAAGGCGAGCGGCTTCGAGCTCGGCGCCGACGACTACCTGACGAAGCCGTTCGAGATGCGCGAGCTGATCCTGCGGATCAGGGCGCTGGCGCGCCGCGCCCCACGGTCGACGCCGCCCGTGCACGAGCTGGCCGGGATCCGGCTCGACCCGTTCCGCCGCGAGGTCTACCGCGACGGGCGCTACGTCGCCCTGACCCGCAAGCAGTTCGCCGTGCTGCAGGTGCTCGTCGAGGCCGGCGGCGGAGTGATCAGCGCGGAGGAGCTGCTCGAACGCGCCTGGGACGAGAACGCGGATCCGTTCACGAACGCGGTGCGCATCACGGTGTCGTCGCTGCGCAAACGGCTCGGCGAGCCCTGGGTGATCCTCACGGTGCCGGGCGTCGGCTACCGGATCGACACGGAGGGGACCGGCTCAGACGCCCGCGACGAGGACGAGACCTTGGACATGGACACAGCCGAGGATGCGACGACGCCGGGACGGACGGGGAATGCCTGACGCGCCGCCGAGCCCCGCGGTCCCTCCGAGTCCCGCGGCCCCTCCGAGTCCCGCGGCCCCTCCGAGTCCCGCGCTCCCCCTGCGCACCGCCAGGGCCGTCGGGCTGTCCGTCCGCTGGCGTCTCACGCTCAGCTACGTGGCGCTCGTGGCCGTGGCCGGCGCCGTGCTGCTCGGCGTCGTCGCGCTGTGGCTCCTGCGCTACGTGCCGGAAGGAACGGTCTACAGCACAGACCCGATCGCGGGGACGACCTGGGAGCCGAACCGCACGGACATCATCCGCGCGTTCGTGCCGCCGGCCACCTGGGCGTTCCTCGGGCTCATCGCGCTCGGCGTGCTCGGCGGCTGGTTCCTCGCCGGCCGGGTGCTCCGCCCCCTCACCGTGATCGGCGAGACCGCGCAGGCGGTGCGCGACGGCGACCTCGACGCGCGGATCGCACTGCCGGGCCGCGACGACGAGTTCCGCCGCCTGGCCGACGTGTTCGACGGCATGCTCGACCGGATCCAGCACGACATGGAGCGCGAGCGCCGGTTCGCGGCGAGCGCGTCGCATGAGCTGCGCACGCCGCTCGCGATCACCCGCGCCCTGCTCGACGTCGCCGAGGCGGATCCGGATCCGGACGTCCCGCAGCTGCTCGTGCGCCTCCGCGCCGCGAACGAGCGTGCGATCGCGCTCACCGAGGCGCTCCTGCTGCTCACCCGGCTGGACGCGCGCCCGCCGGCACGCACCCCGGTCGACCTCTCGCTCGCCGCCGAGGGCGCGGTCGAGCTGCTGCACGACGTCGCAGCCGCCCACGATGTGCGGCTCGACGTGGTCGGCGATCCGGTCATCGTGCACGGGGACGCGGCGTTGCTCGACCAGCTCGCCCTGAACCTCGTGCAGAACGCGCTCGTGCACAACCTGCACTCCGGCGGATCCGCGTCCGTGCGCACGGTCAGCCTCGGCGGCCAGGGCGCGCTCGTCGTGGAGAACACCGGAGAACGGCTCGACCCCGGGGTGGTCGCGACCCTCGTCGAGCCGTTCCAGCGCGGCGCCGGCCGCACGCGCGATGGCGGGCACGGCGGATCCGGCCTTGGGCTGGCGATCGCGGGCTCGATCGTCGAGGTGCTGGGCGGATCCCTCGTCCTGACCGCGCGACCGGAGGGCGGCCTGCGCGTCGAGGCGACCTTCCCGCTCTCCTGAGGCAGCTCGTCAGCGCTGTTCGGCCGCCGCCTCGAACCGCTGCGCGCCGATCACGGACAGCAGCTGCAGCTTGTGCCAGCCGTCCGTGCGCGGCGGCGCGGTGAGCACGAGCAGGGCCTGCGACTGGTCCTCGGTGAAGAGCGCCTGGCAGTCGAGTTCGATCGGCCCGAGTTCGGGGTGCACCAGGGTCTTGTGATCCTCGAAGCGGACGGCGACCTCGTGCCGATCCCAGAGCTCGGCGAACTCGGGACTCTCCGCCTGCAGCGCGCGCACGAGTTCGCCCGCCCGTGATCTGGCCCCCATCGCGCCGTACGCGGCGCGCAGCCCCGCGACCTGCGCTCGGGCGTGCCGCGCCTGGTCCTCCTCCGGATACACCGACCGGGCGGCGGGATCCGTGAACCAGCGGTAGACGTCGCTGCGGGCGAGCCCGGTGCGCTCGGACGGATCGCCGAGAAGGGCCTGCGCCATCCGGTTGGCCACGAGCGTCTCGCCGAGGTTCGACAGGACGAGCGCCGGGGTGTCCTCGAGGCGGTCGAGCACCCTGAGCAGAGCCGGCGCGACGTGCGGCAGCGTGCTGTGCCGGTCGGGCGCCGAGTGCCCCGCCGTGCGGAACAGGTAGTCGCGCTCGTCGGAGGTGAGCCGCAGGGCGCGGGCGAGGGCGGCGAGCATCTGCTCGCTCGGCTGCGGTCCGCGCCGCTGCTCGAGGCGCGTGTAGTAGTCGACGGACATGCCGGTGAGCTGGGCGACCTCTTCGCGGCGGAGGCCCTGCGCCCGTCGGCGCGCACCCTCATGCAGGCCTACGTCGCCGGGACGCAGCGCCTCCCTGCGACGGCGCAGGAAGTCGGCGAGGGCGATGCGGTCCATGGATCCATTGTCCGGCGTCGGGGGATCCGCAAACAGGGATCGCGGATCCCCCGATCACCCGGTCTCTTATCGTCGGATCGGATCCCGCCGAGCCTGGAGTCATGAACATCTCCGGAAACACCGTCTTCATCCCCGGCGCGACAAGCGGCATCGGCCTCGCCCTCGCGCTGCGCCTGCAGTCCGCGGGCAACACCGTGATCATCGGCGGTCGCCGTGCCGAGCTCCTCGCGCAGCTCGCGGCCGAGCACGGCTTCGGCACCGTGCGCATCGACACCGCCGATCCCGAGAGCATCCGCACGGCCGCCGCCGAGGTCGTCTCGTCGTACCCCGAGCTCGACGTGCTCATCGCGATGGCGGGCATCATGCGGGTCGAGGACTGGCGTGGCGCCGGCTTCCTCGCCGACGCCGAGGACATCGTGACGACCAACCTGCTCGGCCCGATCCGGCTCATCGCGGCGCTCATCGAGCATCTGCAGAGCCGCCCCTCCGCGACGATCGTCACGGTCTCGAGCGGGCTCGCGCACACCCCGCTGCGCGTCACGCCGACCTACAACGCGACCAAGGCCGCGATCCACATGCTGTCGGAGTCGATCCGGCTGCAGCTCGACGGCACGAGCGTCTCGGTGCTGGAGCTCGTCCCGCCCGCCGTCGCGACCGAGCTCATGCCCGGCCAGAGCGAGAGCCCGTTCGCGATGCCGCTCGACGACTTCGTGGACGAGACGATGGCCCTCATCGCGGCGCAGCCCGACGCGCACGAGATCCTCGTGGAGAACGTGAAGCTGCTCCGTTTCGGCGAGGTGCGCGGCGACTACGCGCAGACCGTCGCGACCCTGAACCGGCTGGACCCGCACGGCGACGCCTGAGATCACCCCAGTCCGAGGGAACGCCCGAGCGCTGCGACCGACGGCCCGTAGGTGTTCGCGATGAGAGATCCGGCCCCGGCGATGCCGATCACCACGATGACGGCGCCGATCAGATGAACGCCGATCATCGCGGCGACCGAGGCGATCGACGCGCCGAGCGTTCCCCCATCCCATTCATCGTCGTGTTCGAGCTCGAGAAGATCAGTGCCTTCGTGCCTGATTCGCGCCGTGCTACCCAAGTCGCGCCACCGCGAGCACGAGAATCCCCAGTCCGATGAGGATCAGGGCGAAGAGGAACATGCTCCAGATCGGTGCTCCGGCGGATTCATCGAGGAGCCAATGGCGATGGAGAGGAGCGCTCCCCCTGCTCCCTCCGCGGCTGTCGCTGCGCTTCCCGCTCACGAGTGGTTCTCCTTCATCTTGATACCGCGCGTATCGCCTCATCAGACGGCTCCGAAGCCCCGCGTCTGCGGGATTCGGTGCGGCCGGAACCCTGTCCGGCCGCACCTCGCCCACTCCACGAACAGTGGAGACGACCGCTGGGCGACGACCCCGCCCCACAGCCGGCAGGCGAACACGACGATGGGAATCGCGGGCCGAGATCAGGGGTCTCGACCCGCGAACGCCGTGCACCTGAGAGACGACAGGACCCTCATCCGATGACGCCACTCGCTCTCCAGATGAGCGATCGGTCGTGAATCGCTAGTCGCGATGTCGCGACACGACGGTTCCGGGATCGCGCGGGCCGCCTCCTCATCCGCCCGACCGAGCCGGTGCATCTCGCCGACGACGCGAGCAGCACTTGACACTCCGCAGGTTCGATGGTTAGTTAGTCGAGTAACTAACCAATACACCGCTGCGAGGACATCCGTGATCGACGAAGGCCGTCCGCTCTTCCTCCAGATCGCCGAGGCGATCGAGGGCTCCATCGTCGACGGCTCGCTCTCCGAAGACACGCAGGCTCCGTCCACGAACGAGCTCGCCGCCTTCTACCGGATCAACCCCGCGACCGCCGCAAAGGGAGTGGCCATGCTCACCGACAAGGGAGTGCTCATCAAGCGCCGCGGCATCGGCATGTTCGTCGCCGTCGGCGCCCGCGACATCCTGCTCCGCGAACGCCGCACCGTGTTCGCGGACCGTTTCATCGATCCGCTCCTCGCCGAGGCCCGCACGCTCGGGCTCGACGCCGAAGACCTCGCCGCACTGCTGCGCGAACGCGCCGACGGTGCCGCATCGACCGCACTCACCGAAGGGAACCGCGCATGACCGCCGTCATCGAGGTGTCGAACCTCGCCAAGCGCTACCGCGACAAGCTCGCACTCGACCACGTCTCGTTCGAGATCGAGGCCGACACCATCTACGGTCTGCTCGGCCGCAACGGCGCCGGCAAGACCACCCTCATGTCGATCCTCACCGCGCAGAACTTCGCCACCTCGGGCGAGGTGCGCCTGTTCGGCGAGGACCCGTACGAGAACGCGCACGTGCTGAATCGCGTGTGCTTCGTGCGGGAGAGCCAGAAGTACCCCGACGATGCGGCACCGATCCACGCGCTCGGCGCGGCCAGGCTGTTCTTCCCGAACTGGAACCAGGAACTCGCCGACCGGCTGGTCGCCGAGTTCCAGCTGCCGATGAAGCGCCGGATCAAGAAGCTGTCCCGCGGGCAGCTCTCCGCCGTCGGGGTGATCATCGGCCTCGCTTCGCGGGCGGAGATCACGTTCTTCGACGAGCCGTATCTCGGGCTCGACGCAGTCGCCCGGCAGATCTTCTACGACCGGCTCCTCGAGGACTACGTCGAGCACCCGCGCACGATCATCCTGTCCTCGCACCTGATCGACGAGGTCTCGAACCTCATCGAGCGCGTGCTCGTGATCGACGACGGGCGCATCCTCCTCGACGAGGAGACCGACGCCGTGCGCGAACGCGCCTCGACAGTGGTCGGAGATGCGGCGGCGGTGGACGACTGGGCTGCGGGCAGGGAGATCCTGCATCGCGAGTCGCTCGGCAGGGTCGCCTCGGTCACCGTGCTCGGCCGCCTCACCGCGGCCGATCGCGCGGCCGTGCTCGACGCCGGTCTCGATCTCGCCCCGGTGTCGCTGCAGCAGCTCATCGTGCGGCTCACCCAGCGCGAGCAGGGCGGATCCGCGACCGCGGACGCCGCAGGATCTCTCACGAAGGAGGTGCGCTGATGTCCCGGATCCTCAACGTGGTCAGGCTTCAGCTGGTCAACAAGATGACGTGGGTGTGGGTCCCGCTGATCATCCTGGGCGGGGCGAGCGTCCTGTCGATCGTGATCTTCGCGATGATCCCCTTCGACGTGCCGAAGTACAGCGGCGCCGGCCAGGCTCCGCTCTGGTACTTCTTCGCCCTCGGCCTGCAGGCACTCACCCTGACCTTCCCGTTCTCGCAGGCGCTGAGCGTGACCCGGCGCGACTTCTTCCTCGGGACCCTCTCGACGGCGGTCCTCGGATCCGCGGCGTTGTCCGCGGTGTTCCTCCTGGGCGGCTGGATCGAGGATGCGACGAACGGCTGGGGCGCGAACGGCTTCCTGTTCCGCGTGCCGTGGATGTGGCAGGCGGGACCACTGACCGTATGGCTGTCGTACTTCGCGCTCGGGCTGCTGCTGTTCCTGCTCGGCTTCACCGGCGCGACGATCTACAAGCGCGCAGGCACTCTCGCGGTCACCCTCGTCGGAGTCGGAGCCGGGCTCGTCCTGGTCGGTCTCGCGTTCCTCGTCACCCGGTTCGGGCTGTGGCGACAGGTCGGCGAGGGATTCGCCACGATGGGCGTGCTCGGGCTCGCGCTGTGGGGCCTGGTCGCGGTCGTCCTGCTGGCAGGGATCTCGTATCTGGTGCTGCGCCGCGCGACGCCGTGAGCACAGGGGCGTGGAGTGGAGGGCACAACGTCGCCTTCGCTCCACGCTCCTTTGTCGCGAGCTCCCCTGTCAGGATCGCCAGAACCGCTCGGCGAGCGTCGCGACTTCCCTGTCGAGCGTCGAGAACTTCACGTCCATCGTGTCGAATCGCGCGTTCATCTCCACGCGAAGGGTTTCGATCCGGCTGTCGGCGGCGTCGGACTTCGCGGAGATCGTGCGCGTCAGCAGCGTCGTCATGAGCGTCATGCCCCCGAGCATGACCGCCGCGAACACTCCGATCAGCGTCCACACCTGCGGCTCCGTCATGATCATGCCCCCATTCTGGCTCGCGGCATCCACGTTGTCACGACCACGCCTCAGGTGGTGAGCGCCTTCTGCAATCTGTGCAGAACTCCGGTTTCCGGCGGGCGGTGAGGGACGAGCCGCAGATCGGGTCGGACGGGAGTTCCGGCACTCGTGACAGACTGGGTGCGTGTTCGCGTCCCGGAAGCCTGCGGTCATCCGCGGCTTTGCGGCCGCGACGCTCTCGATCTTCATCGCCCTGGCCGGTCACATCACGGGCGGCGGCGAGATGCCGGGCCCGCTCGGACTGCTCGTGCCCTGGCTGCTGTCGCTCATGGTGTGCGTCCTGCTCGCCGGGCGGAAGCTCTCGCTGATCCGCCTCGGACTGTCGGTGGGAGCGAGCCAGCTCCTGTTCCACACGCTCTTCGTGCTCGGCACGATCACGCCGTCCAAGACGCCGAGGCCGCACGTGCACGGGATGCCGCAGGTGCTGCCCGAGGCACCGGGAGTCCTCCCGGAAGTGGTGGCCGCGGACGGGAGCATGTGGGTCGGTCACGCGGTCGCCGCGGCGGTGACGATCGCCGCACTGCACTGGGGCGAACGACTCGTCCTGGCGATCCGCGATCTGGCCGCGCAGGCCGTGCGCTGGCTGCACCGGCGCGCCGTCGCGCTCGTCGTCGCCCCGTCGCACGAGACGAAGCCCTCCCTGTGGGGTGCGTTCGACATCGTGCGCCCTGCGGATGCCCCTCACCTGGCGACGCTGCGCGGGCGCGCGCCGCCCGTTCTCTCCGCGATCTGATCCGAACCGCGCTGGCGACGTCCCCGTCGTGCAGTGCGTCCTGCCTGCGCGCGGTCTCGCGCGCGGCGATCTGAACGTAGGAACGACGCCGTATCGGCGTCCATCGAGAGGTCCTTGACTCATGTCCCCTTTCCGCAGGTATGCGGCGGGGCTGGCGTTGGCATCCGTCGTCGTGCTCACGACGGCGTCGCCCGCGTCCGCCCACGACCAGCTGGTCTCGAGCACTCCTGGCGCCGGCGAGCAGCTCGCCGTCGCGCCGACGAGCATCTCGATGACCTTCTCCGGCGATCTCCTCGCGCTCGATGACACGGGGCTCGGCGCCGTGGTGCTCGTCGTCGACGACTCCGACACGAACTGGGTGACCGGAAAGGCCGAAGTCGTCGGGAACATCGTGACCGCCGAGCTGAAGCCGGGTATGCCTGTCGCCGGATATCAGGTGCGGTGGCAGGTCGTGTCCGCGGACGGACACCCGATCGCGGGCGTCGTCCCGTTCACGGTCGGCGACGCCGATCCCCTGACCGCGGGAACCACCGCCGGCAAGGGAAGTGCGTCGGCACGTCCGGAGATCAGGACCACTACGTCAGATCAGATCGCAGACGAATCCGGCGGCGCCCTGCGGGTGCTGCTCATCGGCGGAGCCGGGGCAGCGATCGCTGCACTCGGTTTCGTCCTGTTCCGATTCCTTCGCCGTCCTCGGACGGCAGCCGCGACGCCGGACACCGGCGAACCCGCGGCAGATGATCTGTAAAGGCACAACAACCATGAACACCACTACCAGCACCGCCACCAGGCTTGCCCGCCTCACCGTGCTCGCCGCCGTCTCGCTGCTCGCGCTGACGGGGTGCGCCGCACCCGCCGCACCCGCACCGGCCACGTCCGCACCCGCGGGCGATGTCGTCACCATCGAGAACGCCTGGGTGAAGTCGGCCGAGGACGGCATGTCCGCAACATTCGGAACTCTCGCGAACAGCAGCGGCGACGATGTCACGGTCGTGTCCGTCGCCTCGGATGCGTCGAACATGCTCCAGCTGCATGAGACGGTCGCGAACGATTCGGGTGAGATGGTCATGCGGGAGATCGAGGGCGGCTTCGTCATCCCTGCGCGCGGCGAGCTCGCTCTCGAGCCGGGCGCGAACCACATCATGCTGATGGATCTCACCGCACCGCTGAAGGCCGGGGCGGAGGCCAGCTTCACGCTCACGTTCTCCGATCGCTCGACGTACACCTTCACGGCACCCGTGAAGGACTACTCGGGCGCGAACGAGAACTACGACGACGGCCACAAGGGCGCGGGTCACTGATGCCCGCGCCCGCTGAGGGCGCCCGCACCCGTCGCACCGGGTCGACCCGGCGGCAGTTCCTCCTCGGAGGGGCTGTCGCCGGGGCCGGCGCGGTCGCCGCGGTCGGCGTGGACCTCGCCCTCAACCGCCGGCAGGAGACGCCCGTCGCCCCGGCAGCGCCCATGAACGGCGAGAACACCGTGCCGTTCTTCGGCGTGCATCAGGCCGGCGTCGACACCGACGCGCAGGCGCACGGGGTCTTCGTCGCGCTCGACCTCCACGGCGATGTCGACCGGGTGGCGCTCACCCGTCTGCTGCGGATCCTGACCGACGATGCGGCCCGGCTCACCCAGGGGAAGCCCGCCTTGGCGGATTCCGAACCGGAGCTGTCGCACGCGCCCGCGCGTCTGACGGTCACCTTCGGGTTCGGGCCAGGCCTGGTGGCACGAGCGAGCGGACCCGGCCCGGCCTGGCTCGGCCCGCTGCCCGCCTTCCGCGTGGATCAGCTGCGTCCGGAGTTCTCCGACGGGGACCTGCTGCTGCAGATCGCCGGAGACGATCCCCTCACGATCGCCCACGCCACCCGGATGCTGCTGAAAGACGCCCGCGGTTTCGCGGACGTGCGCTGGACCCAGCAGGGGTTCCGGCGCGCGTACGGCACCGAGCGACCCGGCACCACGATGCGCAACCTGTTCGGGCAGGTCGACGGGACCACGAATCCCCGGCCGGGGACGGGCGACTTCGACGAGGTCGTCTGGACCACGGACGGCTGGCTCGCGGGCGGCACCGGAATGGTCGTGCGCCGCATCCGGATGGATCTCGACAAATGGGATCGCCTGGACCGCTCCGGCCGCGACGCGAGCGTCGGGCGCACTCTCGCGAACGGGGCGCCGCTCACCGGAACCGACGAGTTCGACGAGCCGGACTTCGAGGCGAAGACATCCATCGGATTCCCCGTCATCCCGCAGTTCGCGCACATGCGGCGGGCTCGCGGCGACGGATCCGAACGCATCTTCCGCCGCGCCTACAACTACGACGAACGGCCGACCGGGACTCAGGTCTCCGATTCGGGCCTCATCTTCGTCTCGTTCCAGGCCGACATCGAGCGGCAGTTCACGCCCATGCAGCGTCGCCTCGACGAGCTCGACCTCCTCAACGAATGGACGACGCCCATCGGCTCCGCCGTCTTCGCCGTTCCGCCAGGGTGCGCCGAAGACGGATTCATCGGCGACACCCTGCTCGCCTGAAAGCGCCTGGATCCCGGGTCGGATCCAGGTCCGGGATCCAGGTCAGTCCGCCAGGACCACGTCGAAGCCGGCTTCGGTGAGCGAGCGGCGGTCTGCGGGCTCGAGGCCGTCGTCGGTCAGCAGCGTGGGGAAGAGATCCGCGCCGCCGACCGCGGCGAACGCCGAGGCGCCGATCTTCGACGAGTCGGCGACGATCACCGCGCGTCGCGCTCGGCTCGCCATCAGGCGGTTCACGGCCGCTTCGCGCTCGTCGTGCGTGCTCGCCATGCCCTCCGCGGACACGGCGTTCACGCCGATGAACGCGATGTCGAGCGCGATGCCCGCGAGCAGCTGCTCCACGAACGGGCCCACGAGCTCGTAGCTGCGGGAGTGGATCACGCCGCCGGTCACCACGACCTTGATGTCGGGGCGCGTGGCGAGCTGCGCGGCGATGTTCACGGCGTTCGTCACCACGGTGAGCCCCTGGTCGGCGAGGTCCTCCCTGGCCGCGAGAGCCGCCGCGATCGCCGTCGTGGTGGTGCCGCCGGAGAGGCCCACCACGGACCCTGGCGCGACCAGCGCCGACGCCGCCTGCGCGATGCGCTCCTTCTGCGAGGTGCGCTGATGGCTCTTGTACCGGATCGGCAGCTCGTACGCGACCGACTGCGCCACCGCCCCGCCGTGGGTGCGCGTGAGCAGCCGCCGCTCCGACAGGCTGTCCAGGTCGCGGCGGATCGTGGCGGCAGATGCGTCGAAACGCTCCGCGAGCTCCTCGACCGACACGTCCCCCCGCACGGCGAGCAGGTCGAGGATGGCCGTCAGCCGGTACGCCCTGTTCACCGGGCGACTCCGAATCCCTCGTTCGAAGCGCGCGAATCGCTGTATTCCGGGCGAAGATCGGGCAAAGTGCGCGCTTCGAAACGGAGCCCCGTCACGACTTGTCCGATCCGGCGAACAGGCGCAGCAGGCGCGCGGCCTCGCCGGCCACGGCGTCGCGGGCGGGGGCGAGGTACTTCCGCGAGTCGACGAGGCGCGGATCGGCTTCCAACTTCTCCCGGATCGCGCGGGTGAAGAAGCCGTTCAGGTGCGTGGAGACGTTGATCTTCGTCATCCCCGCGCGCACCGCCGCCGCGATCGCGTCATCCGGCACACCGCTGGATCCGTGCAGCACGAGCGGTACGTCGACGCCGTCCTCCCCCGCGCCGCGCAGGGCCTCGCGGAGGCCCGCGATGAGATCGAGGTCGAGCGCCGCGGTGCGGTCGGTCATCGCGTGCGAGGATCCGACGGCCACGGCGAGGGCGTCGACGCCGGTCTCCGCGACGAAGGCCCGAGCCTCCTGCGGATCCGTGCGGACGCCCGGCGCGTGCGCACCGTCCTTGCCGCCGACCTCGCCGAGCTCGCCCTCCACGTACACCTCGGCGGCGTGGGCGCGCTCGACGACCTGCGCGGTGAGCGCGACGTTCTCGGCGTAGTCGAGCGCGCCGCCGTCGAACATCACGGAGCCGAAGCCCAGGGCGATGGCCTCGTCCACGAGCTCGGGACGCTCGGCGTGGTCGAGGTGCACGGCGACCGGGGTCGCGGCGCGCCGTGCGACCGCGAGGGTGGCGAGCGCGATCGGCTCGAGGCCGCCGTGGTAGTCGGCGCAGTTCTGCGAGATCTGCAGGATCACGGGCAGCTCGGCCTGTGCGGATGCGGCGACCAGCGACTCAGCCGTCTCCAGGTGGATCACGTTGAAGGCGCCGACGCCGGTGCCGCGGCGGGCCGCGTCGTGCACGAGGTCGCGGGCGGAGACGAGGGTCATCGGGGTGTCCTTTCGGTGGACGGTAGGCTCAGCGCCGTCAGGGACGGGCTGTCGATGAGCAGGGCGGACTCGAGGTCGGGCCACGACGGGTGGATCTCGCCCGCGAGGGGCATCAGCACGGCGGCGGCCGACCAGGCCGTCGCACGGCGCAGCAGCACGGTCGGATCCTTCTCGCCCTGCGCCATCAGCACGGCGCAGGCGGCGACGGCGGCATCGCCCGCGCCGGTCGGATTGCCGGCGAGGGGGTGGGCCAGTCGGGCGCGGACGACCTCGTCCGCGGTGACCGCGAGCATCCCGTCCGCCCCGCGGGAGAGCAGGACCAGCGATGCTCCGCGGTGCAGCAGTTCGCACGCCCCGGCGATGGGATCCGCGATGCCGGTGGCCTCCGCGAGCTCGGCCGCATTGGGCTTGAGCACGGTCGCCCCGGCGTCGGCGGCGGCCAGCAGCGCCGGCCCCGATGTGTCGGCGATCACGATCGCGCCGGCGTCGCGGCCGATGCGGATGAGCGTCGGCAGCAGATCGTCGGGAGCGCCCGGCGGGAGGGATCCGGAGAGGACGAGGACGGGCTTCGCCTTCGTGGCCGGAGCATCCAGCGCACGCACCACGGCGGCCTTCAGCGCGTCCCACTCCTGTGTCGTCGGGTTGATGCCGCGCTCGTTGACGATCGTGGTGTCGCCGAGGTGCTCGTCGACCAGGGCCACGCTGCGACGGGTCGCCCCCTGCACCGGGACCAGCTCGTACGGAACAGGGGAGGAGGCCAGTTCGGCGGTGAATTCGGCGCCGGTCGCCCCGCCCGAGGTCGCGAGGGCGAGGACGGAGGCGCCCTGCGCGTGCGCCACCCGGGCGACGTTCAGGCCCTTGCCGCCCGCGCGGGCGATGCCGGCATCGGCGCGATGAGTCTCGCCCTGCACGATCCGATCGACGTGCCAGGTGAGATCCAGGGCGGGATTCGGCGTGACGGTGACGATCATCCGAGACTCCTCGCGCGCAGCGCCGCACCCAGGATCCCGGCGTTGCCCAGCAGCTGCGCGGGCACAAGCTCCGGGATGCGGTGGAAGCTGAGGCGCGCCCTCAGGCGCGCGCGCAGCTCGTCGAACAGTGCGCCGCCCGCGCGCGACAGCCCGCCACCGATCACGATGGCCTGCGGTGCGACGACCGCGGTGAGCTGCGCGAGCGACAGGGCGAGCGCGTCGAGCGCCTCGTTCCAGACCTCGACGGCGGCCTCGTCGCCCTCGGCGGCGAGCGCGATGACCTCCTTCGCCCCCTCGACGGCGATCCCGCTGCGCGCGGTGTAGCGGCGGGCGATCGCGCCTGCGGAGGCGATGGCCTCGAGGCAGCCGCGCGCTCCGCACGGGCACAGCGGCTCGTCCGCGACCGGGGAATGGCCGACCTCGCCGGCGTAGCCGCCCGACGTGAAGGGCTCGCCGCCCAGCAGCAGCGCCCCGGCGATCCCGGTGCCGATGATCAGCACGATCGAGTTCGGGTACGGGCGCGCGCCGCCGAGCACGTGCTCGGCCCACCCGCCCGTGCGGACGTCGTGGTCGAACGCGACAGGAAGCCCGAACGCCTCCTCCGCGAGTGCGCGGATCGGCGCGTCCCGCCAGCCCATGTTGCTGGCGAAGACGCCGACACCGGCGACCTCGTCCACGATGCCGGGGACCACCAGTCCGACCGCGACCGGATCCACCCCTGGATGCTCCTCGCGCAGCTGCGCGCCGAGCTCGACCAGCCGGGCGATCAGCCGCTCCGGGAGGTCCGCCCCCGGATCCGGCGTCGGGGTGCGGCGCAGCCCGAGCATGACGCCCTCGGCGTCGAACAGGGCCGACTTGATGTCGGTGCCGCCCACGTCGAACGCGAGCACGGGCGCACCCGCGCCGAGCTCGGCCGCCGACCCCGGATCCTGACGCGGGACGAGGGGGTCCCCCGAGGCATCGGTGATCACGTCGGGCACGGCACGGGCGGCCTCTGCCGCCTCGTGCGCGCGGGCGTCGTCCACGGTGGCGTCGCCGGAGGGGATCGTCATCGCCGGCTCTCAGTCCTCGAGGATGACCGAACGGGTGAGGTTGCGCGGCTCATCGGGGTTGAGACCCTTCGCCAGCGCGCGGTCGAGCGCCACGCGGTGCAGGCGGACGAGATCGGCCATCGGGTCGATCGCGTGCTGCACCCAGCGGCCGCCGGTCGCGGCGACCTGGGCGTCCAGCCCCTCGGGCGCGGCGCCGAACTGCCAGGTGATGCGGCCGGGGGCGGCGATGGCGATCGGACCGTGGCGGTAGTCCATGGAGGGGTACGACTCTGTCCACGACTGCGACGACTCGCGCATCTTCAGGGCCGCCTCGTGTGCGAGCCCGATCGTCCAGCCGCGGCCGAGGAACGTGTACTGCTCGGCGCCCGCGAGGGTCGGATCCACGTCGGCGAGCGCGGCGCGGGCGTCGGCGATGGCGGCAGTCAGGTCCTCGCCGAGCGAGGCGCGGAACAGCGCGAGCGCGGTGGTCGCGAAGCGGGTCTGCACGACGGACTGCTCGTCGGCGAACGGCAGCAGGATCGCGTCGTCGACCATGCTCACGAGCGGCGAGGTCACGTCGCCGATGACGCCGATGACGCGCGGCGCGGATCCGGATCCCTTGAGCTCGTCGACGAGCTCGAGCACCTCGGTGGTCGTTCCGGAGCGGGTCAGGGCGACGACGGCGTCGTAGCCGCGATCCATGAACGCCTCGCTCGCGGCGTAGGC
This sequence comes from Microbacterium sp. MYb64, assembly GCF_002979495.1. NCBI lineage: Bacteria > Bacillati > Actinomycetota > Actinomycetes > Micrococcales > Microbacteriaceae > Microbacterium > Microbacterium sp. MYb64. The sequence goes on along the minus strand of NZ_PCOW01000006.1, from coordinate 51,697 downwards.
GTCGGTGATGCCGAAGCCCGCGCGCTCGCGCAGCGCGGCGTAGGACTGGGCCATGAACCACGAGGTACCGCAGCCGATCACGGCGACGCGCTGGCCCTTCGCCGGCAGCAGCGCCTGCTCCGCCGTCATGCCGGCGGCGCGCTCCCACATCTCGGGCTGCGAGTCGAGCTCGGCGCGCATGTGGGCGCCGGGGGCGAGATTCTCGTTCGGGTCGGTCATGCGTCCTCCTCGGCGGGCTCCGGTCGACGTCGATTGCGTGACCATGCTCGATCTTACGGTAAAACACGCACTTTCTGTCACTTGATCCGGAAATGGCTCCGCGCACGAAACATGAACAGCACTAGGCTTTCGCCAGTTCGAAACCTTAACGACATATGGGTTTCGGAGACATCCATCGAAGGAGATGACATGCCCGATCTGTCCCGTCGCACCGCCCTGCTCTCGCTCGGCGGCGCCGCCCTCACCGGAACGCTCGCCCTGGCCGGAGCCGCTCCCGCGGTCGCGGCGCCGACCGCGCAGCCCAACCGTACGATCACCGTGTACCTCGTCCGCCACGGCAAGACCTGGCTGAATCAGGCCGGCCGGATCCAGGGCTGGTCGGATTCGCCGCTCACCGAGGCGGGGGTCGCGATCGCCGAGACCGTCGGCCGCAACCTCGCCGCGAAGATCGGCGGATTCGATGCCGCCTACTCCGCCGACATGATGCGTCACTTCCAGACCGCGAACGGCATCCTCTCGGCCGCGGGCTCTTCGCTCTCCCCGACGCAGATCGCCGGCCTCCGCGAGGTCGCCTACGGCGGCTGGGAGGGCGAGAAGCAGTCGACCGCGTTCCCGCAGCTCGCTGCCGCGGGGCCTCTCGACACTCTCGCGCACATCATCGACGCCTTCGTCGCGAGCAACCCCGACAAGACCCTGCCCACCGAGACCTGGGCACAGGTCGCCGAGCGGATGACTGCCGCGCTCACCGCCGCGGCAACCGACCGCCGTCTGCCCATGCGGCACGGCGGCAGCATCCTCGCGGTCTCGAGCGGTATGTCGATCACGTGCCTGCTGGAGTCCCTCGGCGCGACCGTCGACGGCGCCATCGAGAACGGAGCGGTCAGCACGCTCCGCTACGCGCGCGGATCCTGGACCGTGCAGTCCGTGAACGACACCAGCTACGCGGGCTGATCCCGCCCGTCGGGCCGTCGGGTCAGCGGGACTCGGCGGCCTCGGTGTGGTGCCGGATGACCTCCGCGACGACGAAGTTGAACCACTTCTCCGCGAACTCCGGATCCAGGTGCGCCTCCTCGGCGAGGGCGCGCAGGCGCGCGACCTGCTGCTCCTCGCGACCGGGATCCGAGGCGGGCATGTCATGTTCCGCCTTGAGCACGCCGACCTGCTGCGTGCAGCGGAACCGCTCGGCGAGCATGAAGATGAGGGCGGCGTCGATGTTGTCGATGCTGGCGCGCAGTCGCAGCAGTTCGGTGCGGGGATCGGGGGCGGACATCGGGGCTCCTCACCGGGCGGCGGATGTGCGATCCCTCCGACGATAACCCGTTCCGCCCCGAGTCGGATCCGCCGTGACGGGTCCAGGAACCTCGGAAGCGCGGGAGGGACACCCCCGGGGGCGCGCACCCCTCCCCTAAAGTGAAGCCATGACCAGCGACGACTCCGGGCTCGACAACAGCGCAGTCGCAGAGGCCGAGGACGGCGAACGCGCTGTCACGACGGCCCAGGCCGACACCATCGCGGCCGACGACGACGCCGAGGGCCACTACACGCCCCGCCCCGTCGTCGAGCCTGGCACGCCGCGCGGCTCGTTCTGGACCCGGATCGACCGCCCGTTCGTGTTCGGCTTCCTCGTCACCCTGGGCGGTCTCGCGGCGATCCTCCTCGGGCTCGCCCTGACGAGCCTGTCCACGGTGCTCATCTACATCGCGTTCGCGCTGTTCGCCGCGCTCGGCCTCGATCCGGCCGTCCGGTGGCTGGAGCGGCGCGGAGCCTCGCGCGCGTGGTCGGTCGTGATCGTGATCGTCGGGTTCGCGCTCGCTCTCGTGCTCGTCATCCTCGCGATCGTCCCCGTCGTGGTCACGCAGATCGCGGAGTTCGTCAAGTCGATCCCCTCGACGATCCAGGAGTTCCTGCACAGCGATCTGTACCGCTGGATCCAGGGGCAGTTCGGCGGCGGCGTGAGCGACCTCATGGGCGAGGTGCAGAAGTTCCTCAGCGACCCGAACAAGCTCATGCAGCTCGGCGGCGGCGCGCTGCAGGTCGGCAACGCAGCGCTGCAGGTCGGCGCGGCGATCGCGACCGGCATCTCCGGCGCCCTCATCGTCCTCGTCCTCACGCTGTACTTCCTCGCCACGCTGCCCTCGATGAAGAGCGGCCTGCTGCAGCTGGCGCCCGCGCGCGACCGCAAGAACGTCTCGCGGATCACCACCCAGATCACCGACTCGGTCGGCGGGTACGTGATGGGCATGGTGGTGCTCGCGCTCATCAACGCGGCACTCGTCTTCGTGCTCTACCTCGTGCTCGGACTGCCGTTCCCTCCCCTGATGGCGACCGTGGCCTTCCTCATCACGATGATCCCGCTGGTCGGCCCGATCCTGTTCTGGATCATCGGCACCGGCATCGCGCTGTTCAGCTCCCCGCTGATGGCCCTGATCTTCGCGCTCATCTACCTCGTCTACATGCAGGTGGAGGCGTACGTCATCACCCCGCGCGTGATGAACAGGGCGATCTCGATCCCCGGATCCCTCGTCGTGATCGGTGCCCTCGTCGGCGGCACGCTGCTCGGTCTGCTCGGCGCGCTCATCGCCGTCCCGGTGACCGCATCGATCCTGATCATCGTCAAGCAGGTCTGGATTCCCCGGCAGAACGCCCGCGTCTGATCGACGCCCCGTCGCACGACCGTTCTGTGATCGGTTCGTGATGTTTTGGCTGTTGAGGGGGCGCTTTTCGGGGTCGGAATGTCGGTGGTCCGGTGTTGACTTGATTCATGACGAACTCAGCCGACACGGTGGCGGATCCCGGGGTCGACCCGGTCGATCCGGTCACGGTGCTGCGTCTGCTGAGGGAGGGTCTGGCCGCGGCCGAGGCGACGATCATCCGGTTCCAGGCGTTGCGGGACGCGCAGCTCGGGGCCGCGCAGCGCGTCGCCGAGGAGATCGCCGCCCGAGACGCCGGTGCGGGAGCGGTGCGGGGTGAGTCGGTGGATCTCGCGACACGCAGCGTCGCGGCCGAGTTGGCCGGGGTGCTGCACATGTCGGATCGGGTCGTGCAGGCGAGGATGGCGCGCGCTGCGGACCTGGAGACCCGGTTCCCGGAGGTCACGCGGGCGTTCGGGGAGGCGCGGATCAACGCCGCCCACGTCCGGGTGATCCAGGACGCCGGTGCCCGTCTCGATGAGACGGTGCGGGCCGAGTTCGAACAGATCGCGGTGGACGCGTGTGCGGGGGAGACGCCGCATCGGGCGAAGCGGATCGTGGAACGGGTCGCGGAACGCCTCGCGCCGCGAAGCCTGACCGAGCGTCACCGGGAGGTGCAGGAGCAGCGTCGGGTGTGGCGGGAAGACCTCGGCGACGGGCAGAAGGCCCTGGGCGTGATCCATTCGGCCGCGATCGTCGACGGGATCTATGACCGGCTCACCCAGCAAGCGCGAGCAGTGAGTGTCGCGAACGCGCAGGCCGCGAAAGACGATGCCTCTCTCAAATCGGAGAGCCTCGGCGACCCCGGCGACGCGCGGACGATGGACCAGCTGCGCGCCGACTTGTGCGCGGATACCTTGCTCACCGGGACCGCGTCCGGGCACGACACGTCCGCCGGGCTCCTGTCCGCGATCCAGGCGCGGGTGGAGGTCACCGTCTCGGTGCTCACCCTGCTTACGCCCGACACCGCGGGGGCTGGCCGGAAAAAGTCACCGGCGGGATCCGGGACCTCGACAGGATCCGGGACCGCGTTCGGCGTCCGCACCGAACAGCCCGCGGAACTCGCCGGCGGGCAGCCCATCGACACGCACACCGCCCGCACCCTCGCCGGCGGGGCCACCGCCTGGGAACGCGTCCTCACCCACCCTGTCACCGGGGCGATCCTCGCCGTCGACCACTACCGCCCCAACGCCGACCTGCGCCGGCTCCTGCACGCCCGGGATTCCCGGTGCCGGTTCCCGACCTGCGGACTCCCACCCGCCGCGCAGGACCTCGACCACACCATCGACGCCGCGCACGGCGGACCCACGGAGGAAGGCAACCTCGGCGGACTCTGCCGCCGCCACCACATCCTCAAACACCAGACCGCCTGGAAAGTGACACAACGCGGAGCCGGGATCCTCGAATGGACCAGCCCCACCGGCGCCACCTACATCGACCGACCACCCTCACCCGTCACCTTCACGGTCGAAGACCCGGACCCACCCCCGGAACCCGACCCAGAGACCCCCGGATTCTGACCAGCGCGGCGGTCACCCTCGACCGTCACCCCGCGAGCGCGGTCAGCGCTGCGCGCCCGGGTCCTCGAGGGCACGCGTCCTGAGCGGAGCTTGGACCATCTGGAGCACGGCAAGAGCGTCCGGAGCACAGGCCAAGTCATCCCGACCTCAGCCAGAGCGGCCGGAGCACAGGCCAAGTCATCCTGAGCGCGGCCAGAGCATCCGGAGCACAGGCCAAGTCATCCTGAGCGCGGCCAGAGCGGCCGGAGCACAGGCCAAGTCATCCTGAGCGCGGCCAGAGCATCCGGAGCACACTCAGAGCATCCGGAGCGAGGCCGCTGCAGCGTCCAGCGCACCCTCGGCGATCGCGAAGTACGCCCACTTGCCGCGCTGCTCGCGCGTCACGAGCCCGGCCTCCGCGAGCAGCTTCATGTGGTGCGAGACCGTGCCCTGGGAGAGCCCGACCGGCTCGGTGAGATCGCAGATGCACGCCTCGCCCCCCTCGCCGGCGCCGATGAGCGAGAGCAGCTTTACACGCGTCGGATCCCCCAGCGCCTTGAACACGTGAGCGATCCGCTCGGCCTCCTCGACGCCGACCCGGGGCTCGCGCACCGTGGCGCAACAGGCGGCGTCGGCGACGATGGTCACGGGGAGCGTCATGCGCCCATCCTTCCACGTATTGACATTCATCGATAGATGATGGACGGTAGTCGCATTGAAGTCTTTCAATCTGAGACTGCTGCCGATCCGAGGAGCACCGATGTCCGACCTGCCCGTCGTCGTCGTGGGCGCAGGCCCCCAGGGCCTCGCCGCCGCCGCCCATCTCGTCGAGCGCGGACAGGACGTGGTCGTCCTGGAACGCGGGGAGAGCGCGGCCGCGGCTGTCTCGGAATGGGGGCACGTGCGACTCTTCTCAGGATGGCCGGAGCTGGTCGACGCCGCAGCACAACGCCTCCTCGAGGGAACCGGCTGGATCGCTCCTGCCGAGGGGTACCCGACCGGCCGCGAATGGGTCGACCTCTACCTCGCTCCCCTCGCCACGGCTCTGGGCGACCACGTCCGCACCAGCACGACGGTGACCGGCATCGCCCGAGCCGGGCGCGATCGGGTCGTCGATTCTGGTCGCCGCGACGCCGTGTTCACCGTGCACACCGTCGGCGCGGACGGACGGGAGGGACGCATCGCCGCGCGGGCCGTCCTCGACGCATCCGGCACCTGGGCGACACCGGGTCCGGCCGGTGCCGACGGCCTTTCGGCGCTCGGCGAGCGCGCAGCCGGCGACCGGATCTCCTACCGGATCCCGGACGACGTGTCGGCGCTCGCGGGGACGCACGTGCTCGTCGTGGGTGCAGGCAACTCCGCCGCGCACGCCGTGCTGCGACTCACCGAACTGGCCCGCACGGAACCGGAGACGAGGGTCACCTGGGTGCTCCGGCGCGGCGGAGTGGGTTCCGTGTTCGGCGGCGGCGACGGCGACGGCCTGCCCCAGCGCGCCGCTCTCGGCGTCCGCGCACGACGCGCGATGGAGAAGGGCCTCGTCGACGTGGTCACCGCATTCCGCGTGGCAGAACTCCGCGCGGACGCGGACGCGGACGGCGTCACGGCCGTGGCGGGCGACGGGCGCGAGATCCCCGGCATCGCCCACGTCTTCGCCCTGACCGGCTTCCGCCCCGACACGTCCTTCCTGTCCGAGCTGCGGATCGACCTCGACCCCGCCCTGGAGGCGGTGGCGGGCATCGCCGCCGAGATCGACCCGAACATCCACTCCTGCGGATCCGTCGGCGCGACCGGCGCACGCGAGCTGGTCCAGCCGGAACCCGGGTTCTTCATCGTCGGAGCGAAGAGCTACGGCCGCGCGCCGACCTTCCTCGCGCTCACCGGCTACGAGCAGGTGCGCAGCGTCGCCGCACACCTTGCCGGCGATCACGAGGCCGCGGCCCTCAACGAACTGGCCCTCCCGAGTACCGGCGTATGCGGAGGATCCGGCGACTTCGACGCGGCCGGCGAAAGCTGCTGCGCCGCCCCCGTCCTGCAGATCGGCGCCCGCCCGGTCGTCGTAGGCTGATCCCGGAACGAGGAGAGACGCATGACCGCCGAAGCCACCCCCGCCGTGCTGTTCGTCTGCGTGCACAACGCGGGCCGTTCCCAGATGGCCGCGGGCTTCCTGCGCGAGATCGCGGGCGACCGCATCGAGGTCCGCTCCGCCGGGTCGCTGCCCGCCGAGCAGATCAACCCCGTCGCCGTCGCCGCGATGGCCGAGCTGGGCATCGATATCGCCGCGGAGCAGCCCAAGGTCCTCACCACCGAGGCGGTACAGGACTCCGACGTCGTCATCACGATGGGCTGCGGCGACGCGTGCCCGTTCTTCCCCGGCAAGCGCTACGAGGACTGGGCGCTCGACGACCCGGCGGGCCAGGGCATCGAGGCCGTGCGGCCGATCCGCGACGAGATCCGCCGGCGGATCCAGCAGCTCGTCGGCGAGCTCCTGCCCGCCTGAGGCAGTCTCCCGACGGCGCGATCGGCGCCTCAGACGATCCGGTGCACCCGGTAGCGGACCTCTGATCCGTCCCGCCGGCACACGGCGACGAACAGGGTGCCCTGCAGCTCGGCGAACTCGGGAGCGGCCGCCTCGACCTCGAAGGTCGTCCGGAAGTAATAAGCGCCCGGATCCACCGGCTGGCCGCGCCCCAGCCGTGCGAGGACCTCGGCCGCCCCGCGGCGCACCCCGCGCGTGCGGATGAGCAGAGGCCCCGCGGCGGCGACGGCAGAGTACTCCGCGTCGATGCCGATCGTGCCGTCGGAGGCGATGAGCTGCCGGTCGGATCCACCGGCCAGGATCTCGGCCTCCAGAGAGCCGGTGATCCGGCCGCCGAGGATCGGCACCACGCGGCGGTGGCCGGCGGAGGTGATGCCATGATCCCGAGGGGGACCGACCTGCACCGTGACCTCGAACGCCGGCTCGAGCCGGGGCTCCGGAAGCTCTGCGAACAGGTCGCTCATCGCGTTGACCCTCGCAGCGCGGCGGCGAGCTTCTCCAGAGCCGGGACCGCGGCCGTCACGGCCTCGCGATCGGCAGGATCCAGGGTCTCCAGCGCGTCCCGGAGGAGCTCCCCCGCGGCCTGATCGAAGCGGCCGAAGAGGTCGAGAGCACGCGGCGACAGGACGACGACGACACGGCGGCCGTCGCCGTCGGCCCTGCGCCGCTCGACGAGGCCGTCGGCCTCCATCGCACCGAGCAGGTTGCTGACCGTGGAACGGTTCAGGTGCAGCGCCTCCGCGAGCTCGGCAGGACCGCGCTCCGCGCTGCCCGAAGACGGCAGCAGCGCACGCACGACCTCGATCTGGGCGTCGGGGATGTCGGGCAGCTCGCCGCGCTCGCGCGCCGCGGCCAGCAGGGTGCGCCGCAATGGGGAGATGACCGCGGCGAGGCGGTTCTCGGCGTCGCCCGCGGAGTCAGCAGCCGGCGCGGATCCGGCCGAGGCGCGGCCGCTCACGCCGGACCCCCGACGCTGAGCGAGGCGCGCTCATTGAGGATCGACGGCGCGAAGCCCGCGGCGCGCTTGTAGGCGTTCGCGATCTCCTCGCGCTCGCTCCGCGGGATCACGTCGTCGATGCGCGCGAAGCCCTGCGGGGCGCGCTCGGCCGCGAGCAGCATGACCCGCTCCGGACCGGTCGCCCTGGTGCCCGCCAGCAGCGCGGTCATCGCGGGGCGGCGCGCGTCCTCGTAGCCGGCGAGCGCCGCGTCGATCGCCGCGCCCTCCGCCGTACGGTCCGCCGCAGCCCCCGCATCGACGGCAGCTCCGGCCCGCGTCGCCGTGCCGAGGTGGAACGCGAGGGTGCGCGCGTCGAGGATGGCCTGGGATCCGCCGTTCGAGCCGTTCGGATACATCGCGTGCGCGGCATCGCCGATGAGCGTGGTGCGCCCGAACGTCCACTGCGGCAGCGCATCGCGGTCGACCATCGGATACTCCAGGATCTCCTCCGCGTTCGCGATGATCGCGGGCACGTCCAGGCCCTCGAACCTCCAGTCCGCGAAGAGCTCCGCGATCGGACCCGGATCCACGGCGCGGTTCCAGTCCGCATCGGGGTGACCGATCCCGCGCCGCTCGGCGATGAAGTTCAGCCGCTGACGCCCGTCCTCAGGAGCCCCCAGCGGGTACGCGACGAACTTCTGGTCGCCGTCGCCCGCCATGATCATCGTGCGCCCGTCGACGAGCACGGGCGCCTCGGCCACCCCGCGCCAGAGCGTCAGCCCGCTCCACGGCGGAGCCCCCTCGGCGGGATAGCGGAGCGCACGCAGCGCGGAGTGGATCCCATCCGCTCCGATCACCAGGTCGTAGGTCGCGGTGGTCTCGCCGTCCGCCGTCGCGAAGCGCGCCGTCTCGGATCCGTCGTCCTCGCCCTGCACATCCACGAGGCGATGGCCGAGCCGGATCACGTCGCCGAGGCGCTCCACGACCGCGTCGCGCAGGGCGAGCTGCAGGCGACCGCGGTGCACGGAGAGCTGCGGCCAGCGGTAGCCGGCGGCGAGCCCGCGGGGCTCGCTCCAGATGTGCTGGCCGAAGCGGTTCATGTAGACGAGGGTCTCTGGAGCGACGCCGAGCGCCTCTACGCGGTCGCGCAGTCCGAGCTCGGTGAGCTCACGGATCGCGTGCGGGAGCAGATTGAGGCCGACCCCCAGACCGCGGATCCGGTCCGTCCGCTCGTGCACCGTGATGTCGCGGAAGCCCGCGGCCTCCAGGCTGAGCGCGGTGGCGAGTCCGCCGATCCCCGCGCCGATGATTCCGATCCGCATCGATCTGCTCCTGTCCTCGGCATCCTCGCCGTCGGAAACTAGTTTTGTCACAAAATTATCCCCGACGCAAGCCTCTTTCTCGGCCCGTGGCGGTGGAGTCCCGGATTCTCCCGTCGCAGAAGCTGCCGTTCTGGCAACCGGAAAGCGGCAACTTTTGCGACGGGAGCGGTCCTTGGCGACAGCCATCGCGACGGGAACGGATCCGGCGAGGTCACCGGCGCGGACCTGCGGACGACACCGTCAGCGGGCGGCGCGCTCTGCGGATTCCAGGACGAGATCGACCCCGAGGAAGAACAGATCGCGGTCGCGCAGCGAGGCGAGCGCGACCGTGTGCGCGGCGATGCGGGGGTGGCTGCGCGGATCCGCGAGCGGCGGCTCGTCGAACCACGGGCCGTCGAGGTCCCCGTCGCCGCGGTCGGCTCTGGCCCGGGCGATGCCCGCCGCGGTCGACAGCACGTGCGAGGCCATCAGCGCATAGTGGCGCACGACGCCGGCCTCATCCAGGCCTGCGGTGGTGAACGCCTCCAGCATGAGTTCGATCGCGCCGAGCTCGCCGGGGCCGTGCGTGGTGAGCGTGGTGGCCTCCGCACCGACCGCGGGGTACTGCGAATACAGATCCAGCGTGGCGCGCGCCAGCGCACGCAGGCGTCCCTGCCAGTCCTCGACCGGCAGGTCGACGCTCCGGACGGCGCGCAGCGTGATGTCGTCCAGCAGCGCCCGCATCAGGTCGTCCTTGCTGCGGAAGTGCCGGTAGATCGCGGTCGGATCCGCGCCGAGCCGCGTGCCGAGCTCGCGCACCGAGATCGTCGTCGCACCCGAGGCCGCCAGCTCCAGCCCCGCCGACACGATCACGCCCGCGTCCAGACGCGGGCGCATCGGCACCGCGTCGTCGACATCCCCGCCGCGGCGGGCCCTCTTCGATGGCATATCCCCTCCTGCCTCTATCGTGCCACGCCCGCAACGTGCTGTCATCGCTTTAGTCAACACTGTTGACATCGCCTTTGACTCTGGCTAGCTTTGTCGCATCCCACGGCCGTTCGGCCCTGCTTCAACGACGAAAGGCGGATGATGACGACGCGCGTCTTCCACGGCGGATCGGTATTCACCGGATCCGGATCCCCCCTGCTCGGCCAGGCCGTCATCGTGCGCGACGAGCGCATCGACCGGATCGTGCCCGAGTCCGAGCTGGCCGCGATCATCGGCGCAGAACCCGGCGGATCCGTCGAGCTCATCGACCTGCGCGGCGCCCTGCTGAGCCCCGGCTTCCAGGACGCCCATATCCACGCGGTCGGCGGCGGCGTCGAGCTGCTGCAGTGCGACCTCAGCGGCACCGGAACCGCTGAGGAGGCGGTCGACGCCGTGCGCGCCTACGCCGAAGCGAACCCCGACGAGGAGTGGATCCTCGGGGGCGGCTGGTCGATGGACTGCTTCCCCGGCGGCAACCCGACCCGCGACCTGCTCGACGCCGCGGCCCCCGGACGTCCCGTGCTGCTGGCCAGCCGCGACCACCACAGCATCTGGGCCTCGACCGAGGCGATCGAGCGCGCCGGCATCACGAGCGAGACCGCGGATCCCGCCGACGGCGTGATCATCCGCGAGGCCGACGGCCACCCCGCCGGCACGTTCCACGAGGGCGCCGGCGAGCTCTTCAACACGGCGCGACCTGTGACCGGCGAAGACCTGCGCTACCGCGGCCTGCTCCGCGCCCAGGAGGAGCTCATCGCCCTCGGCATCACGGGCTGGCAGGACGCGATGGTCGGATCGAGCGCGATCGGGGTGCCGGATCCGCTCACGGCCTACGAGCAGGCCCTCGCCGAGGGAACACTCGCGGTGCACGTCACCGGCGCGCAGTGGTGGGAGCGCGACGGCGGCATCGAGCAGGTCGAGCGCATGGTCGCGAAGCGCCACCGCATCGCCGCCCTCGGATCCCCCGAGCGCCTCGAACTCGGCACCACCAAGATCATGGTCGACGGCGTAGCGGAGAACCACACCGCCGCGATGCTCACGCCGTACCGCGACGCGCATGGCCACGACACGCACAACCACGGCCTGAGCTTCATCGATCCGGAGCACCTCCGCGAATACGTGACGGCGCTCGACGCGGCGGGCCAGCAGGTGCACATGCACGCGCTCGGCGACCGCGCGGTGCGCGAGGCGCTCGATGCGCTGCAGGACGCCCGCGACGCGAACGGCCCCACCGACGGCCGCCACCACCTCGCTCACCTGCAGATCGTGGCGGAGGAGGACGTTCCGCGGTTCGCGGAGCTCGGCGCGATCGCGAACCTCCAGGCCCTCTGGGCCACGCACGAGGACCAGCTCGACGAGCTCACCCTGCCGTACCTGCAGGAAGGCCAGGAGGCGCGGCAGTATCCGTTCGGCGACTTCGTGCGCGCGGGCGTTCGCCTCGCGGCCGGCAGCGACTGGCCGGTGTCCAGCGCCTCCCCGGTCGACGCGCTCCACATCGCCGTCAACCGCACGACCCCGGGATCCGACCGGGAGCCCCTGGCGGGTGCGCACCAGCGCCTCGACCTCGCGACCGCGATGGCCGCGTACACCTCCGGTTCCGCCTACGTGAACCACCGCGACCACGACACCGGAACCATCGCCCCCGGCTTCCGCGCCGACCTCGTCGTGCTGGATCCGTCGCCCTTCGACCTGCCGGTCGAGGAGATCTTCCGCAGCCGCGTCGTGCAGACCTGGATCGACGGACGCCGGGTGTACGCCGCCGAGAGCGCCCTCGCCACCGCGGAGGCCGCACCCACGACCGAGAGCACCGCCCGCACCGAGCTCGAAGGAGAGCTGTCATGACCCGAACCCGCCTCCCCCGCGTCCGCGCCCGTCGCCGGTCCGCCGTCGCCGTCGGCGCCGCGGTGCTGATCGCCGCGACCTCCCTGACGGCCTGCTCCGGCAGCGCGAGCGGCACCTCCACCGGATCCGCCGGGTCCGACTGGAAGCTGACCACGAAGACCGCCGCCGCCACCGGCGACCTCGACTCCTACTCCTTCGCGCTCTACGCCGAGCCCGCGACGCTCGACTACGCGTACGCGTTCGACTACCCCGACAACCAGGTGCTCGCCAACGTGTGCGAGTCGCTGCTGCGACTGAACCCCGACTACTCGCTGAGCCCGGGACTCGCGAAGTCCTTCTCGAACCCCGATCCGCTCACCTGGGTGTACGAGCTGCGCGACGGCGTGACGTTCCACGACGGCACCCCGCTGACCGCCGCCGACGCGGTCGCCTCGATGCAGCGGATCATGGACCCCGCGGTCGGATCCGCCTGGTTCTCCGTCTATCAGAACGTCGAATCGATCACGCAGACCGGGCCGATGGAGGTCACGGTCAAGACGAAGATCCCCGACTCCCAGTTCAACCTGGGGATGGGCGGATCCGCCGGCGTCATCGAATCGGCCGCCACGCTGGCCGCGAAGGGCAAGGACTACGGCAACTCGACCGGCGGGGTGAACTGCACCGGCCCGTTCCAGCTCCAGCAGTGGAAGTCCGGCGAATCGCTCACACTCACCCGCTACGACGGCTACTGGGACAAGGACCTGCGCGCCAAGTCCGCGAAGATGACGTTCGCGATCATCCCCGACGCCACCGCGCGCGTGAACGCGCTGAAGTCCGGAAACGTCGACGGATCCTGGATGATCCCTCTCGAGGCCGCCTCGCAGCTGCAGGCCTCGGGCAAGGGCGACGTCCTGTACGCGCCGTCGAGCGCGACGAGCAACCTCGTCGTGAGCGACATGAAGGGCACGCTGGGCGACAAGCGCGTGCGTCAGGCGCTCATGCTGGCCCTCGACCGCAAGGGCATCCTCAAGGCCGCCTCGCAGAACATCGGCGAGGTCAGCGACGTGCTGACCACGAAGCTGGTGTGGGGATCCGCCTCCGACGCAGCGACCAAGACGGCGTTCGACGACGTCACGCACTACCAGCAGGACCTCGCGAAGGCGAAGAAGCTCGTCGAGGAGGCCGGCGCGACGGGCAAGGAGCTCGTCTACGTGACCGCCCCGATCGGCAACGACTTCTCCGTCGTCTCCCAGGCCACTCTGGCCGCCGCGCAGTCGATCGGCCTGAAGCTGACCATCAAGACGGTGACCCCCGCGCAGTACACGGCGCTGTTCAGCGACCCGAGCGCCAGGGAGGGCGTGGATCTGTTCTACACGGTCTGGTACCTCTCCAGCCCCGATGCCCTCGAGATGTACGGCGTGCTGCGCACCGGCGACTTCAGCAACTACGGCGGCTGGAGCGACAAGGAGTTCGACGACACCGTCAACAAGGCCGTCGGCACGTTCGACCCGGCCGAGCGCAGCGCGCTCACCGCGAAGGCGCAGCAGATCGCGAACGAGGAGCTGCCCTGGCTGCCGCTCGCCGCGGGCCCGCTGCCGCTGTTCCTGGGCAAGCGCATCACGGGACTGCAGCCGTCGATGGCGTTCCTGTACTACCCGTGGGCCGCCCAGATCGGCAAGCGATGAGTCCGGCTCGCGCTGAGCGCAGCGCCGAGAACAGGACAGCACGGATCCGATGAGCACCGTTCGTCGCGTCGCGGGGAAGCTGGGCGGGCTCCTGCTCACCCTCTTCCTCGCCTCGCTCCTCGTCTTCTTCTCCCGCTTCCTCGTGCCGGGCGACCCGATCCGGTTCCTCCTGCGCGGGCGCAAGCCCTCGCCCGAGGCGATCGTCGAGGTCACCGCCCAGTACGGCCTGGACCTGCCGCCGTGGCAGCAGTACCTGCGCTGGATCGGGGGCGTCCTGCACGGCGACTTCGGCCGCTCGCTGCAGTTCCGGCAGGACGTCACGACCGTGCTCGGCGACCGCCTGCCGGTCACCCTCATGCTGGTCGTGATGGCCGGGGCGATCATCGCCGTCGTCGGCCTCGTCGGCGGCGCGGTCGCGGCCCTGAACAAGGGACGCGCGGCGGACCGCGGCATCCTCATCGGCCTCACCGTGCTCGGTGCGATCCCGTCGTTCGTCGGATCCATCGTGCTCATCTCGATCTTCTCCGTGCAGCTGGGCTGGTTCCCCTCCTTCGGATCCGGATCCGGACTCTGGGACACGGCGTTCCACCTGGTGCTGCCGTCGATCGCTCTCGCGATCGTGTTCATCGTGCTGGTCGGCAAGGTCACCAGATCCGCGATGGTCGAGCAGCTGAACCGGGAGCACGTCGAGGTCGCCGTCTCGCGCGGCGTCCCGCGGATCGCCGTGGTGCGCCGGCATGTGCTGCGCAATGCGCTCGGCCCGATCCTCACGGTGTCCGGCCCCCTCGTGGCCGGTCTCATCGTCGCGAGCTCGATCGTGGAGCAGGCCTTCGGGCTCTCCGGGATCGGATCCCTGCTGGTCGGCTCGGTCGACCGGCTCGACTTCCCCGTCGTGCAGGCGATCGTCCTGCTCGTGGTCACCGCGTTCGTCCTGGTGAACGCGATCATCGACATCCTCGAACCCTGGATCGACCCCCGATCCGCTGCCGGAGCAGGAGCACGATGACCTCCTCAGCCCCCACCCTCGCCGTGCGCGTGCTGCGCATGCCGAAGAAGATGCGCGGACGCGGCATCGTGATCACGAGCATCGTGGTGCTCGCGATCGTGACGCTCGCCGCGATCCTCGCCCCCTGGGTCTCGCCGTACGATCCCGACGCGGTGGACTTCACCGCGTTCTACGCCCCGCCGTCGGCCGCGCACCTGCTCGGCACCGACTCGCTGGGCCGGGATCTGCTCAGCCGGATCATCTGGGGCGGGCGCACGGCCCTGCTGGGCCCGCTGCTCGTCGTCGTGTTCTCCACGATCCTCGGCATCCTGCTGGGCCTGGTCGCCGGCTGGCGCGGCGGCTGGGTCGACGCCGTGCTGGGCCGCATCTTCGACGTGCTGTTCGCCTTCCCGTCGCTGCTCATCGCGATGATGGCCGTCGCCCTGTTCGGCAAGGGCCTGATCGCGCCGGTGATCGCGATGAGCATCTCGTACGCGCCGTTCGTGGCACGGCTCACCCGCTCGCTCGTGGCGGCGGAGCGCACCCGCCCGTACGTCGCCGCGTACCGCGTGCAGGGCTTCGGCGGCGCGTGGATCGCGCAGCGCAGGGTGCTGCCGAACGTCGCGCCGATCGTGGGCGCGCAGTCGACGCTGAACTTCGGCTACGTGCTCGCCGAGCTCGCAGGACTGTCTTTCCTGGGCCTCGGGGTGCAGGCGCCGACCGCGGACTGGGGCGCGATGATCAACGAAGCCCAGGCCGGCATCGCCGCCGGACAGTTCCTCCCGGCGATCGCGCCCGCCATCGTGGTGGTGCTCGTGGTCATCGCCGTCAACATCGTCGGCGAGGACCTCTCCGACCGCATCGGAGGGGAGATCCCCGCATGACCGGATCCGCAGTTCTCGACACGTCAGCACCGTCGTCCGTGACCGCTCTGCTCGACATCCGCGAGCTCACGCTCGACCTCGCCGACGGCACCCGCCTGCTGCACGGGATCTCGCTGTCCGTCGCGCCCGGCGAGACCGTGGGCCTCGTCGGCGAGTCCGGATCGGGCAAATCGCTCACCGCGCGCACCGTGCTCGGGCTCACTCCCGACCGGGCCGAGATCGGCGGATCCGTCTCGGTGGACGGCCGCTCGCCGCTCGCCCCCGAGACGCTGCGGAGCATCCGCCGGGCCGACGCCGCGATGGTGTTCCAGGACCCGAGGGCCGGCATCAACCCGATGCGCACGATCGGCGATCACCTCACCGAGGCGCTGCGGTTGAACGAGGGCTGGTCCCGGTCGCGGGCCAGGGCTCGCGCCGCCGAGCTGCTCGCGGACGTGCGTCTCCCCTCCCCCGCCGAGCACCTCGACCAGCATCCGCACGAGCTGAGCGGCGGCATGCTGCAGCGCGTCATGATCGCGGGTGCGCTGACGACCTCGCCCCGCCTGCTCGTCTGCGACGAGCCGACCACGGCCCTCGACGTGACCACCCAGGCCGAGATCGTGCAGGTGCTCCGCGAGCTCTGCGCCGAGCGCGGCATGGGCATGCTGTTCATCACGCACGACCTCAACCTCGCCGGATCCCTGTGCGACCGGCTGGTGGTGATGAAGGACGGCGCCGTGGTCGAGGAGGGCCCCGCCCTCGAGGTGCTGCGCGCCCCGCAGGCCGAGTACACCCGCCGCCTCGTCGCCGCGACCCCCCGCCTGACCGGCGACATCGCAGTGATCCCTGACCGCGAGACTGCAACTGGGCGACGAGACAGCGCTCAGGAGCCGCAGTCTCGTCGCGGAGATGGAGTCTCGCGGGAAGGGCGGGAAGTCGAGGTCAGCGGGGTCTCGAAGACGTACCGGGTGCGCGGGCGCGGCGAGGTGCACGCGGTGGCCGATGCCACGCTGCGGATCCCGGCGGGCGGGGCGCTCGCGGTCGTGGGTGAGTCCGGATCCGGCAAGTCCACGCTCGCCCGCATGATCGTCGGGCTGGAGCAGGTCGACACCGGCACGATCCGGATCGGCGGACGCGACGCCGGAAGCGTGCCGAAGAGTCGCGAGGAGCGCCTCGCCCGCGCGAAGAGCGTGCAGATGGTGTTCCAGGATCCGTACCTGTCCCTGGATCCGCGGATCCCCGCCGGGCGGGCCGTCGCCGACGCCCTGCGACTGCACGCGGGACTCGACAAGGCCACGGCGAACGCCCGCGCGCTCGAACTGCTGACGGCCGTCGGCCTCGGCGAGGAGCACGCGGTGGCGCGCCCGAAGACGCTCTCCGGCGGGCAGCGGCAGCGCGTCGCGATCGCCCGTGCGCTCGCGATCGAGCCCGACCTGCTCGTGATGGACGAGGCGACCAGCGCGCTGGACGTCTCGGTGCAGGCGCAGGTGCTGGACCTGGTCGCCGATATCCGCCGCCGCCAGGGCCTCACGCTGCTGTTCATCAGCCACGACCTGGCTGTGGTGCGCAGGGTCTGCGAGCAGACCCTCGTGATGCGCCGCGGGGAGATCGTGGAGCGCGGCGCGACGGCCGAGCTCCTCACGAACCCGCAGCACGAGTACACCCGCCTGCTGCTGGACTCCGTGCCGGTGCCGGCCTGACTGACCGGGCCGGGCTGGCGGGCTGGCTGTGCTGGCCTGAGCGTGCTCAGCCTGGCACTTCAGGGCCGCTCCGTTCGGGGCCTGTCGGTTCGGGGCCTGTCGGTTCGGGGCCGCTCCGTTCGGGGCCGCTCCGTTCAGGGCCGCTCGGTTTGGGGCGTACTTCACGGTTTTGGGGCGCGTCCCATCGCTCAAACACGGCAGGATCCGCCCCAAAACGGCTGGATCCGCCCCAAAGCCGGGCGACCTAGGCTGAAACCATGACGCGGATCTGGGTGGTGCGGCACGGGCAGAGCATGCTGAACGAGGCGGAGCGGATGCAGGGCTGGTCCGATGCGCCGCTCACCGCGCTCGGCCGCGAGCAGGCGACGACTCGAGGGCTCGACCTCGCCGCCGCCGGGATCCAATTCGACGCCGCGTTCTCGGGCGACGGCATCCGGCACCGCGAGACCGCGGCGCGACTGCTCGACGCGTCCGGATCCGAGCTGCAGGCGGAGCCGGATCCGCGCTGGCGAGAGCTGTGCTTCGGGCGGCTCGAGGCGGTGCGCGCCCGCAAGTTCTTCCGGCTCATGCAGGCGCACGCAGCGGCCGACAATCCGTTCATCGCGACGCTGGACGCCCTCGCCGCGAAGGATCCGCTCGCCGAGGCCCCCGCGGACGTCGCCCGGCGCGCGACCGCAGCGCTGCACGACGTCGCCGGCGCCGGATCCGAGGTGCTCGTGGTGACCAGCGGCATCACGATCCTGACCCTGCTGCACGGCCTCGGCGCCGACCTCGAACACCTCGCCACCGGCCCCGCGAACCTGTCGGTCTCCACGGTGCACCGCATCGACGAGGGCTGGCGGGTCGACCGCGTCGCGGATCCGGATCCCGTCGCGGTCTGACGACGAGGTTCCGGCTCGCCCGAGGCCGGTTCGGGGCGCACTCCCACGTTTTGGGGCGCACCACGCCCGCAGAACGTGACGTCACGCGCCCCAAAACGTCGAATCACGCCCCAAACCGGAGATGGACCAGCCCCAAACCGGAGATGGACCAGCCCCAAAACGGGAGCCAGCCCCAAAACGGGAGAAGGCCCTCCCCGAACCGAACGGATCCCGCCCCAAGACGGGACGGGATCCGGAGCAGCTCCGCGCGGCTCAGTCGGTGTGCGAGTCCGCGACGTCGAGGGCCTCGTCGAGCACGGCGAGACCGCGGACCAGCTCGTCCTCGGTGATCACGAGGGGCGGCGCGACGTGCATGCGGTTGAAGTGCGTGAACGGCCACACGCCGCCCTTCTTCGCCGCCGCGGCGAACGCGCCCATCGGCGCCGCATCGGCGCCGGCCGCATTGAACGGCACGAGCGGCTCGCGGGTCTTCTTCGAGCGCACGAGCTCGACAGCCCAGAACAGGCCCTGTCCGCGCACCTCGCCGACGCTCGGGTGCTTCTCGGCCCAGGCCTCGAGCGTGGGCTGCACGATCCGGGCGCCGAGGTCGCGCACGCGCTCCAGGATCCCGTCGCGGCGGAACACCTCGAACGTCGCGACTCCGGCCGCGCAGGCCAGCGGGTGGCCGGAGTACGTGAGCCCGCCCGCGAAGGACACGTTGTCGAACGCCGCGGCGATCCGGTCGGAGATCACGACGCCGCCGAGCGGCACGTAGCCCGAGTTCACGCCCTTCGCGAAGGTGATGAGATCCGGCTTGGCGTCGAACGCGTCGATGCCGAACCACTCGCCGAGCCGGCCGAAGCCGACCATGACCTCGTCCGCGATGTACACGATGCCGTAGCGGTCGCACAGGTCGCGCACGCCCTGCAGATAGCCCGGCGGCGGTACGAGCACGCCGTTCGTGCCGACGACCGTCTCGATGATGATCGCGGCGATCGTGTTCGGGCCCTCGAGCTGGATCGTCTGCTCGAGGTGCTCGAGAGCGCGCTGCGACTCCTCGGCCAGCGTCGTCGAGTGGAACGCGGTGCGGTACAGGTACGGGCCGAAGAACCGCACCGTGCCGTTGTCGACCGAGTCGTTCGCCCAGCGCCGCGGGTCGCCGGTCAGCGAGATCGCCGTCGCCGTGGAGCCGTGGTAGCTGCGGTACATCGACAGCACCTTGCGGCGCCCGGTCGCGGTGCGCGCCATGCGCACCGCATACTCGTTCGCGTCGGCGCCGCCGTTCGTGAAGAACACCTTCTCCATGCCCTCGGGCGCGACCTCGGCGATCAGCCGGGCCAACTCGCCGCGCACGTCGTTCGCGATCGACGGCTGGATGGTCGCCAGGCGACCCGCCTGCTGCTGGATCGCGGCGACGAGATCGGGCTGCTGGTGACCCAGGTTGAGGTTCACGAGCTGGCTCGAGAAGTCGAGATAGGCGTTGCCCTGGTAGTCCCAGAACGTGGATCCCTCGCCCGCCGCGACGGGTACAGGATCGATGAGCGCCTGCGCGCTCCAGGAGTGGAACACGTGCGCGCGGTCGTCAGCGCGCACCTGCGCCTCGGCCTCGGAAGCCGGCAGCGCGTGCACAGCGCCGTGCCGGTCGGTGAGGCGAGCGGTGTCGGTGAGGGTGCTCATGGTCTCGGATCCTTTCCGCGTCAGTGGTTGCTCGGGAAGCCCAGGTCCACCTGCGCCGGCGTGTTGTCGGGCCAGCGCGTGGTGACGACCTTGGAGCGCGTGTAGAAGTGGACCGACTCGGGGCCGTAGATGTGCGAGTCGCCGAAGAGCGACGCCTTCCAGCCGCCGAACGAGAACGCCCCCACCGGGACGGGGATCGGCACGTTGACGCCGACCATGCCGACCTCGATGTCGAACTCGAACTGGCGGGCGGTGCCCCCGTCGCGGGTGAAGATCGCGACGCCGTTGCCGAACTGGTGGGCGTTCACGAGCTCCACGGCCTCCGCGTAGCTGTCGACCCGGACGACGCCGAGCACCGGGCCGAAGATCTCGTCCTCGTAGAGCTTCATGCCGGGCTTCACGCCGTCGATGAGGCTGATGCCGGTGAAGAAGCCGTTCTCGTCGAGACGCTCGCCGGCGGCGATGCGCTTCGTGCCGTCGATGAGCACCGTGGCGCCCTCGCCCGCGGCTCCCGTGACGTACGACTCGACGCGGTCGCGGTGCTCGCGGGTGATCAGCGGGCCCATCTCGCTCGCGGCGTCGGTGCCGTCGCCGATGCGCAGGTTCTGCACCTTCTCGGTGATCGACGCGATCAGCGGATCCGCGATCTCGCCCACGGCGACCAGCACCGAGACGGCCATGCAGCGCTCGCCGGCCGAGCCGTAGGCGGCGGAGACCGCGGCGGCTGCGGCGCCGTCGATGTCGGCGTCGGGCATGACCACCATGTGGTTCTTCGCGCCGCCGAGGGCCTGCACGCGCTTGCCGTTCGCCGAGGCGCGCTCGTAGATCGACTTCGCGATCGGGGTGGATCCGACGAAGCTGACCGCCTTGACGTCCGGCGAGTCGAGCAGGGTGTCGACAGCGACCTTGTCGCCGTTGACGACGTTGAGCACGCCATCGGGCAGCCCTGCCTCCTGGAAGGCCTTCGCGAGCCAGATCGCCGCGGACGGGTCCTTCTCGCTCGGCTTCAGCACGACCGTGTTGCCGCAGGCGATCGCCGAGGCGACCATCCACAGCGGGACCATGACGGGGAAGTTGAAAGGCGTGATGCAGGCGACGACGCCGACCGGCTGCTTGACCGAGTGCACGTCGACGCCGCGCGCGACCTGCTCGGCGCGCTCGCCCTTGAGCAGGTGGACGAGACCGGCCGCGAACTCGACGTTCTCGATGCCGCGGGAGACCTCGCCGGCCGCATCGGAGAGCACCTTCCCGTGCTCGCTCGTGACGATCGCGGCCAGCTCGGGCGTCCGCTCGGCGAGGATCTGGCGGAGGCGGAAGAACACGTCGGCGCGCTTGATGAGGCTCGTCGCGCGCCAGGCCCGCAGCGCGGCCTTGGCTGCTGCGATGGCCTGCTCGACCTCGGCGGCGCTCGCGAAGGCGACGGTGCGGTGGGCCTCGCCGGTCGCAGGGTTGTACACCGGGCCGGTGCGCTCGGTCTCGCCGGTGTCGGCGCCGTCGATGAAGTGGCGGATCACAGTCACGTGATGCTCCTCGGGTCAGGGATTCGGGGACTCAGGACGCGGATCCGGACACTCTGATCGGACGCGTCCGCGGGCTTGCTCTCCCATGCTGGCAAAGGGGAGGATGGATCCGTGCCCGCAGATCGTCTCGACTTCCCCGCCGATCGGACAGATCGTCCGAACCGCTCGCCTCGCGCGCCAGACCGGTCCCTGAGCGAGCGAAGCGAGACGAAGGGCGACCCCGGGCTCCCGACCGTCGCAGACGCTCTCGTGGTCGCCTCGCTGCAGGCCGGGATCCCCGAGGTGCTGGCCGGATCCGTCGAGGTGCCGGTGCGCTGGGTGCACGTGTCGGACAGCGAGCGGGTCGCCGCCCTGCTCGACGGCGGGGAGCTGTTGCTCACGACGGGCGCCGGCTGGCCCGGTGCGGCCGATGCGCTCACCCGGCTCGTCGACGAGCTGGCCGATGCGGGCCTCGCCGGCATCGTGCTGGAGCTCGGCACCCGGTTCGCGGTGGTGCCGCCACCACTGGTCGCCGCATGCCGCGCGCGGGACCTCGCGCTCGTGACCCTCGACCGCGAGGTGAAGTTCGTCGCGGTCACCGAGGAGGTGCACCGCCGCATCATCGCCGGGCAGGTCGAGGCGCTGCAGGAGCGGCAGCGGCTGCACGAGCTGTTCACCGGGCTGAGCCTGCGCGGAGCGCCGGTCGAGGTGGTCGTGCGGGAGACCGCGCGAGCGCTGCGGGCGCCGGTCGTGCTGGAGGACCTCGCGCACGAGGTCGTGGTCGCCGACCCGTTCGACCTCGCCGAGGCGGAGGTGCTCGACGGCTGGCCCGGTCGGTCGCGTCGGCTGCCGCCGGAGTGGACGCGCGTGCCGGTCGCCGCCCGCGGCACGCGCTGGGGCGAGCTGATCGCGCTGCCAGGACCACCGCACCCCGCGGGGCCGGCGACCGTGCTCGAGCAGGCCGCCACGGCGCTCGCGCTCTCGCGGCTCGCGGACGGCGAGGGGGCCTGGGCGCGGTTGCGCGCGGAGGGACTGATCGCCGCGCTGCTCGGCGAGCGGTACGTGACGGTCGCCGACGTCGAGGCGCGCCTGGAGGCTTCGGGGTTCCCCGTGCGCGGGCGCGCGCTGTACGTGGCCGTGTCGACGGCCGGTGTGTCGGGGCCACGGGCCGCAGAGGCGAACGCGGACGCGGACGGACGGACCGTCGCCGACGTCCGCACCCTGACCGCCGAAGTCGGATCCGAGCGGATCCTGCTCGTGTCGCTGCCCGCGGGTGCGCGGCTGCCGGATCCGCTCGTCGCGGACCTGGATCCGGGCGCCGTCAGCGATCCCGCCGCGACGACGGCCGAGCTGCTCGCCGCGATCCCCGTCGTGCGGCGCCTCGCCCGCCAGGCCGCGCCCGGATCCGTGCTGCGCGTCGCCGACCGCCCCCTCGCGCGCCTCGCCGCCGAGCTCAGCGGCGATCACCGGCTCCAGGAGCACAGTGCGCGGCTGCTCGCGCCGCTCATCCGCCACGACGACGCCACGGACGGCGACCTGCTCAGGGTGCTGCGCGCCGTGGTCGCGCACCCGGGGAACCGCACCGCCGCGGCGACCGCCTCGCACCTGTCCCGCTCGGTCTTCTACCAGCGCCTCGCCCTCATCGCGGATCTGCTCGGCGCCGATCTCGACGACGGCGAGACGCTGTCGGCCCTGCACCTGGCACTGCTCGCCCACGGGCGGTGACGGACCGAGGTCACCGCCCGCGCCCCGACTCAGCCGGCCGCGCGCGCCCCGCCCATCACACGCTCCATCATCTCGGGCGACGGTTCGCCGATCGCGATGATGTTGTCCTCGGTGTCGCTGAACCACGCACCGCGCTCGCCTCCGAGATCCGCGATCCCGTCGACGGTCTTCAAACCAGGGAAGTCGTACTCGTGGAACTCGACCCCTCGCGAGCGCAGCTCCGCCACGTCGCGGTCGATGTCGTCGGTCACGAGATTGAGTGCGGTGTTCTTGGCCGTGCCGGCGAAGTCGGTGCGGTACACCAGCACGACGGCGCCCCCGACGTCGTAGAACAGGTTCTCCGATTCGGCGTCCGTGTAGATCGGGTCGCGATCGAGCACGTCGTGCCACCAGCGCTTGGCGCGATCGAGGTCCGTGACCGGAAGGACGGCCGTCGCCATGAGTTTCTCGAACATGATGAGCCCCAGCCCAGGGGGTTGTCATCCCCGCGTCGGTAGCGCAACGCCGCGCCGCCTGGGCGCGCGGATGAGGTCCCCGCGCTGAGTCTATTCCTGCGCCCGCCGTCGGAGAAGACCTCCCGGAGGAGTCAGGCGATGTACACCTTGCGCAGGGTCTCCGTCACGGTCCAGGTGGTCCGCATGCCCTCGGCGAGACGCACGACGGATCCGGGACCGACCTCGAGATCCGGCAATGCCGGATCCTCGAAGACGACGGTCGCCCGCCCGGAGAGCACGACGAAGAGCTCGTCGACCTCGGTGTCGCACGCAGTGCCCGGCGTCATCTCCCAGATGCCGATCTCACGATCGCCGGTGTCGTCGAGCACCGCGATCGCCGTGGTCGGAGCGCCGGCCACGACCTCGTCCGCGGGCAGCGGCTCGTGCGCGAGGACGAGGTCGACCACCGCGGTGCCGGCGGCGGGCAGGGCGGTCACGAGTCGAACCCCATGCCGACGGCGTCGAGCGTCTTCAGGAACAGGTTGCGCCTGCCCTGGTTGTGGTCCGCCTGGTTCATCGCCGAGCGCACGAGGTTGACCCCGATCGAGGCCGCCGGCTCCGGCGGGAACGGGATGGGCTTCGTGCGCACCATCTCCAGCTGGGTGCGCTCCGTCGTGAGCCCTGCGAGCTCGTCGAGCATGACGTCGGCCGCGAACCGGGTCGCGCCCACGCCGAGGCCGGTGAAGCCGGTCGCGTACGCGACGCGACCTCCGCGCGCGGTGCCGAAGAACGCGCAGAACCGGCTGCACGAGTCGATCGCGCCGGCCCAGCGGTGCGTGAAGCGCAGGCCCTCGAGCTGCGGGAACGTGGTGAAGAAGTGCGAAGCGAGCCGCCGGAAGCTCTCGGGCCGCTCCTCGTACTCCTCGCGCACCTTGCCGCCGAAGTGGTAGACCGCGTCGTAGCCGCCGAACAGGATCCGGTTGTCGGCGCTCAGCCGGTAGTAGTGGAACTGGTTCGCGCTGTCGGCGAGGCCCTGACGGTTCTTCCAGCCGATCGCGTCGTACTGCTCGGCCGTGAGCGGCTCGGTCATGAGCGCGTAGTCGTACACGGGCACGGTCATGAGGCGGTTGCGCTTGAGCAGGGAGGGGAACACGTTCGTGGCGAGCGCGACCTGGTCGGCGACGACGGAGCCGTTCTCCGCCGTCAGGGTCTGCACGCCCTTGCCGTTCAGGCCCGTGACGCGGGTGCGCTCGAAGATCCGCACGCCGAGCTCAGTGGCGACCCGTGCGAGCTCGAACACGAGCTTGGCCGGGTGCACCATCGCGCATCCGGTGCGATCCCAGGATCCGGCGAGGTAGGTGGGCGAGGCGACCTCGGCCCGGACGGCGGACTCGTCGAGGAAGTCGTCGCCCTCCATCCATTCGATCTGATGCGGCTCGACGGCCACGGCCATCTGGCCCGTGCGCTCCCAGTCCACATCCATGCCGTAGCGCTCGACCGTGTCCTGGATGCCGTCGAGGTTCTCGAGCCCGAGACGCTCGAGCTGCTCCATCTCGTCGGGCCAGCGGTTCGTGCCGTTCTCTTCGCCGTGCGTGAGGCTCGCCTCGCAGAACCCGCCGTTGCGGCCGGATGCCGCCCAGCCCACCCGGTTGGCCTCGAGCAGCACGACGGAGCGCTGGGGGTCCCGCTCCTTGGCGCGGATCGCGGTCCACAGCCCCGCGTATCCGCCGCCGACGATCGCGAGATCGGCGCGCACCTCACCCGACAGCGTCGGGTAGGAGGGGCGCTCGATGTCGTCGATCCAGAACGCGGCGTGCGCGGTGTTCTCGAGAGAGCGCTCGATGACCGAGGCGCTCGGCTGCCGTCGTTCGAAGACGGTCGTTCCCATGATGATTCCTTGTCCGGGATGGTGGGTGGTCTTTCGCGGGGCGCGACGCAACGCCCCTGGCGCCGCCGTGCGGCCGGGTTCTGGAGGGCAGAAGGCTCAGCGGATCAGCGCGTGCCCCAGTTGTAGAGGTCCTTGTGGAGCCCTGCGTAGAGGAAACACTCGGTGTGCGAGACGCCCTCGATGGTGCGGATCCGGGTCGCGATCAGCTCGAGCAGATCCTCGTCGCTCTCGCAGATGGCCTCCGCGAGGATGTCGAAGGATCCGAGCGTCACGTTGACATATGCGATCTCGGGAATATTCGCGATCGCCTCCGCGGCGACTCGCGGATCCCCATCGACGCGGATGCCCAGCATCGCCATGCGGGAGAATCCGAGTTGGCGAGGATCGGTCACCGCGACGATCTGCACCACACCGCTGTCGGTGAGACGCTGCACGCGCTGACGCACGGCCGCCTCGCTGAGTCCCACGGCGCGGCCGATCTCGGCGTAGGGCCGACGGCCGTCCTCCTGCAGCAGTTCGATGATCCGCTTCGAGACGTCGTCCAGCACCGGCACCTTCGGCTTGTCGCTCATGTGACGATCTTGACATTCCCGACGGCACTCTGCAACTGATTTCGCAGAATCTGATCCAGATTTCTTCCGATTCCGTCGATTCTCGCCTATTCTTTTCACCATGCAGAGCACACTGTCTGAAACTGCACTGTTGCAGAACTTCATCGGCGGGCGCGCCGTCGCCGCCCACGGCGAGGGCCGCATGGACCTCATCGACCCCGTCACAGAGCAGGTGTACGGCCAGGCCCCGATCTCGGACCAGAGCGACGTCGACGCCGCCTACGCCGCGGCCGCCGCCGCCTTCCCGCTCTGGCGCGACACCACCCCGGCGGCGCGCCAGCTCGCGCTGTTCCGGATCGCCGACGCGATGGCCGCGCGTGCGGAGGAGTTCGCCGATCTGGAGTCGCAGGACACCGGCAAGCCCCGCGCGAACCTCGTGGCCGACGAGATCGACCAGTCCGTCGACCAGTTGCGCTTCTTCGCGGGAGCGGCGCGGAGCCTCGAGGGCCGCGCCGCTGCGGAGTACATGGCGGGGCACACCTCGTACGTGCGGCGCGAGCCGGTCGGCGTGATCGGTCAGGTCACGCCCTGGAACTACCCGCTGAACATGGCCGTGTGGAAGATCGCACCCGCGCTGGCCGCCGGCAACACCGTGGTGCTGAAGCCTGCCGAGGCCACCCCGCTCACGACCCTCCTGCTCGCGGAGATCGTCGCCCAGCACACTCCCGCGGGAACGCTGAACGTCGTGCTCGGCGACCGCAGCACCGGCGCCGCCCTCGTCGCGCACAAGACGCCGCAGATGGTCGCGATCACCGGATCCGTCCGGGCCGGCATGGCCGTCGCCGAGTCGGCCGCGGCCGACGTGAAGCGCGTGCACCTCGAGCTCGGCGGCAAGGCCCCCGCGATCGTGTTCCCCGACGCGTCGATCGAGAAGGCCGCGGAGGGCATCGTGACCGGCGCGTTCTTCAACGCCGGGCAGGACTGCACGGCCGCGACCCGCGTGATCGTGCACGCCTCGGTGCACGACGCTCTCGTGAAGGCCCTCGTCGAGCGGGTGCGCACGCACGCCCGCACCGGCGCACCGCACGAGGAGGGCGTGTTCTTCGGCCCGCTCTCGAGCGCCGCGCAGCTCGCCCAGGTGCAGGGCTTCGTGGACCGCCTGCCCGCGCACGCGACGATCGAGACCGGCGGCACGCGGCAGGGCGACGTCGGCTACTTCTTCGAGCCCACGATCGTCTCCGGCATGCGCCAGGACGACGAGGCCGTGCAGAGCGAGATCTTCGGGCCGGTGCTGACCGTCCAGTCCTTCGAGGACGACGACGAGGCCCTCGGCTACGCGAACGACGTGCCCTTTGCGCTGGCCGCATCCGTGTGGACGAAGGACCACACGCGGTCGCTGCGCTTCTCCCGGGATCTGGACTTCGGCTGCGTGTGGATCAACACGCACATCCCGTTCGTCTCGGACATGCCGCACGGCGGATTCAAGCACTCGGGCTACGGCAAGGACCTGTCGCAGTACGGTTTCGACGACTACACGCGCATCAAGCACGTGATGAGCGCCCTCGACTGACACGGGCAGGGGTGCTACTGTCGCCTACGCCGTGCCGGCGAGAGATGAGGAGGTGATACCCATGAACGATTCGACGTGGGTGCTCCTCCTCGGGGTCACGGTCGGGCGATAGGTCGTCCGGGAGCGCCGTACCAGCGCACTCCCGAAAGGCACGACCATGAACATCACCCCTGAACTGATCTTCACCACAGATAAGCGCACAGCTTCTGAGCAGGCTTCTTCCGCGCCGCAGCTCGACGACATCGCCGAGCGCGACTTCACGCTGGGCGGCATCGACGGCATCCTCTGGACGCCGGGATCCGCCTCCGCCGACCATCCCGTCCCCCTGATCCTGCTCGGGCATCCGAGCGGGCCCGGTCTGGCCCGGATGCGTCCGCGGCTGGAAGGGCGAGCCCGTGCCGCCGCCGAGCTCGGCTTCGCCTCCGTGGCGATCGAGATGCCCGGCAACGGCGCACGACCTCGGCTTGCCGGGCTGGAGAGCGCTCGCGCCGACCTGATGCGGGCGCTCGACGCCGGCGCGCGCCCGAGCGAGGACGTGATCGACCGCCTGGTGCTCCCGCTCGTCGACGAGACGGTGCCCGAATGGCAGGCGACGCTCGACGCGATGCTCGCCCTCCCCGAGATCGGCGGCCCCGTCGCCTACTCGGGCGGCGTGCTCGCGATCGGCATCCGGCTCGCCCTGGTCGAGCCGCGGATCGTGGCCGCCGGCCTGTTCGCAGGCAGCTACGTGCCGTTGAGCATCCTGGACGAGGCCCGGCGGGTCACGATCCCCCTGCACGTGCTGCTGCAGTGGGACGACGAGGGCAACGACCGGCAGCGGTCGCTCGACGTGTTCGACGCGTTCGGATCCGCCGAGAAGACCCTGCAGGCCAACCTCGGCGGGCACACCGGCGTTCCGGCGCACGCCGGGGAGGACGCCGGCAGGTTCTTCGCGCGGCATCTCGGGTAGCCCCGGCGCCTCCGGGGTCGTTGACAAGGACGGCCCCGGGATCGGATCCCGGGGCCGTCCTGATCAGAGATTGGGCGTCAGCTCAGGCCCTGCGCCTTGAGCCAGGCCTTGGCGATGTCCGGAGCCTGCTTCTTGTCCACCGTGCTCTGCACGTTGAGCTTGACGAGCTCCTCCGTGGTCAGCTTGGCGCTGACGGCGTTGATCGCCTTCGAGATCTTGTCGGAGACGGTCGCGCTCGCGATCGGCACGACGTTCGACGACAGGATCATGTTCTTCGGATCCTTGAGGGCGACGAGGTCGCCCTTCTCGAACGCGGGGTCGGCCGAGTAGATGTCCGCCACCTGCACGGTGCCGGCGCGCAGCGCCTCGAGCGTCGTCTGGCCGGTCGCCGAGAACGCCAGGTCGACGCCGTAGTCGGTCTTCGCCGCGGCGGGGCCGTAGGGACGCTTCTCGAACTCGGGCGCGCCACCCACGGTGACCGTGCCGGTCATCTTGGAAAGGTCGGCGATCGAGTCGAGACCGAACTTGTCGGCGATGGACTTGAGCACCGTGTAGGTGTCCTGATCCGCGGCCTTGGCGTAGTCGAGCGCGACGAGGCCCTTCGGGAGGGTCTTCTTGAGCGCCGCGTAGACGTCGTCCGGGCTGTTCGTGTCGGCCTTGCCGCCCAGGTACTCGAGCAGGTTGCCGGTGTACTCGGGGAACAGGCTGATCGCGCCCGACTTCACATCGGGCATGTACGCATCGCGCTGCCCGATGTTGAACTGGCGCTTGACGGTCATACCGTCCTTCTCGAGCGCCTGCGCGTAGATCTCGGCGATGATCTCGTTCGAGTAGTAGGCCTGGGATCCGATCACGATCGTGTCGGAGGATCCGGATCCGCTGCTCTCGCTCGGCTTGTCGAGCGGGTTGCTGGATCCGCACGCGCTGAGTGTGAGCGCGACGGCGACCGCGGCCGTTGCTGCGGCGGCGATCCGGGTGATGCGAGCGGTGAACATGGTGTTCCTCTCTTGGGCGATCTGTGTTCTTGGGCGATCTGTGTTCTTGGGCGATCTGTGTTCTTGGGCGATCTGTGTGTTCTGCGGATGCGGGACGGCGGAGGTGATCAGCTGCGGGCGGCGCGGAGCGCGCGGGCACGGCGTCGGGGTTCGCCCTCGGTGCGCCCGCCGCCCGAGGCCCGCACTCCGGCGGGCACGGCGGCACGCTGTGCGAGCGCGAACACGAGATCGGCGAGCAGGGCGAGGGCGGCCACGAGGAGCGCGCCGGCGAGCACCTGATCGAACTGGTTCAGCTGGATGCCCTGGATGATCGGATAGCCCAGCCCGCCCAGGTTCACCCACCCGGCGATCGTGACGGTGGCGATCACCTGCAGGGTCGCGGCACGGAGGCCGCCGATGAGCAGGGGCAACCCGAGCCGGAACTCGACCTTCCAGAACACCTGCCACGGTGTCATGCCCATCGCCTTGGCCGCGTCGAGGACCCGGGGATCGATCGCCTCGATGCCGATGTAGGCGCCCGCGAGGAGGGAGGGGATCGCGAGGAGCACGAACGTGACCAGTCCCGCGGTGGGGATCTGAAGCACGCCGAACAGCAGCACGAGCAGGATCAGCAGGCCGAACGAGGGGATCGCACGGGCGGCACCCGAGATCGCCACGGCGACCTCCCTGCCGCGACCGGTGTGGCCGATGATCCATCCGGCGGGGACGGCGATGACCGCTGCGACGAGCACCGACGCCACGGTGTAGAGCAGGTGCTGGCCGAGCAGGTTGGGGAGCGCGTAGGTGCCGGTCCACTGCGCGGGATCGAGCAACCACCGGATCGCGTCGATGAAGAGGTTCATACGGCGCCCCCCGCCACGACGGCAGGCCTGGCGCCGAGCGAGGACCGCTTCGGCGCGCGCTGCCACGGCATGAGCACGCGGCCCAGCAGCACGAGCAGCACGTCGACGATGAGCGCGAGCACGACCACCGCGAGCACGCCCGCGAAGACCTCCTCGATGAGCCGGCGGTCCAGCCCGTTGGTGAAGAGATAGCCGAGGTTCGTGACGCCGATCAGCGTTCCGACCGTCGCGAGAGCGATCGTGCTGACCGCGGCCACGCGGATGCCGGCGAGGATCACAGGCCCGGCGAGGGGCAGCTCGACGGTCCAGAACCGGCGGCCGGATCCGTAGCCCATCGCGGTCGCCGCCCGGCGGACGTCGGCATCGACCGAGTCGAGCCCGTCTGCGACCGAACGCACCAGGATCGCGATGTTGTAGATCGTGAGCGCTGCGACGAGGTTCGGCTCGAGCGTCGCCCGGTAGCCGAACAGGGCGGGCATCAGCATGAGCAGCGCCAGCGAGGGGATCGTGTAGAGCAGGCCGGTGAGCACGATGATCGGTCCGCGCACCAGCCGGAACCGCCAGGCGATCCAGCCGAGCGGCACCGAGACGACGACCCCGAGCACGAGCGCGATCAGGCTCTGCCGCAGATGGGTTGCGGTCAGATCGAGGATGAGCCCGAGATTGTCGATGATCCAGGTCATGTCAGTCGGCGGTCCTTGCGTCGACGGAGACCTCATCCGCCGCCCTCGGCGGATGCGCGTCCAGCAGCGAGGCCGGGGACTGCACCAGCGTGCCCTGGGCGCGGCCGTCGGCGTCGACGATCAGCGTGCCGTGCGGGGTCTGCTTCAGGTGCAGCGCGCGCTTTCCGCGGTCGGCGCCGACGAACGCCGCGACGAAGTCGTCGGCCGGGGCGGAGAGGATGTCCTCAGGGGATCCCTTCTGCACGACGCGGGCGGACTTGTCCAGGATCACGATCTGATCGCCGAGGA
Organism: Microbacterium sp. MYb64; assembly: GCF_002979495.1. NCBI lineage: Bacteria > Bacillati > Actinomycetota > Actinomycetes > Micrococcales > Microbacteriaceae > Microbacterium > Microbacterium sp. MYb64. Next base: position 20,513 of record NZ_PCOW01000006.1, on the reverse strand, counting down.
GGAAAGCCTCCTCGATGTCATGCGTGACGAACACCACCGTCTTGTCGAGTTCGCGCTGCAGGCGCAGCAGCTCCTGCTGCAGCTCCGTGCGCACGATGGGATCCACCGCCCCGAAGGGCTCGTCCATGAGCAGGATGTTCGGATCCGCGGCGAGCCCGCGCGCGACGCCGACGCGCTGCTGCTGCCCGCCGGAGAGCTGACTGGGATAGCGGTCGGCGAGGGCCTGGTCCAGCCCGACGGTGTCGAGCAGCTCTCGCGCGCGGACGTGCGCGTCGCGGCGCGGGGTCCCGTTGAGGCGCAGCACCGTGGCGACATTGTCGATCACGGTGAAGTGCGGCATCAGCCCCGAGTTCTGCATCACGTAGCCGATGCTGCGGCGCAGCGCCACGGGATCCTTGTCGAGCACGCTCTCGCCGTCGATCTCGACGGCGCCGGAGGTGGGCTCGACCATGCGGTTGATCATGCGCAGCAGCGTGGTCTTGCCGGAGCCGGACGAGCCGACCAGGACCGTGGTCTTCCGGGCGGGGATGACCAGGCTGAAGTCGTCGACGGCGCAGGTGCCGTCGGGGAAGGTCTTGGTGACGGAGCGGAATTCGATCATCGGCAGTCCGCCCCTCAGGGGAGCGCCCCCTCCTGCGGAACGACGCCCTCGCGCACCGTCACGGCCGGGGCGAACGCGACGTACCCCGAGAAGTCGACACCGGCGCGCTCGACGGCCTCGGCGGACGGATGGAGGTGAGCCCAGGCCAGATCCTCGTGGTCCTGCTCGCCCACCCGGATCGCGTAGGACTGGCGCTCGCCCTGCCCCGAGGGCGATTCGGACGTGGAGCCGGCCTGCAGCACGCCCTCCGTGATCGACGTCGGCGGGAAGTACCTGTCACCCTCGATGACCACCACGTCGGCGTCATCCGCGTTCGCGATGACGGTTCCTTCGAATACTGCTTGCATGCTCGTCCCTCCGGGGAATCGATGCGACTCGCTTCTTCTCGGCCTGCGGCGTGGCGACACGGCGCGTTACCGACAGTACGCGGGGCCTCCGACATCGGGAACAGCCATGCCGTTCTCCGGATTCCCCCTTTCCCCGGTTCGAAGCGCGCAAATGGCTGGATCCGGGGCCCGGATGGAACCATTTGCGCACTCTGAAACCGGGGAGGGAGTCCGTCAGGCGGACTCGCGGCCGTAGGCCTCGAGGAGGCGCAGCCAGACCTCGCTCATGGTCGGATACGACGGCACCGCGTGCCAGAGCCGAGCGAGCGGGACCTCGCCCGCGACCGCGATCGAGGCGGCGTGGATGAGCTCGGCGACGTCGGGTCCGACCATGGTCACGCCGAGCAGCACCTGCCGGTCCTCGTCGACGACCATGTGGGCGCGGCCCTTGTAGCCGTCGGCGTGCAGCGATGCCCCCGAGACCGAGGAGAACTCGACCTCGACCTCCCGGACACGATGGCCGGCCTCGCGGGCGGCCGCCGCGGTGACGCCCACGGCCGCGACCTCGGGCTCCGAGAACACGACCTGCGGCACCGCGGCATGGTCGGCCGTCGCGACGTGCCGGCCCCAGCGGTCGTCGTCGACCGGCTCGCCCTTCGCGCGTGCAGCGATCACATCGCCCGCGGCCCGGGCCTGGTACTTGCCCTGGTGCGTGAGCAGCACCCGGCCGTTCACGTCGCCGACCGCGTAAAGCCAGTCCACGCCGGGCACGCGCAGGGTGTCGTCAGTGCGGATCGAGCGGCCGGCCGGGAGTCCCACGGTCTCCAGGCCGATGTCGCCGCTGCGGGGCGTTCGTCCGGTCGCGACGAGGATCTCGGCGGCGTGCACATCGCCGCCGTCGGTCGTCACGGTCACCCCGTCGGCATCGCGCGAGACGCTCTCGGTCGCGACGCCCAGGCGCACGTCGACGCCGAGCGCGCGCAGCCCCTCGGCGACGAACTCGCCCGCGAACGGCTCGACGGATCCGAGCAGACCCGTGCGGGCGAGCACCGTGACCTCCGCACCGAGCGAGGCGTAGGCGGTGGCCATCTCGACCGCGACCACCCCGCCGCCGATCACGACGAGCGAGGCCGGGATCTCTTCGGCGCTCGTGGCCTCGCGACTCGTCCAGGGGTTCGCCTCGTGAAGGCCGGGGATCGGCGGGATCGCGGCGTCGGATCCGGTGCTGACCGCGACGGCGTGCCGAGCGGTGAGGGTGCGCACGCTGCCGTCGGGCGTGGTGACGGCGACCTTCCGCTCGCCGCTCAGGCGCCCGTGCCCTCGCACGAGATCGATCCCGGCGGAGCCGAGCCAGGCCACCTGGCCGTCGTCCTGCCAGTGGCTCGTGAACGCGTCGCGCCGGTCGAGCACCGCACGCACGTCGAGCTCACCGGTGATCGCCTCGGCCGCACCGCCGACATGCTGCGCCGCGCGCAGGGCCTGCGGCGAGCGCAGCAGCGCTTTCGACGGCATGCACGCCCAGTACGAGCACTCGCCGCCGACGAGCTCGCTCTCCACGATCACGACGCTGAGCCCGGCCTGCACCGCGCGGTCGGCCACGTTCTCTCCCACGGGGCCGCCGCCCAGCACGATCAGGTCGTATTCGTCGGTCATGCGATCCGCCTCTCGGTCAGGGGTGGTCGCAGAGCACGGCGCCCCCCCGACCTCATCCACCCTCCCAGAACAGCCGGAGTCCAGCGCGGATTCCTGAGAAATCGTCAGACGGGGTCCGCGGCGGGTGTCACGACCGACGGATCCCGGACTTCGATCACGAGCGGAGCGTCGGCATCCGCATCCCTGATGCGCCAGATCCGCGCCCGCGCGCCGACGCCGGGCACCTGCGTCTGGAGGAGCATCGGCGTCCCTGCCGTCGCTCGTTCCCACGTCCCGGAGAGCGCGCCTCCGGCGACGTCGACCACGAGCTCGAAGCGGTCGACGCCGCCGTCCTCGATCGTCGACACCGTGCGCGCCCGGACCGCGCCGTCGAGGCGCTCGATGCGGCCGGCCGCATCGAGCCAGCGCGCATGGGCCCGGACGCGCTCCGCACTGTGCACCAGGGAGCCGATGTAGACCGCCCAGAGCACCACGACGAGGACCGCGATGAACACGGTGAAGAAGAGCGAGAACCAGACGCCGGGAGTCGTCATCGTCCAGAGCGGGACGATCGAGCCCGCCCCCACGACCGTGGCGAGCACGAGGAGCACCACGAAGACCGCCCTGGCGCCGGGGCGCATCGCACCTCGCAGCGGAAGCTCGGTCGGCGGAACCGGATCCGGCCAGTGCTCGACGAGCACCACGACCTGACCGACGGACGCCGAGGGCGGAGGGGTCATAGCCGGGAGTCTAGGGCGTGGAGGGAAACGGTCTGGGCGTCAGTTCCGCAGGAGATCTGCAACTCCGCGGGAGGATCCGCGCGGGAATCACCTGCGAAGTTGCAAGGATCCTGCAGAGTGGCGATGTCACGCCGCGGGACGGCGGCCCCGGTCCCTCAGCGGCAGGCCATCGCCTGCTGCACGACCGCGTCCGGCGGGGAACCGTACGCCTGCGTGCCGTTGCCCGGATCGGTGAATCCCATGCCGATGGCCCAGGCCGTCGCCCACGCCTCCGCCGAGGCCGAGTCCGTGTTGTCGACCATCGACCGGCACTTCGTCGCGATCGCATGTCCGGCCTCGTGCGCCACCAGCGCTCTGCTGGAATCGCCGGGCCATTCCTCGGCGACGGAGTTGGACAGCAGGATCGTCGCGTACTGGCCCGACTCGATCGGCGTGCGCGTCTCACCGGACAGGTAGCCGTTGTCGCCGCCGAGGTCGTTCACCCGATCCGCCCACTGGAAATCGAGCAGCACCCCGGGGACGAGGGATCGCGCGAAGTCCTCGATCTGCTGTCGCGCCCCCTGCAGCGGACCCGCCTCGGCCGCGAGAGTCGCGACGTGCCCGTCGCGCACCTGCTGCACGGTCGTGGCGTAGTCGCGGAATCCCTGCGCGACCTGCTCGTCGAAGGAGGTGGTGGCGACCAGCTGGGCAGACAGCTCGCGCAGCGTCAGGACGCCCTCGTTCGGCGAAGGCGTGTTGTCGCTCTCGATCTGCGCGGCGAGCCCGCCCGCGGCCTTGACCACGGCGAGACCCGTCTCACCGATCGCGCTGGTCGCGGATCCGAGTTCCTCGGACGAGTGGCCGAGCGCCGAGGTCAGGGTGCTGACCTCGCGCGAATCCGCTTCCAGCCGGGCCGTACGGGCGTACAGCTCCCAGAACCAGGACGGCTTCGTGCCGGGCTCGGGAACCCGGGCGCTGGTCAGCGACATGGCCGCAGCGGACGCCTTCTGCGCGCGGTCCCGCGCCGTGGTGAGCCCGGCCCTGTGCGCGTCGGTGACGAGGGCGGGATCGGTCACGCCCAGCAGCACGTCGGCGGCACGCGCGGATTCGTCGTCGACGGCGCGGACGCGCTCGTTGTTCGACGCCTCATCGCCCTGCTTCGTCAAGGCCGTCGCCAGCTGCGTGTGCGCCTGGTCGTAGCCGAGGTTCGCCGTGAGCTGCAGCACCGCGCCGACACCGGCGAGCAGCAGCACCCCGGCGATCGACAGCGACCGGGCCAGCACGACGCGGCGCCGACGACGGGGAGCCGGGTCGGCGGGTGCGGGGGCCTGGCCGGGCGAGACCCCGCCCACGGGACCGGCGGAACCGAAGCCGACAGCGAGCTCGTGACCGCCCTCCCGCGCGACGTCGAGGGGATCCGGTGCGCCGGGCGCGGGCATCGACTCGTCATCTGCCACGTTCATATCCCCCGCCCGCATTCGCGTCGCTGCGTCGTGCGCGGTGGCCGTCGGCCCCGCTGCGATCAGACTAGAGCCTGACGGGAGCAGGCGACACGACCGCGGGACCGGATCCTGTGCTGACATCCTGCAGGTCGATGGTGGCTCCGCAGGAGAGTCCGAGCAGGAATCGCCTGCCGAGTTGCAAGCATCCTGCATCGAACACGCCCTTGTCCCCTGTCGCGGTCGGGAACATACTGTGCGCATGGCGATCCGGGACGCGCCCGTCGTGGACTGGACGGGCCGATTCGACGACCTCGCGGCGCAGGAGGCGATCCTCGGCGCCGACGAGCTGGACGAGCTCGGTCAGGCGGCCTGGTTCACCGGCCGCGACGAGGTCAGCCGCCGGGCCTGGGAGCGCGCGCACCTGCGCCACCTCGATGACGGAAACCTCGCGGCAGCTGTGCGATGCGTGTTCTGGCTCGGCTTCACGCTCAGCGAGCAGGGGGAGGAGGTGCTCGCCCGCTCGTGGATGGGTCGTCTGTTCGATCTCTGCGCCCGGCCGGAGGCCGATGCGCGCACGGAGGTGTTCCAGGAGCTGTGCGGCGCGGTCGCCCGGTACGCACAGGGCGACCCGGAAGGATCCGTCCCGCTCTACCGGCAGGCCGCGGACTCCGCGGCCGCTGCCCGTGATACCGACGTCGAGGCCCTCGCCACGATGGGACTGGGCCGTTCGCTCGTGCATCTCGGCCGGCCCGAGGAGGGTTTCGTGTGCCTGGACAGGGTGATGCTCATGATCGGATCTGGTCGTGTCAGCGACAGAGCCGCTGGCCCTGCGTTCTGCGCCGTCGTAGCGAGTCTCCTCGCGCGCGGGGATCTGGAACGCGCTCGGGTGTGGACGCGCGACCTCGGAGACTGGTGCGACACGCAGCGGGGGCTTGAGCCGTTCCGTGGCGAATGCACACTGCATCGCGCCACGGTCATGCAGCTGGGCGGCGAATGGGGAGCGGCGACCAAGGCCGTGGAGCAGGTGTGCCGCACAGAGAAGCGGACAGAGACCCTCGGAAACGCCTGGTATCGCGCGGCGGAGCTGCATCGGGTCGCCGGCAGAGCGGCACGAGCCCGAGATGCGTTCCGGGAGGCCGCGGCGCTCGGACGCGAGGTGCAGCCCGGCCTCGCCTTGATGCACCGGGACGGCGGAGAGCTCGACACCGCGTGGTCCGGCCTGACCAGGGCGCGGGCGACGGCGCTCGGCCCCGCCGAACGCGCCGAGGTGCTCGCTGCGGCCGTGAGAGTGGCTCTGGACCGCGGTCGCCTCACCGAGGCCCGCGCCGCTTCCGAAGAGCTCGCCGCGTGCGCCGTCGCGTTCGATACCCCCTGCCTGCGTGCCCAGGCGGCACAGGCCAGCGGCGAGATCGCGCTGCGGGAAGGCCGTCCTGCCGAGGCGCTGCCACTGCTGCGTGCCGCCTGGCTGGATTGGCGGCGCCTCGACGCGCCTCATCCCGCCGCGCTCGTGCGCATCGCGATCGGATCCGCCGCCCGCGCCGCCGGCGACGAGGAAGGCGCGCAACTCGAGTTCGACGCGGCCCGCGCGGTGCTGGAGGGGCTGGGCGCCGTGCCGGATCTCGCCCGGCTCGAGCGCCTCGCCACGACCGCGCATCGGGAGGCATCGGATCCGGGACTCAGCCGACGCGAACGCGAGGTGCTCGAGCTCGTCGCCAAGGGGTGGTCGAACCGCCGCATCGCGGAACGTCTGTTCCTCAGCGAGCGCACGGTCGCGCGCCACGTCGGCAGCATCCTCAGCAAACTCGACGTGCCGTCGCGCTCGGCCGCGACCGCGTACGCCTTCGGGCACGGGCTGGTCGGCATCGGCTGAGCCGCCGCGAGGACTCGCCGAGCGACCCGGATCCCGATCCGCGACCTTCTCGGAATTGGTCATTTCTGCCGATGCCGCGGGTTCCTGCCCCGTCGTACCGTGCCGGAGAACCGGAGAACCGGATCTCCGGAGAGGAGGTCATCATGTCCACCACGACACTCGACCTGGCGATCGTCGGCGCGGGCGCGGCGGGGCTGCACACCGCACGCCGGGCGATGGACCGCGGCGCGACGATCGGCGTCTTCGATGCGCACGCGCGCATCGGCGATTCCTGGCGCGAGCGCTACCGTTCTCTGCGCCTGTTCACCCCGCGGCGCTGGGCGGAGCTGCCCGGACTGCGCCTCGAGATCGGGATGTTCGAGTACCCGACGGCGGCACAGCTCGCGGACTATCTGGAGCGGTATGCGATGACGTTCGAGATCCCGGTGCGCACGGCCACACGCGTCCAGCGGCTCTCTGTGGAGCCGGACGGCCGCTTCCGCATCGAGCTCGACGCGGGCGAGGAGGCCGTCGCGGACAAGGTGGTCGTCGCCGCCGGCGTGCACCACCGGCCGGTCGTGCCCGCGTTCGCCACGGGGCTGGATCCGTCGATCCGCCAGCTGCACTCGCTCGAGTACCAGGGCCCGGAGGACTTCGCGACGGGGGCGGTGCTCATCGTGGGCGCCGCGAACTCGGGGACCGACATCGCCCTCGAAGCGGCCGCCAACGGACACGGGACCGTCCTCGCGGGCCGCCACCCGGGCCAGGTACCCGGACGCATCGACACCCCGGTCGGGAACCTGATCAGCGGGATCTTCATCCGCCGCCTGCGCAACATCACGCTCGACACCGAGAAGGGGCGCCGTGTCTGGGAGCAGCAGCGCGGGCACGGCGTGAACCTGGTCCGCAACCACCTGTCCGACCTGCGCCGCGCGGGCATCCGCCGGGTCGGCCGGGTGGCCGGCATCGACGACGGCCTCCCGGTGCTGGAGGGCGGCGAGCGGCTGCACCCCGCGACGATCGTGTGGTGCACCGGATCCCGCCCGATCCTGAACTGGATCGACATCCCGGGATTCGCGGATGAGAACGGGATCCGGCATGAGCGCGGTCTGTCCACGACCGTGCCAGGGCTCGCGTTCATGGGCCTGCCGTTCCAGTACTCGATCGCGTCACCCACACTGATGGGCATGGGTCGCGATGCCGACTACGTGGTCGAGCATCTGCTGCAGCCGGCGCCCGCGCTGCGGGCGGTGTGAGGGCGGGGTCGGCGGGGTGCGCGGTGCCCTGGGCCTGGGCGTCCGCAACTCTGCGCGGCGTCCATTCCGCAGGAGATTTGCAACTCCGCAGGAGGATCCGGGCCGGAATCGCCTGCAGAGTTGCAAAGGTCCTGCGGAGTTGCGCGCCCGAACCGCGCGCACAAGCCGCCCGCTTGCCTAGCTGCCTGCCTGCTCAGCGCACCGACAGCAGGTGCGTCGGCGCGGGGGCGGGAGTGCGGTGCCGGACGCGACCAGGGGCTCCGGTGCGGTCGTCGAGGTCGAGCACGCTGATCTCGTCCGAGCGCTGGCCCGCGACGAGCAGCGCGCCGTCGTGCACGAGGTGGTGGCGCGGCCAGTCCACGCCCGCATCGGCGAGCGCGAGGGGCTCGACCCGCTCGCCGGAGCCGCGCACGCGGAGCGCGGCGATCGTGTTGCTGCCGCGCACCCCGGCGTAGAGCGTCTCGCCGTCGCGCGAGCGGCTGAGCTCGGCCGGATAGTCGTGGCCCGGCGTCACGATCGCCGAGACCGGGACGCCGGAGACCAGGCCCCAACGGCCCTCGCGGTCGGCGGCCAGGGTGAACAGCTCGCACGAGTACTCGGTCACCACGTGCAGGTGCCCGCTGGGATGCGCGACCATGTGCCGGGGACCGGATCCGCGCGGCAGCACCACTTCGTGATCGGGCGTCAGCCCCGACGCCGAAGGGCGCCAGATCCGCACGAGGTCGTAGCCGAGGTCGGTCGTCGCGATCCGGCCGTCGGGCAGGAAGGCCGCCGCGTGCGCGTGCGAGACGCGGGGATCTCCGTTCGGATCCAGGCGGTTCGGATCCGCGGCGTAGGGATCCTCGGCGACCATCGGATCCGCGCGGTCCTGGGACTCGTCGCCCCCCTCGCGCTCCTCGGCGTCGCGGTCGCCGAACAGCGCCGCCCGCAGCTCCGCCGCCTTGTCGCGCGCACCGGGCACGAGGCCGCCGTCCGCGCCCAGCCCGATCCGCACCACCCGGCCGTCGCCGTAGCAGCTCGCCACGAGGAAGCGGCCGTCGGGCGCGACGGCGAGGTGGCACACGGACTGCCCCGCCGCGACCGGCCGCCCGAGCGGGCGCAGGGCGGTCTCGCCCGCGCGCGCGAACGCGGCGACCTCCCCTGATCCCTCGAGCGCCGCGTAGACGACGTCGAGCGTCGGATGCTGCGCGAGCCAGGACGGCGATGGAGCCGGCGCGACCGCGCCGCGGTACGCGAGCGTCGTCGGCCCATGCCCCTCGTCGACCGCCAGCACGCCGATGCCGTCGGCGTGCCCGTCCATGTCGACGCCGTAGCCGCCGACCCAGAATCGCGTCATCGCATCCTCACTCTCTCGTCGAGTGCACGCCCTGCTGTCGAGTGCACGGGTCGTTCACGCCGATAGCCCGTGCATTCGGCAGTATCCCGTGCGCTCGGCACGCGGCCGCCCCGCAGAGGTCAGTCGACGAGGTCGTGGCGCACGACGACCTGGTCGCGCTCCGGGCCGACGCCGATCACCGAGATGCGCGTGCCGCTCATCTTCTCCAGCGCGAGCACGTAGTCCTGCGCGTTCTTCGGCAGATCCTCGAACGTGCGCGCGGAGGAGATGTCCTCCTGCCAGCCCGGGAAGTACTCCAGGATCGGCTTCGCGTGGTGGAAGTCGCTCTGGTTCACCGGCACGTCGTCGAAGCGCACGCCGTCGACGTCGTAGGCGACGCAGACCGGGATCTGGTCGAGGCCGTCGAGGATGTCGAGCTTGGTGAGCACGAGGTCGGTGATGCCGTTCACGCGGGTCGCGTAGCGGGTGATCGGGGCGTCATACCAGCCCACCCGGCGCGGACGCCCTGTGGTGGTGCCGAACTCGAAGCCGCGCGCGCGCAGCCAGTCGCCCTGCTCGTCGAAGAGCTCGGTGGGGAAGGGGCCGGATCCGACCCGCGTCGTGTACGCCTTCACGATGCCGACGATGCGATCCAGACGGCCGGGGCCGACGCCGGATCCGGTCGCGGCGCCTCCGGCGGTCGCCGAGGACGACGTCACGAACGGGTAGGTGCCGTGGTCGACGTCGAGCATCGTGGCCTGGCCGCCCTCGAACACGACGACTTCGCCGCGCTGCAGCGCGTCGTCGAGCAGGTGACCGGTGTCGGCGACCATCGGACGCAGCCGCTCGGCGTAGGAGAGCAGGTCTTCCACGATCTCGTCGCACGTGATGGCGCGACGGTTGAAGACCTTCACCAGCAGGTGGTTCTTCTGGTCGAGGGCGCCCTCGACCTTCTGGCGCAGGATGTTCTCGTCGAAGAGGTCCTGCACGCGGATCCCCACGCGGTTGATCTTGTCGGCGTAGGCCGGGCCGATGCCGCGGCCGGTGGTGCCGATCATGCGCTTGCCGAGGAAGCGCTCCGTGACCTTGTCGAGCGTGCGGTGGTACTGGGTGATGATGTGCGCGTTGGCGCTCACCTTGAGGCGCGAGGTGTCGATGCCGCGGGATCCGAGGGCCTCGAGTTCGTGGAAGAGCACTTCCAGGTCGATCACGACGCCGTTGCCGATCACGGGGGTGACGCCGGCCGAGAGGATGCCGGAGGGCAGCAGGTGCAGAGCGTACTTCTCGTCGCCGACGACGACCGTGTGCCCCGCGTTGTTGCCGCCGTTGAACTTGACGACCCAGTCGGTGCGCTCGCCGAGCAGATCCGTGGCCTTGCCCTTGCCCTCGTCGCCCCACTGGACGCCGACGATCACGATTCCTGGCATGGGTGTTCCCCCTTTTCAGCGGCCTGCGGGCCCCTGGGGGCGGCCGCATCCGCTGCCGTGCTTTCGCCGGGTTTGCACCGGCTGATGAGCTGGCCCGATCGGGCGGAGCCAGTCTATCGGAGGGTGCGGACGGGCCGTGGGGACTCCTAGTGCGGACGGGCGTTCGGATATCGTGAGGCGCACGCCCCTGCTGGGGCGCACCGCCGAATCGGATCAGGACATGACGCAGGAGACGGATCTCGGATCCGCGGCCCCGGGCGCACCGCCCGCAGGGTCCCCGCGTCGCGCCGCCCGACTCGAGCCGCAGTCCGCGTCGATCCTGCCCACCGCCGCTCCGGTCGCACGCGCCGGAGAAGGGCCCCAGGGCCTCGGCCGACGCAGGGCGCTCCTGCTCGTCGGCGGAGCGGCCGCGGTGCTGCTCTGCGCAGCCGGGGGCGTGCTCGTCCTCGGTCTCCACCCCGCCACGACCGACCGCCCGGCGACCGCGGCCTCGGCCTCGGCCTCGGCCTCGGACATCTCGGTCGAGGCCGGCACCCGGAATCCGGCGAACGCCCTGCTCGGAGAGGGTGGCGGCTCACCCGGCCCCCTCCCGCGCACCGCACCGGCCGCGACGACGGCTCCCGCGACGCCTGCTCCCGCGACGCCGACCGAGCCGCCGCTCGCGGATCCCCCGGCCGACGGCGGCACCTCGTCCGGGCCGACTCCCGGTGACGGCACGACGCCGGGCGGCACGGCTCCAGGGCCCGGCACGCCCTCGACCCCCTCCACGCCATCCGGCCCCGGCGCGCCGTCGCAGCCGACGCCGGTGCCGGCCGCGCCGAAGCCGCTCGCCTTCGCCGGCCTGACGCGCAACGCGACGGTCGGGCTGCTCGGCATCCGGATCCTCTCCAGCGACACCCTGTCGCTCTCCGGGGAGCCGGGGGCGACGGCATCCGTGAGCTACGGATCCTCGCCCGCCGGATCCGCGACCTTCGACGGGTCGGGCCACGCGACGCTCACGGTCGGCGGATCGCTGATCGACCTCGGCGACCCCGTGATCACGGTCGCCTACTCGGACGGCACGGCGGGCACGGCTATCCACGCCCGCCGCAGCGCGCTCTAGCACCGGCGCCGGTGCGGGCGTCCGCCACGCCGGTTCCCGGTGAGCGTGGCGGGATATCGGTGAGGGATGGCGGTCGCCGTGCTCGACCGATGTCCGCGGCCCCTGCGACGATCGAAGGATGACGGAGACCACCCAGGGACGCCCGCGACGACCCGCGGAGGGCGGCGGCACGGCCGCACCGGCCCCGCGGCGCCATGGAGCGCTCGTCCTGATCGCGGCCGTGGTCACGGTCGTCCTGTGGGCCTCGGCGTTCATCGGCATCCGCGGCGCGGGGCCCCACTTCGACCCCGGCGCGCTGGCGCTGCTGCGCATGGCTGTCGGAACGGTCGCGCTCACCGCCCTCGCGCTCAAGCGCGGCATCCGCCTGCCGGCGCGGCGGCTCTGGCTGCTGGTCGTGGTGTGGGGCGTCGGCTGGTTCTGCATCTACAACCTGGCGCTCAACGCGGCGGAGCACACCCTCGACGCCGGCACCGCCGCGATGGTGGTCAACCTCGCGCCGCTCATGGTCGTCGTGTTCAGCGGGCTGTTCCTGCGCGAGGGGTTCCCGAAGCCGCTGCTGATCGGAGCCCCGATCGCATTCGGAGGCGTCGTGCTGATCGGCCTGAACTCCTCGACGAAGAGCGGGGCCATCGACATCGCGGGCCTCCTGCTCGCACTTCTCGCCGCGGTCATGTACGCCGGATGCACCCTGCTGCAGAAGCACCTGCTGAGCGCCGGCACCGATGCGACCACGCTCACCTGGCTGGGCGCGGCCGTCGGAACGGTCGCCCTGCTGCCCTGGACCGGCAGCCTCGTGGGCGCGCTGCAGACCGCTCCGCTCGATGCGACGCTCTGGGTGGTCTACCTCGGCATCTTCCCGACCGCGATCGCCTTCACCACCTGGGCCTATGTGCTGCAGCGCAGCACCGCGGGGCAGACCTCGGCAACCACCTACGTGGTGCCGGCGATCGCGATCCTGCTGTCATGGCTGATCCTCGGCGAGGTGCCGACCCCGCTCATGTTCCTCGGCGGCGCGCTCTGCCTGCTCGGGGTGCTCGTCACGCGGCTGCGGTGGCGGCGGCGCGACCGCTTCGCCTGACCCCGGCGCGACCGCACAGCCTGACGCCGGGCATCAGCGCGGCCGGATCTCCCCTCGGGGAAGGCCGAGGGCGGCGATCGCCTCGGCGGTCGCGGCACGCTTGAGCTCGAGCGACTCGCCGATCTCGGCCGCGAGTCTCGGGTGCACCCGGATCAGCTCGTCGATGACGTCGAGCGGGATCCGCAGCACGGTCAGCACCTCCACCGCGGAGATCGTCACCGTGGTGCGCTCGCGGGTGAGCGCCGTCTGGCCGATCAGTTCGCGCGGGCCGGCCTCGCCCACCGGGATCCGTGCGTCCCCGGTCTCGAACTGCATCACGACCCGGCCGGACAGGATCAGGCGCACCTCGTTCGGCACGATGCCGGCGGACAGCACGACTTCGCCGATGCCGTACCGCTGCAGCTTCGCACCGTTGCGCACGAGGTCTCTGCCCGCCTCGTCGAGGTGCAGCACGGGCGCGGCCTCCTCGAGCGCGGCGTCGAGCATCGCGGGCTCGGCGATCGGATCGGTCGCATCGCCGTCGAGGGCGAATCCGCGCCGCCGTGCGGCGTACCAGAGCCAGGAGAGATAGAGGGAGAGCGCGGCCGAGGCCTCGGCCGGCGCCGCGATCGGGATCGAGACCGTGTACTTCGCGGAGCCGGCGTACTCGGCGCTCGCCCGCTCCTCGCGCCACCGCATCGGCAGTCCGTCGGCGAGCTGCACGAGCAGAGCCATGACCTCCTGCGGCGGGTCGTCGGTGCTGAAGGACATCGACGCCGTCGCGTAGTACGGACCTGCGGGCTCGCTCATGTTCGTGAACGAGGCGCCGGAGAGCGTCGAGTTCGGGACGATCTGGATCCCGGATCCGGTGTCGATGTGCACCGCACGCCAGTTGACCCCGACGACCCGTCCCTTCACTCCTCCGGTGTCGAGCCAGTCGCCGATCTTGAACGGCTGCTCGAACAGCAGCAGCAGACCGGAGACGACGCCGCCCGCCGCGTTCTGCAGCGCCAGGCCGATGACGATCGAGGTCACGCCCAGGGCAGTGAAGAGGCCGCCCACGTCGGCGTCCCACACCCAGGAGAACAGCATCGCGAGACCCACGACGACCAGCACGAGCCGCGCGATCTCGACGAAGATCGACGGCACGCGTCGCCGCCAGGATCCCTCCTCCGCGTTCGCGAAGAGGACGACGTTGAAGGCGGAGAGCACGAGCAGGATCAGCAGGAACCCGAAGATCGTCGCGACGACCCGCACCCAGACGTAGCCGTCGTCCTTCTGCCCGATCGCGAAGACGAGCAGGGCGAACAGCGCCCCGGCGGGGATGACCGCGTTGCGCAGCAGCGCGACCGGCTTGGCCATCGGGTTGCCACGGCGGCGGAGCGCTCCGAGCAGCTCGGTCAGCCCCACGAGGAGCACGGGCACGCCGACGGCGAGCCCGATCAGCCACCAGGTCCAGCCCTGCTGGAACAGGCCGCCCATGTCAGGCCACCTTCCACACGGTCTCGGCCTTGCCGCGCACCTCGACGGTCCCCGCCTCGACGTACTCCACGAGCTCGGCGGTGCGGTCGCGCACCTCCTGGCTGACGTAGATGCCGGGATCACCGCTCACCGAGCGCACCCGGTAGGCGAGGTTCACCGCGTCGCCCCACAGGTCGTAGGCGAGGCTCGTGCGCGCGACCAGGCCGCTCGTCACGGCGCCGGTGTCGACGCCGGCGCGCAGACCGATCGCCGTACCGTTCTGCGCGTTGAACCTCTCCAGCACCTCGCGCAGGCTGCGGGCGAACTCGACCGCCCTGCGCACGTTGTCGACCCGCGGGACGATCAGCCCCGAGGAGGCCAGGTATCCGCCGTGCAGCGTGCGCACCTTCTCGACGCCGGCGCGCTCCGCAGCCTCGTCGAAGCCGCGCATGAGCATGTTGAGCTGTGCGATCTCCTCCTCGGCCGTGAGGCTCCTGCTGTGGTCGTCGAAGCCGATGAGTTCGGCGAAGACCACCGACACGTTGTCGTGCGCCTCGGTGATCGCCTCCTCGCCCTGCTTGTACTTCTCGGCCACGCTCTGCGGCATGAGCGTGTGCATAAGGCGCTCGTTCTCCTCGCGCTGGTCGTCGATCAGCTGCTGCTTGATCCGCAGGCTCGACGCCATGTCGTTGAACGCGCTGCCGAGGTCTCCGAACTCGTCTCGCGATCCGGCCGGGACCTGCACGTCGAGATCGCCCTCGGCGACCTGGTGCACCGCGGTGACGAGGCGGTTGATCGGGCGGGTGAACACCTGCGCCAGCAGGAGGGAGAGGAGGGCGACCGCGAGCATGATCCCGAGGAGCGAGATCAGCACGATCCGCGTGAAGTCGTCCACGGGCGCGAAGGCCTCGCTCGAGTCGATGCGCGCGATGACGACCCAGTCCAGGCCGTCCACGTCGAGCGGTCCGTAGCTGACGACGCTCGACCCGCTGATGTAGTCGGATCCCTCGAGCGTGCCGCTCTTCCCGCTCTGCGCGCGGGTCACCGCCTCGCCCGTGATCGGCTGGATCAGGACGGTGCCGGCGACCTCTGCGGCGCGCTTCGCGGCCGCCGTGGGCGTGCCGTGATCGACGGCGTTCTGCACGTACTGCTTCGGGTGCTCGACCACCTCGCGCGAGGTGCTGCGCATGAGACCGTCCCGCCCGACGAGGTAGACCTCGCCCGTCGTGCCGAGTCCCTGACCCTTCCAGCCGTTGCTGCCCGTCATCACGTCGTTGACGAACGACAGCGGGAGCTGGATCGCGAGCGCGCCGGTGATGCCATCGTCGTTGCCGATCGGCGACACGATCCACATGGTCGGGGTGCCCATGGACGGCACCCAGCGCTCGAAGTCGGTCATCACGACGGTGTCGACCGAGTTCGTCGCGATCGCTTTGCGATAGGCGTCGGCGAGCTTGGAGTCGCGGAGCGGACCGGTGTCGACGTTGCTGCCGATCTCTGGCCCCTTGTACGCCGAGTAGACGACGTCGCCGGTCAGGTTGAGCAGCAGCACGTCCTCGTAGCCGGCCTGCGTCACGAGCCGGGAGAAGTAGTCGCCGTAGCGCGCCGCCGCCGCGGAGTACGTCGTGCCATCCCCGCCGTCATCGGTCGTCAGCATCTTCTCGTAGCCGGCGTCGTCGAGCGCCGTGTTCCGGGCCGTGTAGTGGGCCTGGATCCATCGGCCCGCGGCGGACTCGGGCACGAACGCACCGGATCCGTAGTGGTCGCCCGTCCTCTTCTCGAGCGCGGGGACGAAGTGGTCCGCGTAGAAACCGTCGAGCGCCGTCTCCTGGTCGGCGGGCAGCGTCTGACTCTGCAGCTCGTCGAAGCCGGCGTTGAGCGCCTTCGACATGTTCTGCGCACTGAGATTGCGTGAATTCAGCGCGGCGGTGCGCTGGACGTCAGCGAGCGCGACGGCCATCTCATGGGTGCGCATCTCGCGGATCGTGGTGAGCTGGTCGATCGAGCTCGCGTGCAGGGAGTTGCGCCCGTTGACGAACCCGATCGCGCCGATGATCAGGGCGGAGATCAGGCTCACGCCGAGCAGCATGATCAGCAGCTTCGATTGGATGCTGAGCCCTGCGCGGCCTCTGCCCCTGCCCTTGCGCCCTGCTCTGGCTGCCGGTGACATGCTCTCCACGCGAAACCCCCTCGATCCGGACACGACACTGCGAACGTAGCGGTATACCGGTATCCACGGGAAGAACGGGAACTGTCATTTCGTCATCCGGAGCGTCGGCGCCGTGCGACCCCCGCCGGATCAGCCGGCGCGCAGGCTCCCGCCCGCCAGCCGCACGCTCGCGAGGATCAGCGCCGCGCCGAGCACCCAGGCGGAGGGGGCGGATCCCGCGACGAGGATCGTGACCACGCCGCCCACCCCGACGAGCGCGGACACCGTGGCGCGACCCGTGCCGATCAGGATCGCCCTGGGCTCTCGGGCGGCCTCGCGCCGGCCTACGCGGGCGACGACGAGCGCCACCGCGATCAGCACGACCGCGAACCAGAGCGGGCGGCCCGCCCACCAGGCGGCGCTGAGCGGCACCGGCAGCGACAGCGGGGAGAGCAGCAGCGCTCCGGCGAGCGCGACCACCACGAGCATGTGCCAGGAGTAGATCGTCATCGCCCTGGCGTTGATCCATCCCACCGCGGCCGCCGTCCGCGGGCCCGCGGCCCAGGTGCGCAGTCGCGGGCGCAGGACGAGGAACAGCGCGGTCTGCGCAATGCCGGCCACCACGAGGATCGCCATCGGCGGATTGAGCGCCGTGATGAGGTCGGCCGGCGCGGCGCCGGTGAGGATCAGCACGCCTGCCACCGCGACGGCGGCGCCGGCGATCGCGAGCAGCGGTCCGCGGCGCACGCGGTCCAGGGATCCGTCCGCGACCGCGAAGCCGATCTGCTGCAGCAGCAGCCACACGAAGGCCATGTTGACCAGCCCGATCGCGGTGAGCCCGGTCGCGCCGCGCACGATGTCAACGGCGACGACCCCTGCGGCGAGCGCGACGACGGTGAGGATCCGGTGCCGCTCGTGCAGGCGCACCATGAACGGCACGAGCGCCGAGCAGCCGAGGTACACGCCCAGGAACCACAGCGGCTGGCTGATCCGGAATCCGGCCGTGGCGACGACGTCAGCCGGAACCCCGGCGATCATGAGGGCGGCCAGCGCCACCGCGGTCGCCAGGATCGCGCCGGACGCGGGGATCAGCAGCCGGCGCATCCGCGCGGCCACGTAGTCGCCGGTCGTCGCGCCCCGCGCCCGCTGCCGCGTCCACTGCGTGTACGACGCGAAGCCCCCGAGCACGAAGAACAGCGGCATGATCTGCAGGACCCAGGTGAGCGGGGCGAAACCGTCCCAGCCCTCCATCGCGTTGCGCAGGATCGGGGATCCGTCGGCGGCGACGCTCACGCCGACCATCAGCGAGTGCAGCAGCACCACGACCCCCAGCAGGATCGCCCGCACGCCGTCGACGGCCGTGTCGCGGGTGGTCTTCGCCGGGGCGGAGCCGGGGGCGACGGGCCGCGCAGGATGCGCCGGCGCGGGAGCGAGGACGGGGATGAGGAGTGCCATGCCCCTACGGTCGCGGTCAGGTCTCGCCCGCCGCGTCCCGCTGCGGTGCTGAGTACACCCCCTACCGCGGTATCACGACGATCGGGGCGGCGCCGTCGGCCGAGCTGCGCTAGGAAGGAAGGGGGCGCCTCGCCCCATGGAGACCAGGGGGAAGTCATGACCTATCCGCAGGACCCGCAATCGGGGCCGCCGCCGTATCAGGCCGCCCCGCCCTATCCGATGGCGCAGCAGCCCGCGAACGGCCAGGCGTACTACCCGATGCCGACCTACCTCGCCGCGCCGGAGCCCAAGGGGATGAGCATCGCCTCGATGGTGCTCGCGCTCGTCTCGATCCTGTTCGGGTTCACCTTCCTCGTCCCCATCGCGGCGCTGATCCTGGGCATCGCCGGACTGAGGAAGGAGCCGGCGGGGCGTGGCATGGCCGTGGCGGGCGTGATCATCTCGAGCCTGCTCCTGGTGGTGTGGGCTCTGATCGTGGTCGTGATCCTCGTCGTGGGCCTGTCGGTGTTCAGCGTCGCCGTCTCTCAGACGGCCTGACCCGGCTCAGCCCGCGGGCGCGACCAGACCGGCGTCGTAGGCGAGGATCACGGCCTGCACCCTGTCGCGCAGATCGAGCTTGGAGAAGATCCGGCTGACGTGCGTCTTGACGGTCTGCTCCGCGAGGAACAGCTCGGACGCGATCTCGCGGTTCGAGAGCCCCCGCCCGATCAGCACGAGGATCTCGTGCTCCCGTTCGGTCAGGCCCTTCAGGCGCAGCTCCGCGCTGTTCGAGCGCGGGCGGCTCTCCGCGAAGCGCTCGAGCAGGCGCCGGGTGATGCGCGGGGCGAGCAGGGCGTCGCCGGCCGCCACCACGCGCACCGCCTGCACGAGCTCCTCGGGCAGGGCGTCCTTGAGCAGGAATCCACTGGCCCCCGCCTGCAGCGCCTCGTGCACGTACTCGTCGGCGTCGAACGTGGTCAGCACCAGGACGGCGGGCGGGGTGCGGCCGTCGCGCTCGGCGGCGGCGATGATGCGGTGGGTCGCCTCGATCCCGTCGAGGTTCGGCATCCGCACATCCATGAGCACCACGT
Source organism: Microbacterium sp. MYb64 (assembly GCF_002979495.1). NCBI lineage: Bacteria > Bacillati > Actinomycetota > Actinomycetes > Micrococcales > Microbacteriaceae > Microbacterium > Microbacterium sp. MYb64. The sequence continues at coordinate 1,652 of NZ_PCOW01000006.1, read as the reverse complement.
CCGGACGCAGCCGGCGCGCCTCATCGACGCCCTCGCTCCCGTCCGACGCCTGCCCGATCACGTCGAGCCCGTCCTGCGCCTGCAGGATCGCGGCGAAGCCGGCCCGCAGCATCGCCTGGTCGTCCACGATCAGCACCGTCGTCATGCCTGCTCCTCCCGGGGGATCCGCACCTGCAGCACGTACCCGCCGTCTCCCGTCACTGCCGCGGCGACCGTGCCGCCCATCGCCTCGACGCGCTCGCGCATGCCGCGCAGCCCGTGCCCTCCGCCGTCCGCCCGTGGAGCGATCGCCCTGGTCGGAGCGGCATTGCGGATCCGGATCCCCCGCTCCGCAGGCGTCTCGGTCCAGGCGATCTCCGTCTCCGCACCCGGAGCGTGCCGGGCGACGTTGCTCAGCCCCTCCTGCACCACGCGGTAGGCGGTGAGCCCCAGGAGCGGGTTGCTCTGCTCCGCGGCGGTGAGCTGCCAGGACCCGGTCTCCGTCACGGGCGCGAGGTCGTTCGCCCTGGCGAGAAGCGCGGGAAGGTCGTCGAGCCCAGGTTGCGGGGCGTGGTCGGCCTCGCCCTCCTCGTCGCGGAGCAGCCCGAGGATCACGCGCATCTCCTTCATCGCGGACCGCGCAGTGGCGGCGACCTCGTCGAACTCGGCCGCCGCATCCGCGGGAAGATCCGGCATCCGGTAGCGCGCACTCGCCGCGCGGACCTGGATCGCGGACATGCCGTGCGCGACGACGTCGTGCAGCTCGCGGGCGATGCGCGCCTTGTCCTGCACCGCCTCGCGGCGGGCGAGCTCCGCCGCGGTCGCTGCACGCTCCGCGCGCAGCTGGGCACGCAGGAGCGACCAGTTGCGGATGCCGATTCCGATGGCTGCGGCGACGAGCGTGACAGCGGCGAACACGATCAGGTCGGCGACCACAGGGCCGCTGCCCACGTCGCCCTGCGATTCGGTGGCGATCATGATCGCCAGCAGCACGCTGAACGCCCACCCGGCGACCGGGAGCCACCAGCGCGCCCGCAGTGCGACGCCGATCCAGACGAGTGCATAGGCGACGATGGTCGAGGCGGCGACCGGCCACGGCTGGTCCGGGCCCGACACGGCGAGGCCGGAGAGCGCGCTGCCCGAGATCAGCGCGAGCACGGTCGCCCAGACCGGAGCGAACAGCGCGAGCACGATCGCGGCCGCCTGCAGGAGGGAGAGGATGAGTGCCGCAGCGAGCGGTACGCGATAAGCGGTGGCGCTCAGCGATGCCGCGACCGCGAGCTGGGTGAGCGCACAGGCGACGGCGAACGCCCAGATCGCGAGGTTGCCGCGCCCCGGAACGACGCGCAGCGGCAGGATCCCGAGGCGACGCAGCCCCGGATGTTCTGCTGCAGCCTGCAGGCCCGGATCGGCCATGCGGGCTCCTCTCCACGATCGGCGGGTGATCTGTTCCACCGTACGGGGTCGGGGTCTGCGGAGGGGCAGTCCTCCCCATCCGATCCGGGTCGCACGGTCAGCCTCGGCGGTTACGCTGGCAGGGTCGCGCGGCATGATCGCGCCACGCCAGAGCTGCAGGGGGATCCGCACGTGAGCCAGAACAACGACGCCGCCGCCTTCGCCGCGCAGACCCCGCCCCCGTACGGTGGAACAGATCACCCGCCGATCGTGGAGAG